>NZ_CP012407.1 GCF_001305595.1 Azospirillum thiophilum
TGCTGAACCATGTGGTGACGAAACGGCCATCCGTCAGAGCGACCGTGGCACCGGTCACTTGCACGTCCCAGGTCGACTGGTTGATGCGGAACTCGCCACCGACCGGAGTACCACCAGCATTGTAGCGTTGGGCGAAGATGCCATAACCGTTGCCGTCCTGACCGGCCGAATTCGGCGAGGCGGTCGACAGCCAAGTGATGACGAAGCCCCCGTCATCCAGCGCCGTGATCTCAGAAGCTCCCTGAACATTGGCTGTATAGCTGTTGACCCGGAAGGGGCCGCCCTGTGCGACGCCATCGGCATCGAAGCGCTGGGCCATCGTATCGGGTTGGCTGTCGGTCCAGGTCACGACGAAGCCGCCGTCCCGCAGTCCTGCCACATGCGGCAACCTTCCAGCATTGTCGCCGATTGCATAGGCACTGCCGGAGGGCTGCCCATCCACATCGAAAAGCTGGACGAACGCCCCGTCCGTTCCGGTCCGGAAGGCAACCTGACGCCCGTCGGCAAGAGCTGCCAACCTCACAGCACCCGATACGGTCGAAAGGCCGAGTTCAGCGTCGGCCTGAACTGCGGTCGTCGCGACAACGGTCCTCACCGTACCTGTGGCCCAGTCGCTCCACTGCTGTCCATCGAAAGCACGGACACGGTAGCCGTCCATGCCGGAAGTCGATCCACCGATCCAACGGACTTGATCGAGTGTGTCCGCAGAAATGGTAATGATGTGACCCGATTGCTGTTCTATGCCATTCACTGTGAAATGGCCGCTACCTGGGACAGTCCCATCGTCAATGAATTGGTATGTCGAGACCTGCTGTAACCCCGCTCCATCCCACAATGCGCCCTGCACATGACCAGGGTGCACGAGAGCAGACGCCATAATGTCTGTGCCGGCAGTGACCTCTGCTTCGCCGCCAAGTATGATCGGCTCGGATACGGTCGCGCCAAACCGCCGGATGCCGATGCGATCACCACCCCACGCGACGGTGAAGCCACCATCGGCGGTGGCGGCGATGGAGGGAGCGTCCTGGTTGCCCGTAACAGCGTCGGTGATGCGGAATTCGCTGCCGACCCGGGTGCCGGTGGCGTCGAAACGCTGTGCATAGATGCCGTTCCCGCTGCCGTCCTGTCCGGCCGATTGCCAGCTGATGACAAAACCGCCATCCGCGGTGGCAGCGACCGCCGGTACGGTCTGGTTACCGGTGCGGTAGGTGTTCACAAGCACCGAGGCACCCAGAGCAGTGCCGTTGGCGGCAAAGCGCTGCATGCGGATTTCAGCCCCATTGCCCTGATTGTCATAGACATGCCAGGCCAGCACATAGCTGCCGTCCTGCAAGGCCGCTCCGTCCATGCTTGCCGGGTTCGGCCAATCGGCCGTGTTGTTGCCCCAACTGCCGAGAAGTACCTCGTTCCCCACGGCACCGGCCGGACCGAACTCGCGTTTATAGAGCTGCCAGACACCGGTATGGTTGCTGAACCATGTGGTGACGAAACGGCCATCCGTCAGGGCGACCGTGGCACCGGTCACTTGCACGTCCCAGGTCGACTGGTTGATGCGGAACTCGCCACCGACCGGAGTACCACCAGCATTGTAGCGTTGGGCGAAGATGCCGTAACCGTTGCCGTCCTGACCGGCCGAATTCGGCGAGGCGGTCGACAGCCAAGTGATGACGAAGCCCCCGTCATCCAGCGCCGTGACCTCAGAAGACCCCTGAACATTGGCTGTATAGCTGTTGACCCGGAAGGGGCCGTCCTGTGCGACGCCATCGGCATCGAAGCGCTGGGCCATCGTATCGGGTTGGCTGTCGGTCCAGGTCACGACGAAGCCGCCGTCCCGCAGTCCTGCCACATGCGGCAGCGTTCCGGCACCGGCGGCAATCGCGGAGGCGGGACCGGACGGCTGCCCATCCACATCGAAAAGTTGGACGAACGCCCCGTCCGTTCCGGTCCGGAAGGCAACCTGACGCCCGTCGGCAAGAGTCGCCAACCTCACAGCACCCGAACTGATCGAAAGGCTGAGTTCCTCGTCGGCCACCAAGGAGGCAGAGCGAGGTGCGGGCGGTTGTGTAACGGCAACCGTAACCGTGGCACTGGCGTATCCCCCATGACCATCGCTTGTCGTGTAGGTGAAGCCGGCGTCTCCAACGAATCCATCTTCCGGTGAGAAAAGCACTTTCCCGTCGTCGGTCAGGGAAACGGTACCGTTCACAGCAGCTCCAACCGACGAAATTGTTAGAACGTCCGTTCGATCCAGATCGGTATCGTTTTCCAACAGGGCGGAGCCAAGGATCGCCAATGGAGTGCCGATGATTGTCTGAACGGCATCGCCGTTCGCATTCGGCGCATCGTTCCTGCCCTGCACGGTGACGCTCAGCGTCTGCGCCGTGGTCGCGGTGCCGTCGGTCACGCCATAGCCGAAGGTCAGCGTGGCGCTTTCCCCCGCCGCCAGATCATTGAGCTGGGCCGGATCGATGGTCAGCGCCGAGCCGTTGCGCGTCACGCTCACCGCCCGCCCGCCGGTCTGGCTGAAGCCCGTCACCGACAGCACGTCGCCCTGGTCGGGATCGCTCGCCCCCTGCAGCAGGGTCACCACCAGCGCCGCCGCATCCTCGTCGGTCGCAGCCGTCACCGGCCCGCTCACCACCGGCGCATCGTTGCGGCCGGCAACCGTCACCGTCAGCGTCCGCGGTGTCGCGTCGCTGCCGTCCGACACCCCATAGGCGAAGGTCAGGTTGGTGCTCTGCCCCGCCGCCAGCCAGCCGAACTGCGCCGGGTCCAGCCCCAGCACGCCGTTGCTCAGGCTCACCGTCGCCGCCGGCCCGCCGGTCTGACTCAGCCCCGTCACCGACAGCGGGCTGCCCTCGAAGTCGAAGGCCCCTTGCAGCAAATCCACCGACAGCGCCGCTGCGTCCTCGTCGGTCGCAGCCGTCAAGTTGCCCGGCAGCAGCGGCGCGTTGTTGGCGTCCAGCCGCAGCAAAGCGTCGGCGAACTGCACCCACTCCACCCCCTGCAGCGTGTCGGTGCCCTCGCCCGACGCCATCGCCTGGATCGTCCAGTCGGAGCCGACCTTGGTCGCTACATAGTCGCGCACGCTGCCCGAGTAGACTGCGGTGTCGCTGCCCGAGCCGCCGACCAGCGTGTCGTTGCCGCCGCGGCCCTCCAGCACGTCGTTGCCGGCACCGCCGTCCAGCCGATTGGCACCGCCGTCGCCGCGCAGCGTGTCGTTGCCCGATCCGCCGGTCAGGTTCTCGATCGACAGCAGCACGTCGCCCGTGGCGTCGCCCATCGTGCCGCTGCCGCTGGCGAGGTCCACCGCCACCGCCGCGGCCGAGGCGGCGTAGCTGGCGGTGTCGCTGCCCGAGCCGCCATCCAGCGTGTCCGCCCCCGCCCCGCCGATCAGCGTGTCATTGCCGCCCCCACCCGACAGGCTGTCGTTGCCGGCACCGCCGTCGAGCAGGTTGGCGCCGCCGTCGCCCGTCAGCGTGTCGGCATAGCCCGAGCCGGTCAGGTTCTCGATCGACAGCAGCACATCACCGGCCGCCTCGCCCGCCGTGCCGGTGCCGCTCGCCAGATCGACCACCACGCCGGCCGCGGCCGTCGCGTAACTGGCGGTGTCGGTTCCCGTTCCGCCGTCCAGCGTGTCGGCCCCGGCTCCACCGATCAGCGTGTCGTTGCCGGCCCCACCCGACAGGCTGTCATCGCCGCCGGCCCCGGCCAGACGGTTGGCCAGATCGTTGCCGGTGCCGGTGAAGGGGCCGCTGCCAGTGTAGGTCAGCAGTTCGACATTGGCACCCAGCGTGTAGGCCAACCGGCTGGTGCGGACTTCGTCGGTGCCCTGGCCGGCCAGTTCCGTCACCACGTCGCCGGCATCGTCGACGATGTAGACGTCATTGCCCGCCCCACCAGCCATGCTGTCGGCTCCCAGCCCACCGTCCAGAACATTGGCGCCGCTGTTGCCGGTCAGCACGTTATTCAGCTCGTTGCCGGTGCCGTTGATCGCCGCCGAGCCGGTCAGCGTCAGGTTCTCGACATTGGCACCCAGCGTCCAGCTGACCGAGGCGCTCACCTTGTCGGTGCCTTCGTCGGCCAGCTCGACCACGACGTCGCCGATATTGTCGACGACGTAAGTGTCGTTGCCGCTGCCGCCGACCAGCGTATCGGCCCCGCCGCCGCCGTTCAGCGTGTCTTCGCCCTCCAGCCCGGTCAGCAGGTTGGCCGCCCCATTTCCGATCAGCAGATTGTTGGCCGCGTTGCCGGTGCCGGAGATGGCGGCGGAGCCGGTCAGCGTCAGGTTCTCGAAGTCGGCCAGCAGGGTGTGGCTGATCGAGCTCTGCACCGTGTCGATGCCTTCGCCCGGCAGTTCCACCAGCACGTCGCCGATGTTGTCGACGACATAGGTGTCGTTGCCGGCCCCGCCGATCAGCGTGTCGGCTCCCGCCCCGCCATTCAGCGTGTCGTTGCCGTCCAGACCGATCAGAACATTGTCCGCCGCAGTGCCGGTCAGGCTGTTGTCGAGTTCGTTGCCGGTGCCGGTCAGGGCGCCACCGGTCAGCACCAGCGCCTCGACGTTGGCACCCAGCGTGTAATCGATGGCGCTGCGCACCGTGTCGCTGCCTTCGCCGGCCAGTTCGACCACTTGGTCTCCGGCCTGATCGACGATGTAGGTGTCGTTGCCGCTGCCGCCGATCAGGCTGTCGGCGCCGTCCCCGCCGTCGAGCCAGTCGTTGCCGGCGGCTCCCGTCAGCGTGTCGTCACCCGCCCCGCCGCGCAGGGTGTCGTTGCCGGCGCTGCCGGTGCCGGCGAAGCTGCCGATGCCGGTGTAGGTCAGCACCTCGACATTGGCCGCCAGGGTGAAGGCGGACAGCGAGGTCCGCACCTCGTCGATGCCCTCGCCGACGGCCTCCACCACCAGATCGGCGGCATCGTCGATGATGTAGGTGTCGTTGCCGGCCCCCCCCACCAGCGTGTCGAGGCCGAGCCCGCCGGCCAGGGTGTCGTTGCCCGCCCCGCCCTGGAGGCGGTTGTCCAGTTCGTTGCCGGTGCCGCTGAAGGTGCCGGCACCGGTGAAGGTCAGCGACTCGATGTTGGCGCCGAGGCTGTAGGCGGTGAGCGTGGTGCGGACCTCGTCACTGCCCTCGCCGGCCAGTTCGGTGACGACGTCGGCGCTGTCGTCGACGAGATAGACGTCGTCGCCCAGCCCGCCGACCAGGGTGTCGGCCCCCAGGCCGCCGTCGAGCGTGTCGTTGCCGTCCAGCCCGATCAGGTTGTCGGCCCCTGCACCACCGGTGAGACGGTTGTCGAGCGCATTGCCGGTGCCGGCGAAGGCGGCCGAGCCGGTGTAGGTGAGGTGTTCGATCCCATCGGCCAAAGTGTAGGCGGCGAGGTCGGTGCGAACCTCGTCGGTGCCTTCGCCCGCCGCCTCGACGATCTGGTCGAGCGGGTTAGAAACCAGATAGAGGTCGTCGCCGCTGCCACCGGCCAGGGTGGCGCCAACCACCGCATCGGCCGAACCGCCGGTTAGGGTGTCGTTGCCGGCCCCGCCGGACAGGCTGTCGGCGCCCCCGGCGCCATCAAGGCGGTCGTTGCCATCCAGACCGTACAGCTCGTCATCGGTCAAGCCACCGATGATCGTATCGTTTCCACTGGTACCCGTCAGGATGGACATCGGACAGTGCTCCCCCAAGCGATTGGAGAGTTAGCTGTACAAATGGAATGCACATGAAGTCAATTCTTGCGTGAGTTGAGCAAGATGTCGTTGTTCGTCCGCAAAACCGACCGATACTGTTGGCGAATCATTTGAAGCGAATTGAACAAGAAACTGTACGAAAATAGGACAAGGTCGGTCGGTCAAGCGGCCAGTGCGGCAAAGCGGGAGCGGCGGGTTGGTGCGAGTGGCCGCCCTCGCAGCCACGCGGCGATCCGGTCGAGGTTGAGGGCAGCCGCGACGGCCACGTGCTGAAGATGGGCCTTGGCGATGCCCCTGTACCGGGCGCGGCGCAGCCCGAAGCCGCGCACCGCTTGGGACAAGGTGCCTTCCACGCCCTGGCGCAAGGCGTAGAGTGGCTGTTCGCTGCCTGTTTCCTTCCGCGCTCGGGCTGCCGCCAACGCCTCGTACTCGTCACGCGGGCGTAGCCTGAGAGTGCGTCCCCACGTCTCACCGGTCGCTCGGGTGCACTGCGTGCGCGCCTCGCAGGCCCGACAGTCGGCAGGATTGAACCGGACCTTGACGTAGGGGCTCCCCGACTTGTCCCTGTAGTCGCTCCAGCTCTGGCTTTGCTTGTCGCGCGGGCAGAGGACACGGCTCGCTTCCCAGTCGATCCGGAAATCGGCGGCGCGGAAGCCGCTGCCCTGTCGCTGCTGCCAACTCAGGTTCTTCCGGGGTGGGCCGATGAGGTCGATCGCGAACACCTCCCGGGCTGTCACGAGGTGGACCGCGCTGACGTAGGCCGAATCCACCAGATGGAGGGCGGGCGCGATCCCCTTGGCCGCCAAGGCCACATGGATCGGCTCGGTCCGCATGGCTTCGTGAACGTTGGCCGCCGTGGTATCGGCATGCACGATCAAGCGCGGCGCGTCGTCATCGCAGGTCTCACTGAGATGGACCATGTAGCCGGTCCACTCCATGCCGTTCTTGCTGCGGTAACGGGCGTCGGTGTCGTAGGGGGATTCCAGCCGGTCCTCGCCACCTCGCCCGCTCACAGGCCGCAATCGTGCACGGCCGGCCCCCGATGGATCGCCGGGATCCGGCGTCTTCTCAAAATGGCGGCGCCAGACCGTCCGGAGCGCCTCGATGGCCGGCATGGCCGCCACCCCCTGGCGCTTCCGGGCCGTCCAGCGCGGCGAGAAGCCGAAAGCCGTCATCGCCGATCTCACCGGCGAGGGCCGCCCGCTCGGCCGGCGTCTTTGGCAACCGGAAGTCTTCGATCCGCCGGCTGTAGCGTTCATACCAGACCGGGAGCGCCACACCGCGCAGCCACGCGGGGGCCACGGCCGCGAGGGCGTTGAGTGCTGCGCGCAACGTCTCGCCCAGGAGTTCCAACCGGTTCAGGTCCCGGACAGCGGCGAGCACATGGGTCGAGTCCGTCCGTTGTCGCCCGCGGGCCTTGAGCAGGCCCCGCGACCGGCCGGCATCGAGAACCCGTTCCAGGAGGCGTTCTTCGGCGCCTCCGATCAGCAGTCGGCCGCGGAACTCGGTCAGGACGCTGTGATCGAAGCCGGCGTCGGTCAGATCCAGGCCGAGCAGGTATTTCCAGTCGATGCGGGCCCGCACCGCCTCAGCCGCCTGGCGGTCGCTCAGCCCCTCGCGGAACTGCAGGAGCGTCACCAGTGCCAGTCGCCAGGGGGGATAGGTCGGCCGGCCGCGTTTGGGATAGAGGTCATCGAAGTCCCTGTCCATGAAAGCCGGACCGAGATCATCGCGCAGTGTCAGATAAGGATTTCCCCTTGGAAAAGCGGCGCGGGCGACACGGGCGGTTTCTTCCGGGATCAAGGGAACAGACGGCTGGGAGTGCAGCGACATGGCGGAACCTCCGATCACTTCATCCGCGTCAACCGTTGTTCCCCGAATCCGTCCCACAGCCTGCGCCATCCAGTCTGTTATGCCTCGGTATGCGGCTGAACTTCAGGAAGATCCCTGACGAATTCGTTTCAAATGATTTGCCAACAGTATCCCGACCTTTGGCGGCCGACTTGGAAACTGTCCGGAAACACTCACTCTCAACGGGTTTCCGGACATCTTGATTGCCGGACGGGATGACTGGCACGACGCCCCGCGCCAGTGTTCCCGGCCCGCTTACCCTTAGCGTTGTTTGCCTGACACCTATCGCACTCTCCTCTGCTGGTGCGCGCCCACGGCGGCGAGCCGGCCAACTTCGCCTCAGCCGTGCGGACCTATATGATCCACTACTACCGCGCCGCCCTCGACCCCACCGTGCCCCGCACCACCCTGCCGTCACCAGAGTCCACACCACCCGAGTCGGACGATTCGCAATCGTGACAGAAAGCCAGCGGCAACTTATCCCGTGGACTTTGGTGACGGTCGTGTGGACTCTGGTGACGCACGACTCGCCATATTTGGAGTTATCCCGTGGACTCTGGTGACGAAGCAAATAGTAAGATCCAAATAACTTCCAAATAGCTTGCGTCACCAGAGTCCACATTGATTTCGTCACACCGAGCCGTCACAGTGCGGACCGGGAGGCAGCCATGAGCAACGTTCATCAGCTGATATTGCAGCACGGACACTCGGAAGCACGTCGACTGCTACCGGAAGGAAAGCAACTCATCGACATGGCCGCCGCCGTGATGGCTGAGGACGATCCTGCACTCTCCTTTACCTATTCAGGCTTTTGCCTGACCAGCTTTCCACACAAAAAGCTTGGCGACAGTGAGCGGTGGGAGCGGCATGGCCATAACGTCACCCTAACTATCGACCCTGGCAGCCTGCCCGACGCAGATGGCGTCACCAGAGTCCACGGCGTACCCTATGGCAGCCGCGCTCGGATGATCATGCTCTACCTGCAAACCCGCGCCGTACAAACCAACAATCCGGAGGTCGAGCTGGGCGCCAGCATGCGCGATTGGCTCGGCCGGATGGGCATCAGCGTTGGCGGCAAGACGCTCAAAGAGGTGCGCGACCAAGCCGACCGCATCGCCGCCTGCAACCTCACCTTCACTTGGCGTACCGAGCGTGGCTCAGGATTCGTAAAGGGTAACATCGTCAAGGGCGGCTTCCGCCTGCAGGATCTTGAGGACCGCAGCGAACAGCCGCGCCTCTGGGTTGATACAGTCCGCCTGTCCGACGACTTCTTCCAGGCCCTGCGCGACCACCCGGTGCCGGTCAATGAAAAGGCGCTGCGCCAGATCGCCAACAACAGCGCCGCCATCGACCTCTACACATGGCTGGCCTATCGGCTCCATGTGCTGTCCAAGCCGACCCCGGTGACCTGGGCGGCGATGCACCAGCAGTTTGGCGCAGGCTACAAGCTGATGCGCCAGTTCAGGGCGAAGTTCGGCGCCGTGCTCGAGGCCGCCCTGGCAGTCTATCCAGAGGCCGTGGTCACGATGGACGACCAGGGCGTCACCCTCTACCCCTCCCCGCCCCCAATCCGTGAGCGCGTCACCGCCATCCGGTGAGCGTCACCAGAGTCCACAGCGAACGGCGTTCGCCGCCTAAGTTGATGATGGGTGGTGAGTAGATACTATTGACAGGGTAGAACCCACCGCATATCGTGCGCCTACACAAAAATGGAGGCACGGGTGACCGGAGAGGAACTGCGCGCGCTGCGCGAGCGGCTGGGCAAAACCCAGCCCGAGTTTGCCGTGTGGTTGAATGACCTGCTCGGCCGGCGCTATGACAAGCAGAAGGTAAGTCGTTGGGAGACGGACCGGGAGAAGGTGCCGCGCGACGTAGCCGGCACCCTGGCCATTGCCGCTCTTGGCCTGGACCGGCCGCAGCGGCATGGACCGGCAGTGACCGTTGCTGTCGCACTGCAGAAGGGCGGCACCGCCAAAACGGCGACCAGCGTCAATCTGAGCTATGTGCTGGCGCGGGCCGGCAACCGCGTGCTGTTGGTCGATGCCGATAGCCAGGGGAACGCCACGGTGCATGTCGGCGTAACGAAGGAGCGGGTGGTGGAGCTGACAAAACAGGGCCGCACCCACTATCATGCACTGACCGGCAAGACGCCGCTGACCAACGTCATTCTGCATACCGATGTGCCGGGCCTTGATCTGGTGCCCAGCTCCATCGCTCTGGCGGCGGCAGAGGCCGACCTCTATCACGAACCCACCGGAATCGGCGCCATGGCAGACATGCTGTCGAGCGCGCGGGCCGACTATGACTTCATCGTCATCGACTGCGCCCCGGCGCTGGGCATGGTCACCAGCAACGCGCTCGCCGCGGCGCAGCTGCTGCTGATCCCCTGCCAGACCGAGGCCCACGCCATTCTTGGCCTGGAACACCTGTTGGAGACGGTGGCGAAGATTCGGCGCCGGTCCAACCCGGATCTCCGCTTCCTGGGAATCGTGCCGACGATGTACACGGCCCGCCAGTCGCAGGACCGGGCTTCGCTGGACGAGCTGCACAGCCAGTGGGGCGCGCAAATCCCGCTGTTTGAACCAATCCCCCGCTCCACCGTCTATTCCCAAGCGTCGGCCGCCAATATGATCACCCTGGCCGGCGACCCCGGCGCGCCTGGACTGGAGACATTCGTCGCCATCGCTGACAGCCTGATGGTCACCGCCGGCCTGCGCGAGGTGCAGCATGCCGCCTAAGTTCAAGCGCGCCGAGCGGGCGCCAGTCAGCGCCCCCGCCGAGACCTCGGAGACCGACAAGCTGTTCGGCCTGTCAGGCACCCTGCCCCGCCTTATCGAGGCTGATGTGGCTGGCATCACGCCAAATCCGGACCAGCCGCGGACGGTGTTTGACGACGTGGCCTTACAGTCCCTTGCCGACAGCATCGGAAGAATCGGCCTGCAGCAGCCCATCCTGGTGAAGACGACCGACAAACCCGGCCGGTACCAGCTGGTGGCGGGCGAGCGTCGCTGGCGAGCCCACCAGCTGCTCGGTCGCGCGACCATCCCCGCCATCATCACCGAGGGGCGGTCGGAAGAGATCGCGCTCATCGAGAATGTTCAGCGCGTCGACTTGGATGCGGTAGACCTCGCGCGCAGCCTGCAGCGGCTGATGGAGACCCACGGCTATCGGATGGCCGAGGTCGGCGCGATGCTCGGCTGCGCCGAGGCGGAGGTGTCCCGCCGCCTGTCCGTCCTGCGGCTGCCGGCAGACATCCTCGATGCCTACCGCCAGGAACCCAGCCGCGTCAGCCGCTCCGTTCTGGTGGAGCTGGCGACGCTCGACGATGAAGACCGGATCCGGGATCTGTGGGCGCAAGTCTTGGCCGGACTGACCGTGCGCGACCTGCGCGCCGCTAAGAAGGCAGGGCAGGCCGCCCCCAGCCGCGCCACCGGCTGGACGCCCCAGGCGATTGGCAAGAGCCTGGGCAAGATGGCCAGCGACCTCAGCCGCTTGCAAGAGGAAGCCCCGTCGCTAGCCGACGAGCACCGCGCACATCTGCGCGCCATGCGTGCTCGCATCGACACCCTGTTGGGTGAGTAGGCGACTTACGACGTCGTAAGTCAGGGACGGAATGGCGTTCGCTGTCACTCCTTTTAGCGAGCGGGGTACCAGTGGCATAGTCGCGCCCCCGTCTCGTTGTGCAGCAGGATCTGCTCCGCCGTGCCGTCGACGAGTGTGTCGGCAGGGCTCACATAGATCGGACGGAAGGCCTTATCAAACAGGTGGCGAGTGGGGGACTGTAAGTGAACTTCGCCGGCTGTTCACCGGCATCCAGGACAACGATGCGGCCCTCCAGGCGGTACAGGCAATCGTTTCCAGGGCGGAGGCCCTCGATCGGCAGGGAAACTCTCAATCAAGCTGAGCCGCATACTGATCAGCCAAGGGCGGTTCCATTGTCCGCATAATCCCCTTGGGGTGCGGCACGGTGCGGTGAGACACCCGACTGCGGTAGATTGAACCGCAACCGGAGGTCTGAACGATGGATGAAGAACAGGGGCGTAAGCGCGAGGGGGCGCCGGAGCGCGCCCAACACGCAGGCGCAGGCGCCCCCTCGGGCGCGGACGCGAGCACGCCCCAACGGTTCTCCGCGGCACGCAAGGTGGCGGCGGTCACGCGCCTGCTGCGCGGTGAGCCGCTGGAAGTCGTCGCCCGTGAGCTGAACGTCACGGTGGCGCGCCTGTCGGAGTGGCGCGAGCGCGCCCTGGCGGCAGTCGCGTCCGCCATGAAGGAGCGGGAACGCGACGAGCGCGATGAGGAGATCGCGCGCTTGAAGGCCAAGGTGGGCGGGATCACCATGGCCAACGAGTTGCTGGAGGAGAAGATCGCCGCGCTGGAGGGCAAACGCCCTTTGGCCCGGCGGAGGTCGAGACGATGAGCCGGACCATCTCGCCCTCCACTGGTCGCCCCTACGGTCTGGGCCGGGTTGCCCGAACCTGGCACGTGTCGCGCGCCACGGTCTATCGCCACAGGGCGGTCGGCCCGGCACCGATGCCTGGGCGCCGAGGCCCGATTGGCCCCTGCTCGGATGGCGAGTTGGTCGAGCACATCCGCCAGCAGATCCTCGTCTCGCGCTTCCATGGCGAGGGCTACCGCAAGATCTGGGCGCGTCTGCAGCATGCGGGCATCCGTACGTCGCCCCGCCGGGTGCGGCGACTGATGGGCGCGCACGGGCTGCTAGCGCCACACCGGGTGGGGCGGCCGCGCACACGGGCGCACGACGGCACCATCGTGACTGAGACGGTGAACGTGATGTGGGGGACCGACATGACCGAGACGATCACCGCGGCCGAGGGCGTGGCGCGCGTCTTCATCGCGGTCGATCACGCCAACTCCGAGGTGGTGGGCATTCACGCCTCCAAGAGCGGCAACCGCTTCGAAGCCCTGGAACCAGTCCGCCAAGGCGTGCTGCGCCACTTCGGCGCCATCGGCCCAGGCGTTGCGGCCGGGCTAAAGCTGCGCCACGATCACGGCTCGAATTACATGTCCGGCGACTTCCAAGCCGAGATCAAGTGCCTGGGCATCACCAGCTCGCCCTCCTTCGTACGCGAGCCGGAGGGAAACGGCGTGGCCGAGCGCTTCATCCGGACGCTCAAAGAGAACTTTCTCTGGGTCCACACCTTCAACACCATCGAGGAGCTGCGCCGCGCTCTGGTCGAGTTCGCCCGCCACTACAACGAAACCTGGCTCGTCGCCCGGCATGGCCATCGCACCCCCGCTCAGGTGCGCGCCGAACAACTCCGCGTTGATCGGCCATCCGTCGCTGAGCTACCCTTGGCCGCCTGAACAAGCCCAGACGGGTGTCTCATTTCCGGGCCGCGGTACAGAGCGGAGGCTGCCTTGTTTCTAGACATAAGTTGGACCATAATCCAACTTGTGGCGGAATATTCGAGATAATTTGTCTTATGATCCTACTCAGCCTCATGGCCCCGGGGGATGTGGCGCGGAGCGTGGCCGCGCGTGCCCGTGCCCGGCGGGTCGCCCTTGGGCTCACTCAGCAGGAGGTCGCCGACCGCAGCGGGGTGAACATCTGGACGCTGCGGCGGTTCGAGGCCAGCGGCAAGCTGGCGTTCGACGCGCTGATCCGCGTCGCCGTGGTGCTCGACGCGATCGAGGAATTCGGCACGCTGTTTCCGGAACCGGAGTTCCGCAGCCTCGATGAGGTGATCGAGCGGCCGAAGCGCCAGCGGGGCAAGCGCCGGACGGTGGTCCGATGAAGCACGTCAGTACTTTGGCGGTGTCGCTGCGCTGGGGCGAGGGCGACGAGGAGCCCGTCGGCCGCCTCGCCACCCGCGACGGGAAAACCTATGTCGAATTCGATGATGCCTTCCTCGCTTCCGGGCGGTTGCTGTCCTGGTTTCTACGGACCCCGCGCCCAGGCGTTCTGCAAGGGCCGGACGCCCCGTTCTCCGGCCTTCATGGTGTGTTCGACGACAGCCTGCCCGACGGGTGGGGGCGGTTGCTGATTCATCGCCGGGCCGCCGCCAGCAAGATCAATCCCCTCTCGCTGACGCCCCTCGACATGCTGGCCTGCATGGGAGAATGGGCGATGGGGGCCCTGGTCTACCGGCCGGAGAGCGAGGAGCCCGTGGAGACCGGCGCCATCGATCTCGACCAGATCGCCACGCAGAGCCGCCAAGTGCTCACGGGGGCGCCGGAAGCGCTCTTCCCCACCTTGCTGCGGGTGGGCGGCTCGCCCGGCGGCGCCCGGCCGAAGGCGGTGGTTTGCCGCGACGATCAGAGCGGCGCTCTGATCCATGGCGCCCTGGTGGCGCCGGAGGGCTGGTCGCACTGGCTGGTGAAGTTTCGTGGCAAGGACGACCCGGCGGACATCGGTCCGATTGAGCAGGCCTATGCCGGGATGGCGCGCGCCGCCGGTTTGACCCTGCCGCCCACCCGCCTGCTGCCGAGCGGAAGCCCGAAGACGCCCGCCTACTTCGCAGCGCAACGGTTCGACCGTGTCGGTCCGGCCGGCCGGCTCCACCTCCATTCCGCCTGCGGCCACCTCCACGCCGACTTCCGGCAGCCGAGCCTGGACTACAAGACGCTGATGATCCTCACCTTCCAGCTCACCAAGGATCACCGGCAGGTGGTCGAGATGTTCCGGCGCGCCGCCTTCAACCTGTTCGCCCACAATCGGGATGATCACGGCCGCCAGTTCGCCTACCTGATGGACCGGACGGGCAGCTGGTCCTTGGCGCCCGCCTACGACCTGACCTATGCGGACGGACCCGGGGGCGAGCATTCCACCGCCATCCTGGGCGAAGGGCGGGATCCCGGCGAGCGGCATCTGCGGGCGATGGCGACGGAGTTCTCCATTCCGCCGGCCGACGTTACCGGCATCATCGACCAGGTGCGCGGTGCGGTGGACCGCTGGCGTGACTTTGCCGAGGACAACGGGGTGGGGCGGACCTCACGCAGCCGGATCGGCGCCGTGATCGCGCCGCGGCGGGCCGGCAAGAAACCCTGACCAGAGGAGGGCACAAGCATCTCCGCCGGGACGACGGCCGCGTGCATCCGCATCTCAAGGATCCGCTGATCGGCATCAGGATGGATGTCGGTCGTCCATCCTGCCTGAGAGCATCGCTGGCACGATGAGGGGAGGGCGTCATGATCTCGAGGGATGAGCTGTATCGCTTGGTGTGGTCGAAGCCGATGACCCAGGTGGCTGAGCAGTTCGCCGTTTCTGGGACCTACATGGCCAGGGTTTGTGCTCTCCTGAACGTGCCACGGCCCGAACGCGGATATTGGGCCAAGTTGGCGGTCGGCAAGGCACCGGCTCCGGAGCCATTGCCGGAGGCCCGGCCCGGCGATCAGCTGTCCTGGTCTAACGATGGAACAGGGCAGGCTCCGCCCAAGCCGCGGCAGCCGCCGGCCTGCCAATCAGAGGCCCCGGTCCGTGTCTCCAAGACCCGCAGTCACGCTCTGCTGCTGGGGGCCAGAGAGCATTTCGACGCCAGCCGGCATGTGGACGACCGCGGCTATCTCAAACCCTCCAAACGGCTGCTGGTCGATATCACGGCATCGAAGGCCGGCCTCGACAGAGCACTGGGTTTTTCCAACGACCTTTTCACCGCGCTGGAGTCGGTCGGCCATCGCGTGGTGCTGGCGCCGGCGGACGAGCATCTCCGGCGTGGTGACATCGATGTGCGTGAGGTGCGCACCAAACAGCAGGCTCGCTATTATTATGGCACGCTGTGGTCTCCCCATCGGCCGACGGTCGTCTATATCGGCAGCGTGGCGATCGGGTTATCGATCGTCGAGATGTCCGAGGAAACCCTGCTGCGCTATGTCGGCGGCACCTACATCCAGGAGGCCGACTACACGTCGCCAAAATCCTCCCGCGTTGCCGCCGATCATAGCTGGACCACGACCCGGGAGCTGGCCTGTGGCCGCCTTCGCCTCATTGCCTATTGTCCATACGACCGCGTCAGCTGGGCGACCGACTGGCAGGAGACGGCGCAGCAGTCTCTCCGCTTCCTGGTGCCGTCGATCGTGCGGGCCATCGAAGGCGCTGCCACTGACCTGGTGGGCAAGCTGGAGGAAGCCGACCGGCAGGCGGAGATCGCCCGTCAGGAATGGCGTGCCGCCGAAGAGAGGCGGCGGAAGCAGGAGGATCGGCGCTGCGTAGAGCAGTCAATGCGCGAGAGCCAGGAGCACCTCGTGCAGATCATCGGGCAATGGTCGCACGTTATGGAGGTCGAGCAGTTTCTCACCGGAGTCGAGGCCCGTCTCTCCGGCTTGCCGGCAGAGGAGCGCGCACCGCTGATGGAGCGGCTTGCGCTTGCCCGGGCGTTTCTTGGCACACAAGACCCGTTGGATTTCTTCCTCTCCTGTAAGACGCCCGGCGAGCGCTATCAATCGATCTATCCAGAGCACAGCCCGTGATGGAGCTCAACGCCGAGACCGGATCATGACTCGAAGATCATTCCTCCGGTCACCGGCACTGGTCCGCTCACAGTGGCTTGACCTGCTCCTCATCATTTGGCGGCCATCATCAGTCCGGCGGCCGCTGGCGTCCCCGTGAGGAGGAGGGGGAGTGCGCGTTCATTCTCCAGCCAGTGGACACCGGCTTTCACCCAGCGTGCCGTCGAGAGCGACCACAGGCGTCGCGTCTGGCTTGGCTTCTGATTGGCCAATCCTGTCCGCGCGTGAGTGCGGGAGGCATCGGAGCACAGGAGGCTTCCTCTGTATCCATTTCCCCGCACGAGGATCGTACCCGCTGCTTGGCTTATTCCCTCGGTGGACTGGGGTTTCCTCTCACATCAGGCCGCCTGTCACTCCATCCCCGTCCACGGCGGGGCGACTGGGTAACCGCGGCGGATGAAGGCCGGCTCTTCCAGCTCAGACCGTGCCGCCGCGCAGCGTGCGCGCAGAACTTTGTGCCCCTCGGCGACACAGGCGAACAGGTACTCTTCCATCGACAGCCCCAGCGCATCGGCGACGCGCTTGGCGCGCTCGAAGGCCGCGCCTTCCTCGCGGAACCGCAACGTCACGCTCATCGATCCCTCCTCATCCATCCTGTCCGTCGCAGCGGGGGAAGCCGTTGGATCAGCGGCTCCACCCCAGCGTCTGCAGCAGTCTGCTGCTTCACTCCACCGCTTCGAGCGATACGGTGTCCGCCGGAACCGCCGTCCGGATCGCATCCTCTGACGGTACCGCAGCCTTGAGCTCCTGAGCGGCAGCCAAGGCGGAGGCCTTGCGGGGAGGCTTCACCCTCGCGGGTTTGTCCGCCAGATAGGAGCGCAGGGTTGACGGCGTCATCGTGATGCCCTGGGCGGCGAAGATGTCGAGGATCTGCTGATCGGGACAGCCACGGCCCCGCGCCGCACGAACGTTATTGCGCAACTCGCGCACCACCTCCTGCTTCGTCAGCAGGGGCGGCGCAGCGGCATCGAGCGCAGCACGCAGCGTCGCAATGATGTCAGGAGAATAGGTGCCGTTCTTCGCCATTCTGCTCTCTCCAGCGGAAACTTGACGGGAGGCAGTGTAAGGCGCTCTGGCTGGCGCGGCAAGCCACGAGACAAGCCTGAGCGAGGCTGTACGAAGGGCCTGTCGCATGGTAGAAATGCGGGGCCGAAACGGATCGGCAAAGAAGGATCCACACCTGACGCATCATTGATGCACAGGAGCCAGACAATGCTGTCGGTTGGGATGAGTGCCGGAGCGGGTTACTATATGGAGGCGCAAGCCGAGTATTATCTCGGCGGCACCGAGCCGACCGGCGTCTGGTGGAACCTGCCCGGCCACTTCGGCTACCGGAATGGCGCTGCCGTCGACCCCTTCGCCTTCAAGGCTCTGCACGCAGGCTTCAGCCCACGCGATGACCGGCCGCTGGTGCAGAACGCCGGCGCCGACAAACGGCGCGGCGGATACGATCTCACCTTCAGCGCCGACAAGAGCATCAGTGCGCTGTGGGCGGTGGCACCAGCAGCGATGCGGGCGGAGATCGAGGCGGCCCAGGAGGAGGCTGTGCGTGCGGCCCTGGTGCTGATGCAGGAGCGTGCTGCCGAAACCCGGCGGGGCAGGAACGGCACCATCCGCGAGCTGGTGGCGCTGTTCGGTGCGCTGTTTCAGCATGGCGACACGCGGGCTGGCGACCCCGACTTGCACACGCACGCGGTCATCTTGAATGTCGCCCAGCGCCAGGATGGCAGCTGGGGCAGTGTCGCCAACGAGAAGCTGTACCAGTGGAAGATGGCGGCGGGGGCGCTGTATCGCGCGGCCTTGGCCGAGCAACTTCAGAAGAGGCTCGGGGTGGGGATCGAGCACCATGGCAACCGCTTGGAATTCATCCGCATCCAGGGTGTTCCGGACGCGCTGTGTCAGGCTTGGTCGAAGCGCCGCCGTGCCATCACGGCTGAGGCTGCGGCGCTGGGGTTCAGCACCGACAGTGATGCCGCCAGAGCAGCGGGGTTGGCTGTGGCAACCCGGGGCAAGAAGGGATACGCCGAGGGGCGGGAAGCCCGGTGGCTGGCCGAGGCGGCAGCGCAGGGATGGGGAGGCGAGCAGGCGCACGCCGTAACGGGTCAGGCTCAGGGCAATCCGGCAGATCGACGGAACCAAGCTTGGGAAAGACTGAAAGCCAGGGTGCGGGAGACGGTCGAGCAGGACAGCGTCTTCACCGAACAAAAGCTCTGGCAGGTGGCTGCAGAGGCGGCGGCCGGCGCGTTTCCCGCGCGCGACATCGGCGGCCTAGTGACCCGCCTGCAGGCCGAAGGCGTGGTGGTGCGTCTTCCCGGCGAGGATGAGCGCGGACGGGTCGTTTACAGCACCCGGGAGGCGGTCGAGGACGAGGTCGCGGTGCGCGCTCTTGCCCGGCAGGCGGCCCAGGGTTCGGGGCTGGCGGTGATCGACGGCATGGCGCGGTGGCTGATCCAACGCTCCGATATTCCGTTGTCCAATGAACAGGCCGAGGCCGCCCATCATGCCATGAGCGCCACGGGCGGGCTGGTGCTGGTCGAGGGGGCGCCGGGTGTCGGCAAATCGACGCTGCTCAAGCCGGTGGTGACTGGCTACCGGATGTCCGGCGCCACCCAGATCCTCGCCTGCGCGGTTGCTTGGCGGCAGGCCCGAAGCCTTGGCGAGGGCATCGCTGCGGATGAGAGTTTGGCGGCCGCCGCGCTGCTCTCGCGGTGGCGGACGGGAGCCTTGGCCGTCGATGCACGCACCGTGCTGGTGGTGGACGAGCTGGGGCAATGGTCGGCCCGGCAGGCCCGGACGCTGATGGAGTTGCAGCGCGCCACCGGCTGCCGGGTGGTCGGGGTCGGCGACCGCCGGCAGCTGCAGCCGATCGGTGCCGGACCGGGCATGCGGCTGCTGACCCGGGAGGTAGAACCGGTCATCGTCGATACGATCATCCGGCAGAGCGATGCCGCGGCGCGGGCGGCAGTCCGCGCGGTGCTGGAGGGGGATGCGGCGGCCGCCGTGGCGGCGCACCGGCAGCGTGGCCACATCGTCGAGACCAGCGGTCCCGATGCCGCCGTCGCCGCCGTGGCCGACCGTCTGATGCAGGCGAGGGCGGAGCGGCGATCCACCATCGCCATCGCCGAAACCTGGCACGATGTCCGCGCGATCAGCGCCGCCGTTCGCGCGCAGCTGCGCGCGAATGGCGCGCTGGGACAGGACGCGCTGACCATCACAGCCAGCGGAAGCCGTCCTGGGCAATCGGTCATGCTGTCCCTTGCCGTTGGGGACGAGCTGCGGTTCCGCCACCGGGACGACCGGCTGGGGGTGGTGAATGGGGATACGGGGCGGGTTCTGGCGATCGCCGGAACGGTCGTCACCGTGGAAACAGCCGGCCGCCGGATCGCGGTGGATACGACGCAGTACCTGGACAAGGACGGACTCTGTCCGCTGGCCCACGCCTATGCCAGCACCCTCGCCGCAGCCCAAGGGGTGACGGTCGAGGCGCCGATCCTGCTGAGTACCGACCGGCTGACCAAGCAGGCGGCGACGGTGGCCCTGTCGCGTGGCGTCGGCTGGACGACGGTTGTCGTCGACCGGACGGCGCTGGAGGAGGAAATCCGCGCCGGCCGCGTGGACGAGGCCGCGCGGATTCCGGTGACGGCCGGGGACATCGATGCGCATCTGGCGCGGGCGTGGTCGCGCGACGTCGAAAAGGTGAGCGCGCTCGATTATCTGGACAGCGCCACCGTCGAGGACTGGGTGGCGGGATGGACGGGAACCCTGCCGACGACGGCGTTGTCGCCGTCCGGCCAGCCGGTGGCCGAGGTGGTGGACCTCGCCCATCTCCGGGCCCACCGGCAGCACGCAGAGAACCGGCAACGGCTGGCAGCGGCCGGCGCGCGGCTGGCGGGGCAGGCGCAGGCACTTGCCAATCATCTCGGAGAGCGGGTGTGGAGCATGGCGTCACGGTTGGTGCCGCTTGGGGCGCGGCTGGAGGCGCAGGGACAGCGGCTCAGAGCTGAGCAAAGCGCGGAAGCGGAGGCGCTGACGGTGCTGACCCAGCGGGTGCAGGCGGGGGCGGCCTTCCACATCGGTCCTGATCAACGCCGGACCATCGACGGCCTGAGCGATGCCGATGTCGCGACGTTGCGACAGGGCTGGACTGAACGGGTGGCAAACGAGTTCGATAGGATCGCGGCAGACCAGGCCCGGGCCATCGTTGAGCGGCAGACAGCGTTGGAGGCCGTAAGGGTTCTGACGCGTGAGCTCTTTGAGACGAAACGGGAGGGCCATTGGGGGCGTGCCGGCGAGATCGAGTTCGGGTATTTGCCGTCGGCCATGGCACGGCTTGCCGCTCTCGATCCTGCGGCCGCTGCGGCTGAGGAGCAGGCGGCGGCGGAGGCCTGGAGGCGTGAGCTGGAGGAAATGGAACGCCAGAGCCAGTCTAGCCGCATGGCTCGTGAGTCCGCTGCCACGGCCGGGCGGTTTGCGGTGCCGTTGCAGACGCATGGTCCCAGCCGGACCGCTCCGGCCCCTGCCGCCGCGGCGCCGACCCCGCCGATCCGCGACCTCTCGCTTGAGGCCCGTAATGCCCGTGCCAACGATCTCGTTCAGCGTACGAAGGCGCCCGAGGCATGGCAAAACCCGCTTGCGATTTACCTGGATGCCCACACCCAGTACTACGACAACGATGCCGCTTGCCGTGTCGAAGACCTGAGTGGAGCCATAGAAGAGGCGAACCACTCTGAACGGCTCATGCAGATCCTGGCCAAGCTCTGCGGCGCCGCCGCTCAGCAGGTCCTCCATGTTCCGGCTGCCCGCGAGGCCGCTCGCATTGCCGGCCGCTTGGCCGAAATTGAAGAGATCGTCGGGGTGCTCGGTTCTTCGCCAACACCCGACCAAGAGGCCGAGGACTGGGATGGTCCGGGCATGTGAGAATGACCAAATGGAGGATATCCATGGGACGCTTTTCGGCTCGCTCACCGCGAGATTCTTGGGACTACCTTCGGAGAGACGAGGAATTTGTTGAGATAAGCCGACAGCAGGCTGCGGCGCTTGTTTTGCGAGGCTTTGACTTTCTGGCCAGCCAAGTGGCCGCTGTTGGGGGATTTGATTGCGAACTGAAATATATTCTGCCGGAACATCGGGTAAAGGCTGTCGACGCCTTGTCGACGTCGGCATCCGCCGCGGCGTCGCGTGCTGCTTTGGTGTCTGCGGACGCTGAAGCCGTGTATGCTGCAGCGCGCGAAGCTGGAGCGCAGGCGGCTGATAGACAGGATGCGCCTTCAAATCCGTATGTGGGTGAAAACCCTGAGCTTGAAGCCGCCGTCATCATGGGATGGCAGGACGGTGTGGCCCGACGGTCAGCCTGCTGCGCTTAAGGTCCTAGCGTATCCAGTTCGGGTGGTGCTGGTCACCGCCCGAACTCTCCAGCCTGCAGTGCCACATCGGCCTATGGAAAAGAGCCGAACCAACTCACCGCTGCTGATGAGTCGATTGCACCTGCCGTCTTCAGGGGCATCACAGTGGGGTGGCAGCCCGAAGTCCTGCACCAGTCCGCGCACCACGTATTTCCCAATGACCAACCTGCAAGCGATGCCCTGACCTTGAGGCAGCACGGCGCTGTGCCGACATCAATGGGGTGAACAATGCAAGGTATGCGTAAAACGCATGCGGCTCCCGCTTACGCTCCTCCAGAGCCCTCGATGACGTGCAACATTCGCCTCGCTTTCATAGTCCGCGAGGCCACCGATGACAGCCGATCCCGACGATCCCACCTACGGCTATTTCCTGCTGTATGCCGACCCGCCACCCTCGTCCCGCAACTTGCCCGATGCCCGCACCGACGCCGATGCGATCCAAGCCGCTGTGGAGGCCGCATTTGACTATGCCACTGCGGTTCAGCTTCGCCATCACACCGAGAGCGGAACCTACCTGATTGGCAGTGCGACAGCGGACGGGGTTTTCACGCCGGCTGCAATGCCGGACCAGCACCACGGCGCACAACACCAGGTGTCGTCCAACACCACTGCCGGCACCGGTCGGGGCGGCGCTCAGTTTCCGGCGCTTCCGGTCGGTACGGCATCGACCCCGTACGACCCGGACGATGCGGCGCGTCACCTGCTGGTCACCTGGCCGCCATCTGGGCCGCAGGCCATGACACACAGACCCTCGTCCTCCGCCGCAGTCTACGGTCCAGCGAAGCCCTTGCCGTTCGGCCCTGGCTCCGGACGGAAGCTTGGCTCACCCCGGCAGCGGTCCTCTTGAACAGGACCAGACCATCGCGGCCGAGCGGCCGGACCGGTTTGGTGGAATCACGCGATGGGCGGGAACGGTGGCCGTGACACACAGCGCGGTGTTCGCATCACGCGCTTGGCGCCGCTGGCGCCAAAAGACGTCTGCCCATCTGAAGAAATCTGCAAGAGAAGGAGATGGGCGTCATGACAAAACTATGGGGTTTAACTGAAGAGGATCGTGAATTGTCGCGGCGTGCAGACGAGAGAGTCGAGGAGATTGAAAAGAAGATCGGCAGAAAGCTTGATCCTAATGATCCAGTACTCTTGTCAATATTGTCATCTCATCCGGATACGCCATTTGAACCGCTCCTCCCGCCTCCTAAGGACTAAGCCTAGGGCTGTGGAGCGGCATTCCCATGCTGGGGCCATTCTCTGACACCGCCAGCAGAGCCCTTGCTAAAGCAAGCCTGACACCCAAGGCCGCTTCACGGCCAGGGGCGGGACGGCCTCACGCTTGGTCGTTCTTCACAGCTCCGCCTTTTCATGAGCTATGCGGGGAAATGGGTGACGGTCCGCTCAGGCGGCGCTCTGTGACGCGGCTTGAGTGACCTCGATGCCGTTGCGGAATGTGAACCGCGCCGGGATTGTCGGAGGCCCCACTTCTTGAGAAACTGGGGTCCTCATGACGAAACCAGCATCACCCAAGTACGCCCCTGAAGTCCGCGAACGCGCGGTTCGGATGGTGTTCGAGCACGAGGGCGAGCACGCCTCGCAATGGGCGGCGATCAGCTCGATTGCCGCGAAGATCGGCTGCAATCCGGAGACGCTGCGGAACTGGGTCCGGCAGGCCGAGCGCGACCAGGGCAAGCGGCCCGGCCCGACGACAGACGAGCAGGAGCGGATCAAGGCGCTGGAGCGTGAGGTCCGGGAACTGCGGCAAGCGAACGAGATTCTGCGCAAAGCGTCGGCTTATTTTGCTCAGGCGGAGCTCGACCGCCCGTTCAAGCGATGATCGCCTTCATTGACGAGCATCGCGCCGTCCACGGGGTCGAGCCGATCTGCAAGGTGTTGC
Source organism: Azospirillum thiophilum (assembly GCF_001305595.1). Classification (NCBI taxonomy): domain Bacteria; kingdom Pseudomonadati; phylum Pseudomonadota; class Alphaproteobacteria; order Rhodospirillales; family Azospirillaceae; genus Azospirillum; species Azospirillum thiophilum. Next base: position 23,291 of record NZ_CP012407.1, read on the forward strand.
CGATTGCCCCGTCGACCTACCGCGTCCATGCCGCCCGGAAGGCTGATCCGGCCAAGGCGCCGGCCCGCTCGCGAAGCGACGCGGAGCTGAGTGTGGCTATCCGACGGGTCTGGGATGAAAACTTCCAGGTTTACGGGGTGCGGAAAGTCTGGCGGCAGTTGCGGCGGGACGGCATCGATGCGGCCCGCTGCACGGTGGCCCGGCTGATGCGGCGCATGGGCCTGAAGGGGGCGACGCGCGGCAAGGCGGTGCGAACCACGATCGGCGACAAGGCGGCGCCGTGCCCGCTCGACCGGGTGAAGCGCCAGTTCCAGGCGCCGCGCCCGAATGCCTTGTGGGTGGCGGATTTCACGTACGTCGCGACGTGGCAAGGCTTCGTCTACGTCGCCTTCGTCATCGACACCTTCGCTCGCAAGATCGTCGGCTGGCGGGTGTCGCGCACCGCCCACGCCGGCTTCGTTCTGGATGCCCTGGAACAGGCCCTCCACGACCGCCGGCCGATCAAAGGCAGCGGCCTCATTCATCACAGCGACCGCGGGTCGCAATATGTTGCCATAAAATACGCCCAGCGTCTGACTGACGCCGGCGTCGAGCCGTCGGTCGGCAGCGTCGGCGACAGCTACGACAACGCCTTGGCCGAGACCATCAACGGCCTCTACAAGACCGAGGTCATCCGGCGCCGAGGGCCGTGGCGCACCCTGGAGACCGTCGAATTCGCCACCCTGCAATGGGTCGACTGGTTCAACAACCGGCGCCTCCTCGAGCCCATCGGCAACATTCCTCCCGCCGAGGCCGAGGCGCGCTATTATGCTCAAATCGAGGACGTCGCCATGGCGGCGTGACTCAACCAAATCAGCCTCCGGCAAACCCGGCGCGGTTCAGTTGCCCGGTTGACGGCGGAGTGCGCGGGCTACATCGCCAACAACATCGACGCCATCCCCCATTACGGGGAGCGGCGGCGGTACGGGGAGCCGATCTCCACCGCCTTCGTGGAGTCCGCCGTCAACGTGGTGATCGACAAGCGGATGTCCAAGCGTCAGCAGATGCAGTGGACCAAACGCGGCGCTCACCACCTGCTGCAGGTGCGGACCCGCACCTTGGACGGAACGCTGCGGCCGGTGTTCGAGAGCTGGTATCCCGGGCTCGCCGCCAATGACCATTCCTCAGCCGAACAGATCGCCGCCTGAGCTTCACCCCCAGGTTTGTTATGCTCTCCTACCTTCCGCGCGACACCCGAGGCAAGCCCCGGGTCGATGACCGCCGCGTCATCAGCGGTATCGTGCATGTCCTGATCTCCGGTTGCCGGTGGAAGGACGCCCCCACGATCTACGGGCCGCGCAAGACGTTGTACAATCGCTTCCAGCGCTGGGCGGCCAAGGGTGTCTGGTCGAACCTGTTTCATGCGCTGGCCACCGCGGGAGGACCGCCAGCAGAGGTTTTGATCGATTCCTCCGCCGTAAAAGCGCATCGCTGCGCCTCGGGCGGAAAAGGGGGGAGCGGAACCAGGCGATCGGCCGCTCGCGCGGCGGTCGCACCACCAAAATCCACGCCCTGACCGACCGGAATTGCCGCCCCATCGCCTTCCTGCTCACCGGCGGGCAGGTCGCGGATTGCGTCGCTGCCGACACCCTGCTCGACCAAGTGACCACCGCCGATCTGATCCATGGCGACAAGGGCTACGACACCAACGCCGTGCGCCGAAAGATCGAGGCAATCGGAGCCGCGCCCAACATCCCGCCCAAAATCAATCGCGTCTGGAAAAACTGTTTCTCGCCATACCTTTATCGAAACCGCAACGCCATCGAGCGCATGTTCAACCGGCTCAAGGATTTCCGTCGCGTCGCAACCCGATACGACAGGCTCGCCACCAACTTCCATGCCGCCGTCTGCATCGCCGCTACCGTATCCTACTGGTGATGAGTCCCAGCCCTAGCAGGACACGGAAAAACGAACATATTCCGGCTTTTTTCCTCGGCTGAGGCTTGGGAATGGGGTTTCCGACGCCCGTTTTTGTCGGAATGGAGTGCCTTTTCGTGCTCCGAGACGCCCGTAGCCGCCGTTGAGGCGGACTTCGGGCGTGATTATGCCGCCGCCAGCAGCTTGGGCAGGCGGATCAGGTTGTAGGCGGTGGCGGTCAGGGTGAACATCCAACCGACGCGGGCCGTTCCGCGATGACGCGTTTTGCGCAAGCCGGCTCCCTTGATCCAGCCGAACACCTCCTCGATCCGTTTGCGGATTCTCAGGCTGACGGCGTAGCCGGGGTGACGGGTGGTCCGGCCGTCGATCGCCGAGCGGCGGTTGCTCGTGTTCTGCGCGACATGCGCAGCGGCGCCCAGGCTGCGCATGTTCGCCACGAAATCCTTGGTGTCGTAAGCCTTGTCGGCACCCACCGTGATGCGGTGGCGGCCGGGGATGGCCTCGACCATGGAAACCGCCGCTTCGCGCTCAGCCAGACCGGTGGCCGCGGTGAGCCGGACATTCACCACCAGAGCGTGACGGTTTTCCATCAATGCATGGCCCATGAAGGCCAGCTTCGCCGGCTGCCCGTTGCCTTTGCGATACAACCGCGCCTCAGGATCGCTGGTCGACGCATGGGTCTCGTTGGACCGCTTCTCACCATGGAAGTCGCGGTCGCCGTTGCGACCCGGCCCCGGCGGCTCGCCGCTGCCGTCCTTGGGCCGGAAGCTCTTCACCGACGCCCAGGCTTCGATCAGCGTGCCGTCCACCGAGAAATGCTCGTCCGACAGCAGCGCCTTGACCTTCGGCTGGCCAAGCACGGTGGCCAGGAACTTGGCCGCCACGTCGCCGGCCAGCAGACGCTCCCGGTTCTTGGTGAAGACCGTCGCGTCCCACACCGGGGCGTCCATCGACAAGCCGACGAACCAGCGGAACAGCAGGTTGTAGTCGAGCTGTTCCATCAACTGGCGTTCCGAGCGCACCGAGTAGAAGGCCTGGAGCAGCAAAGCCCGCAGCAGCTTCTCCGGTGGGATCGACGGTCGCCCGATCTTCGAGTACAGCCCCTCAAAAGCCGGCGACATCACCTCCAGCGCTTCGTCCACAATGGCCCGGATCGGCCGCAGCGGATGATCGGCCGGAACCCGAGCCTCGCAGCTCACATAGCTGAAAAGACCCTCGCTGCGTTCGTCCGAACCCCGCATCGCCCCCTCACCAGCCGCATTCTCTTCGACCAAAGAGAATCACGACCGAACTGCCGGGAACAGACCTTTTTCCGCATCCTGCTAGAGAAATGACCATGCCCGCTTCAGCAGCCATTTCACCATGGCACCCGGCCGGGCGAGACGCTACACCTAGCCCTCATCGCCACCTTCGGCAGTCCCCTCGGGAGAGCAGCCCCATGTGCGGTTTCGCCGGCTTCGCCGGACCCGGCGGCGAGCGCGACCTCGCCGTCATGACCAGCATCATCCGTCACCGCGGTCCCGACGACGACGGCGTCTATGCCGATCAGGGCAGGTCCGACGACAGCGGCGCTCTGCCGGTTCATCTGGGGTTCCGCCGTCTCGCCATCATCGACATCGAGGGCGGCTACCAGCCGATGGCGACGGCCGAGGGCGATCTGGTCATCGTCTACAACGGCGAGATCTATAACGCGCCCGAACTGCGCCGCGCGCTGGAGCAGGCCGGCCACCGGTTCGTCACCGACCACTCCGACACCGAGGTGCTGCTGCACGGCTACCGGGAATGGGGCCTGGCCATGCTGGAGCGGCTGAACGGCATGTTCGCCTTCTGCCTCTACGACCGCCGCCGGGGCCGGCTGGTGTTCGGCCGCGACCGCTTCGGCAAGAAGCCGCTGTTCTATGCCGAGACCGCCGACGGGCTGGTCTTCGCCTCGGAGGCCACTGCCGTCCTGTCCCACCCGTCGGTGCCGGACGGGCTGGACCGCACCGCGCTGGTCAAGTATTTCGCTTACGGCTTCATCCCGGCGCCGCTGACCGCCCATGCCGCGGTGCGCAAGCTGCCGGGCGGCTGCAGCATGGTCTACGACCTGACCAGCCGCCGGCTGTCGGTCAGCCGCTACTGGGAATACCGCATGGTGGTGGACGACCGGCCGCCGGGTGGTCCCGACCAGTGGGCGGAGGAGCTGCGCGAGCTGCTGGACCGCGCGGTGGAACGCCGGATGCTGAGCGACGTGCCGGTCGGCTTCTTCCTGTCCGGCGGCATCGACAGCGCCGCCATCGTGGCGCTCGCGGCCCGGCACCGCGACCCGGCGTCGATGAGGACCTTCACCATCGGCTTCGACGAGCCGAGCTTCGACGAGAGCGGCTATGCGGCCGACGCAGCGCGCCATTACGGCACCGACCATGCCTGCCGCACGCTGAACCTCGACACCGCGGCGGGAATGCTGCCGGAGTTGCTCGGCCGGCTGGACGACCCGATCGCCGACCCCTCCATCCTGCCGACGCATCTGCTGTCGCGCTTCGCCCGCGAACGGGTGACGGTGGCGCTGACCGGCGACGGCGGCGACGAGCTGTTCGCGGGCTACGACACCTTCGACGCGCTGCGCACGGCACGACTCTACCACCATGCCGTCCCCCGCCCGCTGCACCGGCTGGCGGAGGCGGTGGCCCACCGGCTTCCGCGGTCGGACCGCAACATGAGCTTCGACTTCAAGCTGCGCCGGGCACTGCGCGGGCTGGGGCACCGGCCGGCGCACTGGATGCCGTCCTGGCTGGGGCCGGCCTCGGTAGAGGAGGTGTCGCGGCTGTTCGGCATCAGCCTGTCCGCCGACGATCTCTATGACGAAGCCGATGCCCTGTGGCGCTCGGGCGCCAGCGGCCACGACGTCGACCGCTCCATCGAGTTCTACGGCCGCTTCTATCTTGGCGAGAATCTGCTGATCAAAGCCGACCGCGCCAGCATGTTCTGTTCGCTGGAGACGCGGTCGCCCTTCCTCGACCGCGATCTCGTCGCCTTCGTCAGCCGCCTGCCGGCCGGCGTGAAGCTGCAGCCGAATGGCCTGATGGGCGGCACCCGCAAATGGATCCTGAAGAAGGCGATGGCCCCGCTGCTGCCGCCGGCGATCCTGTCCCGGCCCAAGAAGGGCTTCGGCATCCCCCTGAGCCGCTGGCTGCGCCACCTGCCCCAGCCGCCGCTGGAGACCGCGGCGCGCATCGGGGTGGACGGCAAGTGGCTGGCGGCCCGCTGGGACGAGCACCGCAGCGGACAGGCCGACCACCGGGGCCTGCTGTGGGCCTGGACCGCACTCGCCGCCGCGCTGGACCGCCCGGCCAAGACACCGGCACCGATGGAAAACGCCGCATGAGTTCCGAAAGTCTGGATTATCCGCTCTCCGGCACGCGCGGGGAGGCGGACACACATGCCGCCGGCCGCATCCTGGTCTGGCTGCTTCTAGGGCTGGGAGCGCTGATCGTCGCCTATCAGTTCGGCATGAACATGCAGGCCAGCACCGGCCTGCCCTATTGGGATGACTGGGGCTATTTCTTCGGCGCCGTCCAGGGCGTGCAGCAGCCGCTGACCGTCCATTCGATCTTCGCCAAGGACAGCGACCATGTCGCCCCGGTCTTCAAGCTGCTGACCCACGGGCTGTGGCATGCCATCGGCGTCGACTTCATCGCCTTCCGGCTGGTCGGCTGGCTGGCCTTCGCCGCCATGCTCGCCGCCTACGCCCTTGTCCTGCTGCGGGATTGCACGCGCTCGGCGTGGACCGCGGTGCCGGCCCTTGCGGCCGGGCTGTTCCTGACCGGCACGCTGAACAACGAGTATTTCTACTACCAGCACATGGGGCTGGCGCAGCCGATCTTATTCACCTGCCTGTTTCTGTTTTTCCACACGCTGGTCAGCGGACGGCTGGTGCCGGCGATGCTGTTCCTGCTGGCCTTCGGCTCCACCGGGGTGTTCGGCGCCAGCTATGCGCTGGGGGCGGCCGGAGCCGGGGGGCTGCTGGCCCTGCGCCAGGGCGGGAACTGGCGGGAAAGGCTGACGGACGGGCGCACGCTGGTGGCGGTCGGCGGCGGGCTGCTGCTGACCGCGGCGATGCTGTGGATGACCTTCAGCGGCTCCTACGCCAACCACACCGGCCAGCCGCTGGTGCTGCCCTGGCACCGGGAATTCTGGGCCTTCCTGTTCGGCGCCTTCGCCACCGCCGCCGGCCTGCCGGTGGAGACGGTGGGGGCACCGCTGTCGCTGACGGCGGGGGCGGCGGCGCTCGCGCTCTGCCTCATCCCGGCAGTCCTGCTGCCCTTCGGCCGGGCGGGCGTCGAACGGCGCCATGCCGTCTTCTGCATCGCTTCGCTGATCGCGGGAACGGTCATCGTCACCATGACCACCGCCTTCGGCCGGGCCGGGTTGTGCGGCGACGGGATCGCCGCCGCGATGCAATGCGGCATCACTCCGCGTTACGCCTATCCGGTCCTGCTGGCCTTCCCGGCGGCGGTCGCCGGCTGGACCATGCTGATGGCCGGCCGGCCGGCCGCCAGGGCGCAACGGGACCGCGAAACCGGCCGGGGGGTCGCGGCGGGCATGGTGCTGACCGGCCTGCTCCTGCTCGGCCACGGCACGGGCGGGGACCTCCTGCGGCATTGGAGCGTCGCGGGCTTCAACCGGATGGTGGCCGACCGCGACAGTGCGGCACAGCGCTGCATCGCCAGCCATCTGCAGGCCATCCGGACGCCGGACGGACTGGATTGGGACCGGCCTCTGGTCTGCCCATCCAGTTCACCGCGCAACATCGCGCCCTTCCTGCGCGCCGCCTACGACCTGAAGGCCGATTTCCTGGCGCCGATCCTGGCCGATGCGGCCGGTCATCCGGAACGCTCGATCCTGCAGACCCTGCTGCAGGGCGGGCGGCTCGATGGGGCCGGCCAGTTGCGGATGGACATGCCGCTGCGGGCTTCCGAAAGCGCGGACGGGCTGCACGGCTCCCTCGACCGGATCGAACGCATCGCCAGCGGGGGGCCGATCGCCATTGCCGGCTGGGCCGCGGACACGGCCGTTCCGGCGCCGGTTCCCTTCGTGCTGGCGGTGGTCGGGGATCGCATCGTCGCCACCGGCTCCACCGGCATCGCCCGTCCGGATGTCGCCAAGGTCTTCCATGAGGAGGTACTGACCGGAAGCGGCTTCATTTTGCTGTTGCCGCCGGACGTCGCCGGCCAACGGGTCAGGCTGTTCCTGATGGCGCATTCCGGCGCCCTGAAGGAACTGACCCCGCCCGGTGGTGTCGAAGCCATGCCGAAGGCCCCGTAAGATCGAAGGCCCCGGAATGGCAAACGGCCCGGCAGCCGGAAAGCTGCAGGGCCGTTTTCTTTTCGGCAGCGGCCTTCGGACGCGGGGCCTCAATCCCGGATGCTGCGGTCCGAGGGGCCCGGCTCGTCGAAATTCAGCATGGTCTTGATGGAATAGTGGCTCTTGCCCTGGCTCTCAAAATAGATGCGGACCAGCAACTCGGCCAGCAACCCCATCAGGATGCACATCACGCCGGTGACCAGCCCCATCGTTACCAGAAGCGGCAACGGGGTCAGGATGAAGGAGATGCCGTCGACAAGCTTCAGATAGATGGCGTAGATGCCGGCCAGGAAGGACAGCCCCATGAACATCATGCCGGCGAAGCCGAAGATGTAGATTGGCTTGGTTTCGTACTGGGTCAGGAACTTCACGACGATCAGGTCGAGCACGACCTTCAGCACCCGCTCCAGCCCGTATTTTGACTGGCCATGGCGGCGCGGGTGGTGACGCACCGGCATCTCGGTCAGCTTCGCACCCTGCCAGCGGGCGTAGATCGGCACGAAGCGGTGCATCTCGCCATAGAGCCGGTAGCCCTGCAGCATCTGGCGCCGGTAGGCCTTCAGCGTGCAGCCATAGTCGTTCAGCTTCACGCCCGAGATGGTGGAGATCAGCTTGTTGGCCATCCGGCTCGGCAGCGTGCGCAGCAGGAAGCCGTCCTGCCGGTCTGCGCGCCAGCCCGACACCACGTCATAGCCCTCGTCCAGCTTGGCGAGCAGGCCGGCGATGTCCTGCGGGTCGTTCTGCAAGTCGCCGTCCATCGGAACAATGACATCGCCGCGGGCATGGTCGATGCCGGCCATCATCGCTGCGGTCTGGCCGACGTTGCGGCGGAAGTTGATGACGCGGATGCGGCGGTCGGAGGCCACGCGCTGCAGTTCCTCCTCCGTCCCGTCGGTGGAACCGTCATTGACGAAGAGGACTTCGAAGCTGCGCCCCAGCCCGTCGAGCGCCGGGATCAGCCGGCCGCACAGGGGGGCGATGTTGTCCTCCTCGTTGTAGACCGGGATCAGGACCGAGACGGAAACCGTGCCGGTGTCCGTGGTGGCGGATCCAGGGGTAAGAAGGAGGGTCATCGAACGGGTCCGGAGGCTGCGGGGGGCATCTGTCGAAGGCGACGCCGGGCCATGGTATGGCCGCTGCATTCCGCGAGCGCAACGGCTAATTGGGCGGCGGCCGCGTCACGCCGCACGGCGCTCGCGCAGGACGGTCAGGTCGATGACAGCGCCCAGCAGGGCCACCATCACCTGGAAGGCGAGGATGCCGAACCCCAGCGCCAGCGACTGGGCATGCGGCACGCCGACCAGATCGAACAGCCCGACCAGCGACGCCTCGCGCAGGCCGATGCCGGCGACGGTGACCGGCATCAGCACGATCACCGACATCAGCCCGATCGCCGCACACCAGACGGAAAAAGGCTGGACGATGCCGACCGCCAGCCCCAGGGCCTGGCTGCCGGCGACCGCCGCCAGTTGGACCGCGATCCCGCCGGCGAGCGACAGCAAGGCCCGCCCCGGCCGGCGCGTCTGGTCGCGCCAGGAGTCAAGGAAGCTGCGCAAGGGCCCGAGCAGCAGTGCCTGACGCTTCGGCCCCGCCCGCCAGCCCAGCAGCGCCAGCAGAAGGGTGCGAGCCCGCCCCCAGGCCAGCAGCCCGGTCACCGCAGCCAGCCCGGCAAGCACCACCCCGACCGCGGCCAGCAGCGCTTCACCGAATCGCGCCGTCTCCAGAGCCAGCCCGCCGCCGGTCAGCAGCAGCAACCCGGCGATCCCCGTCACCTTGTCGAAGGCGACCGCCGAGACGATGCGTCCGCCGCCGGCTTCTCCCTGCTCCGCCCCCCGGCCTGCCCTCCGGCTTTCCCCCGGCGCTCCATCCCGGCTGAGCCGGTAGGCCTTCACCGCCTCCCCCGCCAGTTGGCCCGGCAGGACCAGCGCATAGAGCTGCGCCACCAGCGTGTAGGCAAGCAGACGCCCCACCCGCTGGTCCGGTAGCAGAACCCGCAGCTTCAATGCGTTCAGCACATGCATCAGGAAGAACAGCATGGCAGCGAGCGCCAGCAGCCCCGGCGACGCCATCGCCAGCACCCACCCGGCCTCCGCCACATCGACCCGCCACAGCAGCAGGGCGACCAGCAGCACGCTGACCAGGGCTTTCAGCCAGGCATGCATTTAAGGATGCCTTTTCATGAAGTCATGGAGTGATGATATGGATTTTCTTCCTCTTTCAGGGTTCTCGGCGGATCTTCGATCCGCCTGATACCGTCAGCACGAACGAAGTTTGCGCGAGAGGCGGGAGAAGGAGAGTCCTCACGCCCCCGGACGGCGGGCCAGCACGTAGATGTAGTCGCCATGCGACCAGGAGTTCAGGCGGAAGATGTGATACAGCGCCTCGGCAAGGAAGCGCCGTCCGGGGCCATAGTCACCCTCGGTGCCCTGGCCGCTGGCGGCCCCCAGCACGTTGCGGTAGAGCGGCGAGAAGAAGGGGAAACCCCATTCCACCACCCGCTCGATCTCCAGCCCGACCGACCTGATCTTGGCCTGCAGCTCGCCGCGGGCATAGTTGCGGTGATGGCCGACCGTGCGCTCGAAGTCGCGCATTCGCCCCTGCAGGGTGGAAACCAGCAGGTAGCGGCCGGTCATGGCGGCGAGGTTGCGCAGAGCCGCGACGTCGTCCTCGATATGCTCAACCACGTCGGTGCAGACCACCAGGTCGAAGCGGCGGTCGAGATGGCCGGCGGCGACGTCGAGCAGTCCGAATTCGGCGTGCGGCGCGCGGCGGCGGGCAACGTCGATGGCCTTGGCGGAAAAGTCGAGGCCGCTGTAACTGGCCTGCGGCTTCAGCGGCATCAGCGTGGCGAGCAGCGAGCCCTGGCCGCAGCCGACGTCGAGCAGGCTGTCGTAATTCAGCGGGCGCACCATCTCGGTGACGATACGGCGCAGATGCCGGCCGGTCGGGCCGTATTTGCGCATATCGTTCCAGCGCCGCTCCCAGCTGTCGTCGTAATCAACGCCGCCGGGGTGATCGGTCGCCGCCGCGGCGAGAGGAGTGTCGAGAGGGGCGGACTTGAATGCGTCGTCGCTCATGCGGGCCTCCGGCGCAGGATGAATTCGTTGCAGCCCGTCGGCACGCGCGGCGGACGGACCTCCAGCAGCTCGAAGCCGAGCGCGTCCATCCGCGCCCGCACCTCGTCGGCACTGGCATATTCGTAGGGGTAGCCGCCAAGCCAATCGGTGACATCCACCCAGAACTCCATGCCGCGCTCCTTGCGCAGCGGGTTGGAGCCGGTGATCGCCCAGGTCGCCAGGAACATCAGCGAGCCCAGCGTCCAGTCCCAGACTCTCCGAAGGAAGCCCGGTGACAGATTGTAGACGATCTTGATCAGGGTCCAGATCGGCGAAGTCCAGTGGCGGTTGTAGAGCGCCAGCACGAAGGTGCCGCCCGGCGCGACCAGCGGCGCCACCGTCTCGATCGCCGGCCACATGGAGCCGGTGTGGTGCAGCGAGCCCCAGGCATAGACCACGTCGAAGCGGCCGAGCGAACCGACGAAGCCGCTGTCCAGCGCCGAGCCGCGGTGGAACTCGATGCGCTCGGCAAGCTCTGGCGCGAAGCGGCCCAGATTGCGGCGGGCGACCTCGACCCCGGTTGGGTTGACGTCGAAGCCCAGCGCGCGGTCGACGCCCAGCTTGCCGGCGGCGATGGTGAACAGGCCGGAGCCGGAACCGACGTCGCAGAAGCTGGCGCCCTTCAACCGGTCGGTCCCGACCAGCCCCTTCAGGCTGTCGATGGCCGCCACCAGCCGCGGCTCGTTCAGCACGGTGCGCGAGTAATGGTCCCAGTTCTCGCCGAAATCGAAGGCCAGGGCGGATGTCCCTGCCGGGGCGCCGCCCCCGCCATCCGCCGTCTTCACCGGTTCCGCCACGCTGTCCGATCCCTTGCTGTCCGATCCGCTCTGCCGCGCCGCCATACGCTCCCGAAAGCCGCCGGATGTCAACAGCACGTCATGCGACGGCCCCTCACTCCGCCCGCGCCGCCGGCTCCCCCGCCCGCCCGCCGCGGCCGGCAAGGGACAGGTCGCGGTAGGCGGCGGCGACGGCGCGCCAGGAGAAATGATCGACCACCCGGCGGCGTCCGCCCTCGCCCAGCCGGCGGCGCAGGGCCGGGTCCGCGGCAAGCCGGGCAAGGGCGGCGGCAAGGGCCGGGGTGTCGTCGACGTCCAGCATCAGGCCGGTTTCCTCCACCACCACCAGATCGCGGTTGCCGGCGATGCGGGTCGCCACCACCGGCAGGCCGGCGGCCATCGCCTCCAGCACCACATTGGGCATGCCCTCGTCGCGCGACGGGAAGATGAAGGCGTCGGCGGCGCGGTAGGCGGCGGGCAGCTCGTCGCGCCCGAGCCAGCCGCGGAAGGCGATGCGCTCCGACAGGCCGAGCCGGGCCGCCTGGGCCTCCAGCTCCGGCCGGGCGGGGCCGTCGCCGACGATGGTCAAGCCGATACAGGCGCGTAACTCCGCCGGCAGGGAGGCTAGGGCTTCGAACAGAACGTCCAGCCCCTTCTGCCGCACCACCCGGCCGACGAACAGCAGCGACAGGCGGTCGCCGTCGTCCCTTGCATCAGCAGGCGCGAAGCGGGCGGCATCGACGCCGTTGGGGATGATGGCGATGGGCCGGTCGGGGGCGAAGCGGCGGGCGAGGTCGGCCAGCCCCTCGCTGTTGGCGACGACGACCGAGGCGCGGCGCCACAGCCAGCCGATCACCGGCCCGGCCAGCCGGTGATAGAGCGAGATGCCGTCATACTGGAAGCCCGGCACGTCGCCGCCACGCAGGCTGACGACATAGGGCGTTCCAGTCAGCGCCCTCACCATCCATGCCGCAGGGCCGCAGGGCAGGCCGAAATAGGCGACGGTGGCATCCGGACGCCAGCGGGCGGCGATCCAGGGCACCATGACCAGCGAACTGGCGAGGAAGGCCAGCATCTCCACCACCGAGCTGCGGTCGCGGCGGCGGCGCAGGGTGGGGATGCGGCGGATCTCCACCCCGTCGGCCCGGCGCTCCACCCGCGGCAGGCCGCCGAAGGCAGAGGTCAGCACCAGAACCTCCTCGCCCAAGGCGGCGAGTTCGCGCGCGGTGTTGTCGGTGGCGTTGGCCGCCCCGCCGCCCAGCGGCGGAAACTCGTAGTTGATCAGCAGAAGCCGCGCCATACCGCCCGCCACACTCCCTGTTCGACGAGCGCCATTGATGGGCGGTGAGGGGCGGCGATGCAAGCGGACAACCCGCCCCGCATCGCAACCGCCCGTCCTTTGCAGCGCATGGCATCTCTGCTACTGATCCCCCCGGTCCTCGATGCCGTCCGAAACAGGTTCTCAACCGGGGCGATGCGATCTCCATGAACATCCAGCAAGCCTTCGCCACGGCGCTCGGGCTCCATCAGAGCGGCAAGGCGGCGGACGCCATCCGCCTGTATGGCGAGATCGTCGCCGCCGATCCCCAATTCGCCCCCGCCATCAACAATCTGGGGCTGCTGCATGCCGATGCCGGCCGTGACACGGACGCGGTGGCGCTGTTCCGCCGCGCCCTGAGCCTATCGCCAGCGTCTCTGAACGGCTGGACCAACCTGGGGGGGCTGTTTGTCCGGCTAGGCCGGACGGAGGAAGCGGTGCGGGCGTACCGCGCGTCGGTCAGGCTGAAGCCCGACCAGCCGGCCGTGCTCAACGAACTGGGGATCAATCTGGAGCGGCTGAAGCGCGCCGACGAGGCCTGTGACGCCTTCGCCCGCGCGGCCGCCCTGGCGCCGGACGATGCGGAGGTCGCCAACAACCACGGCGCCATGCTGCGCATGGCCCACCGGCTGGACGAGGCGGCGGTATGTTTTCGTCGAGCCATTGCATTGAACCCGCAGCATGGCGGGGCCTATAGCAATCTGGGATCGACGGTGAAGGAAAAGGGCGTCCTCTGGGAGGCGCTGCGGGCCTTCCGGCGGGCCACCCGCCTGGACCCGGATTTCGCCGGAGCCCATTGGAACGAAAGCCTGGTCCGGCTGCTGCTGGGCGACTTCGTCCGAGGCTGGCAGGGTTATGAATGGCGCTGGAAGCACGGCCGCCTGCCTTCGCCCCAGCGCAGCTTCGTTCAGCCGCGCTGGGACGGGTCTCCGCTGAAGGGCCGGCGGCTGCTGGTCTATTGGGAGCAGGGTTTCGGCGACGTGCTGCAGTTCGTCCGCTATCTGCCGCTGTTGGCGCAAGCGGCCGAGAGGACAGGCGCCGGACAGCCGGTCTATCTGGAATGCCAGCGGGCGCTGCTGCCGGTTCTGCACAGCCTGCCCGGCACCATCGCGGTGGAAACCGGAGGGCCGCTGCCCGATTTCGACGTGCAAATCCCGGTGCTGAGCCTGCCGGCGCTGTTCGGCACCCGGCTGGAAACCGTGCCGTCCCGCGTTCCCTACCTGAGGGCTGAGCCGGAGCTTGCGGCGCGCTGGGGCGAACGGCTGAAGGGAGTGGCGGGGCTGAAGGTCGGCATCGTCTGGGCGGGGTCTCCCACCCACGGCAACGACCGCAACCGCTCCATCGGACTAGCCCCCTTCGCCCGGCTCGCCGCCATTCCCGGCGTCAGCCTCGTCTCCATCCAGAAGGGGCCGACGGAGGGCCAGGCGGCCAACCCGCCCGGCGGCTTCCCCCTGCTGAACCTCTCCCCCGACATCAGGGATTTCGCCGATACCGCCGCCATCATGGCAGGCCTCGATCTGGTGGTCTGCGTCGACACCTCCGTCGCCCATCTCGCCGGCGCCCTCGGCGTGCCCGTATGGGTGATGGTCCCCTTCGCCCCCGACTGGCGCTGGATGCTCGACCGCGAGGACAGCCCCTGGTATCCGACCATGCGCCTGTTCCGGCAGGACAGGCCAGGTTCATGGGACAACGCAATCCTCCGCCTCGAACACGCCATGCGGAGCAGGATTCAGAGCGGAGCGTAGGATCCGTCGCGGTGAACCATCACCAGATCGACCTGCCACATCCGTTCGTCACCGGGACGATAGAGTGGATCGACAATGTCCCAGACCTGGAAACCGTAAGGTGCCATGGCGGCAATGATGCGAGGCATGCGCGCATCGCCGCCGGCCACCGTCGCTTCGATCGCGAAAACGGTGTCCGGCCGCATCAGCGTGGCGGCGCCTGCCAACACCTCCAGTTCCAGGCCGTCGACATCGATCTTCACCAGCATCGGCCCGGCATAGCGGCCCTCGGCACACAGGGTGTCGAGCGAGAGGCCGGGCACGGTGCGCAGCCCGGACGGAGCCTCCGTTCCCTCCGCCCTCTCCAGAAAGACGGAGGAATAGAGCCGGTCATCGGAAACCGCCAGCGGGACCATGCCATCCTGACGAACGGCGGCTGCAATGCGGTACTCGGCACTGCGCAGTTGCCCGCACAGGACCTGCAGGGCAGGTTCGTTCTCGACCACCGGCTCGACCAGCACATGGTGGGCGTCGGGAAAGACCTCGTAGAGTGGAGGGGTGCCGGTCTGAGCACCGATGTCGATCACGGTGGCGGGGTAGAATCCCCGGCCGCGCAGCAGCGACAACGACTTGTGCTTGCTCTGGCGGACCATTGTCCGCTGGGACCGGATCAGCCCCAGAAGCGTCGCCGCCATCGGATTGCCCGGACTGGCCCGGAGGATTGCGCGATAGAACTCTTCCGCCCGTTCCAGGTCACCGGAGAGATGGACGTCGAAAGCGATCTTGAGACCGTCCGCGATGCTCACGGCGTTTGGAACTCCCACACTGGCCGTCACATGCGCAACTCCATCTCCAAGACCGGATCGGATCGGATCGGATTGGAGCAGGGTGCCGGTTGGATGGTGACACATAAAAGTGCCGCGCCAGAATGGACCGGCGCGGCACAGTTTCGGCTGGAACCCTTTCCCGGGTCCATAGCAACACTTGATGATATTTTCCCATTTATTCAAGCGCGTTCTTATGCAACGGCCAGGTTTCCGCTCTGCAGCCCCCGCATTTCCCACAATGCGGGGGACAAGGCTGAGCCTTCCGCCG
Organism: Azospirillum thiophilum; assembly: GCF_001305595.1. Classification (NCBI taxonomy): domain Bacteria; kingdom Pseudomonadati; phylum Pseudomonadota; class Alphaproteobacteria; order Rhodospirillales; family Azospirillaceae; genus Azospirillum; species Azospirillum thiophilum. Next base: position 38,580 of record NZ_CP012407.1, read on the forward strand.
CCACCGCCTCCCAAAGACTGCGCTCTGCGGCATGACAGGTTGCGACTCGAGGAGAATCCTGAAAAGGGCGAGGCCGGCCCGCCGTCTCCGAACCCCCATGCGGGGCGTGATGCCAGGGCCGCTTGCCAGGGATGCGGAAGCCATGGGATGAAGCACCTCCCCTTCTGCCTCGGTCCATTCCATGCGCTTTTCCAATCCCGACGCCATCCTTCAGGCTGCACTCGATGCCGAACGGACGGGGGACCACGAAACCGCCCGAACGCTCTGCCATCGGCTGCTGGAGAACGCACCCGCCGGCCGGCAGGCGCCGGCAGCCCATGATGCGCTCGCCAGGCTTCTGGTGGGGCAGGACATGGCTGCGGCGGCGGACCACTCGCTCGCAGCCTGGAGGCTGATCCCCACCGATCGGACCCACCGATCCAATCTGTGGCAACTGCTGACCCATCTGGGCGAGGCGGGCGACATCGCACGCTTCCAGGGACGCGGGGATTGCGTCGGCTTGGTGGCGCTGGGCAACGCGCTGCGCCGCGACGGGCAGGCTCTGCGCGCCGAGCGGGCTTATCGCCGGGCGCTGGACCTCTATCCGGAGGTGTCCTTCACACTCAGCCGGCTGGCCTGTCTGTGCGCCGAACAGCACCGGTTGGAAGAGGCCGACGCCTTGTTTCTTGATGCCGCAGGACGCCATGGCGGGCGCGACGCCGTCACCCGCACCTCCCCAACCTTCCTCCGATCCCTGCGCGAAGCGCCACCGCCCGCCGGCATCCGCGCCACCATCCAGGAAGGCGCCGGAGTCGCTGCCAGGCCGCTGGTGGTCTATGCCTGCTGCGATGCCGTCTATGCACGCAAGTTCCTGCCGACGATGGTTCGGTCCATCGTCGAGGACAGCGGGCTCGACTGCGCCATCGCCCTGCATCTGGTCAATCCCGACGCCGAGGCCGAGGCGGTGGTGGCCACCCTGGCCGCTGCCCACGGCGCCGACCGCTTCATCGTCCTGCGCGAAGCCATCGACCTTTCGCCGCTGGGCGGCGATGCCAAGACCTATTACGCCTGCAGCCGCTTCCTGGTGCTACCCGACCTGCTGGTGCGCTGGCAGAAGCCGGTGCTGATGCTGGATGTCGACCTGCTGGCGATCCGCGATCTGAACCCGCTGCTGACGACATCCGCCCACTCGGACCTGGGCATGATGAGCCATGCGCTGAAGCGGCTGGACATCTGGAGCCTGCTCTACGCGGACGTGCTGCACATCCGGCCGACCACGGGAGCACTGCGCTTCCTCGACCTGACGCGACGCTACATCCGTCATTTCCTGGATCGCGGGCTACCGGTCTGGTTCCTCGATCAGGCGGCACTCGCGGCCGTGCATCTGGCCGGTTTCACGACGGAAGCGCCCCCGCGTCTTACCGTCTATCCGGCCGACATCCACAGCAGCACGGTGATGGTCGACCGCGAGGGCCGCTACTGGACCGACGACAGTGCTTATTTCTATTCGGTTCGTGCCACCGGCGGCGGCCAACATGCGGTGCAACGCTTGAAGCGCCGAGCCGGTACCACCGCCGAGGTGAAGCCAGGCTGACGGCCCCCGGCATGTCCGCCCCCCGGCCTCACCGGATCCAGCCCATCATCCGGAAGCGGTCGAGGTTGTCGCGCACCAGATGTGGATGGCGATCCATCGCCACGATCTCGTACTCCTCCCGAGCACCGGGCGCACCGTCGGGGATGGCGCTGCCACCATCGAGGAAGCTGGCGACATCGGCCATCCCGCGTTCATCGAAGGACTGCGCGTGCTCCTGGTGAGCATAGGCGCTCAGCTTGGCGGTAAAGCGCTCGAGGTCGCCCATCCAGCTGAAGTGCCAGCCCGCATCGGGAATAAGATGGCCGACACCCTGCTTGGCAAGGTAACGTACGGCATTGGGACCGACCTGCCGGATGAAGCGGAACGGGGCGGCTCCCGCGGCGCGCCAGTTGCAGGCGAAGCGGTAATTCAGCCGATAGAAGAACAGGTCGAGCTCTGCGATGAAAACGCTGTCGAAGGCCGGCCCTCCGGTCCGCAGCCGCTCCACCACCTTGCGCCGCAAGATCTCGTCGACATCGGAGACGATGACCATGTCGTCGTCACGGCAATCCTCCAGACCGCGCAGAATGGCGTCGCGCTGGTAGGCTTCCCGCTGCCAGGAGAAGGTACCGACGCGTTCGTCCACCACCACGTAACGGATCTTATCCATATAGGGCCGGAACCGTTCCCGGTGGTCCTCGAAGGTCAACCCCTTCGGCTCGCCGGAATGGGTGTGGGTCGCTTCCACCACCACGAAGCGTTCGACCACATCGTACAGTTCGGCCAGTCTGGTTTCCAGAATCTCGGCCTCGTTGAAGAAGGTGCAGCAGTCGAAGATCCGCCGGCCCGCCGGCTGCGCCGGAACGGCCGGGGCCGCCGCTTCGGCGAATGGGTTGTCGGAAAAAGGGTGTTTGGGGTTGCGGCCGAGCGCTGCCGCATAGCCGACGAGCGCACGCATTCCGAGCAAAGTGGACCAGCGCTGGGTGCGCGTCCAGTTGTCGATGCCGGGCCCCTCCAGCAGGCGTTCCATCGTTGCCGACAGGCTGTCGAAGGAGGAGCGCGCCGCCGCATGTCCCTCCATGTCGTTGACATAGGCCCAGCCGAAGCCTTTCAGGCTTTTCAACAGTTCCTCGATGGCAAGGTACTGCTGCGCCTGCGCCATGTGCTCCAGTCCCGCCGCGCTGCCCCACAGATCGAAAGCCTTCTTGTGGGCTTGGAAAGCCTCGCGGTAACGCTGCCGCTCCTGGTGCAATCCTCCCAGCCAGTGCAAGGCTGCCGAGGCCGCCTGGTGCAGGGCATTTTTCCTGCCGGCTCCCTCCTGCTCTCCCTCCGCCTGCAGGATCATGGCCCGGCAGCGAACGAGAGCCTCGGCCTGGCCGGGCGGACACACCCGATCAAGCGCGCCGAGAAGGGGGCCCCGGCCGGCCGGCCCTGGACCAACCGGTCGGCGAGCGCGCGGATGCCCGCCTGCAAGGCAGCGACGCGCAGCTGGCCCGCCTGGTCCGGGGCCGGAGACAGCAGCAACCCTCTGTCGATCGACCTGCACCCAATCTCCGCATCGCCGTCGGCATCGCGTTCAAGCTGACCCACCAGCAGAAGCGCCCGCTGATTCGCGGGATCGAGTGCCAGCAGCAGATGGCAGGGCAGCTTGGCGTCGCTGCCGAGCCCGGCATTCGCATCGTCCATCGCACGCCGGAGGAGCAAGTCGATCACGGTATCACGGCTGGCGCGGAGCTGCTCGCGAGGCGCGCCCTGCTCGGCAAGAAGGGAGAAACACCAAGCGGCGTAGCCGAGCCGGCCCTCCTTGTAGGCCTTGCTTCCCTTCGCGAAGATGTCGGTCAGCACTACGCCCGAGAGGGCGATCGCATCGGCATCGCCCGGATTCCGGATGACGATACTCCGCAAGGCCTCTAGTTCTACTGTGTCATAAGATGCGCTTACGCTGACAGCACGGGCATCGGTCGAGTGCCCGGCTCAGACTTCGCGCGATGGCGATGCGCAGAGTGGCGATGGAAGCCGGCACATGGCGCTCAGGGCGCAACGGGAGAACCGCGGGGTCGGTAACCCTCGGGTAGCGCAGGCGCTTTGCGGCGCCCGGGTCGAGGTGGAGCCGAGGGGGGAATCGCGGCCCGTTCGCGGACCAGGAATCCGTAGGCGGCGATGCACAAGGTGGCGTGATGGTGGAACCCCCGCCAGCCGCGGCCTTCGTAATGGCCCAGCCCCAGTTCCTGCTTGAGCTCCAGGTAATCGCGTTCGATCCGCCAGCGTCCCTTGGCGGTGCCGACCAGATCATCCAGCGACGCGGTCTCCGCCAGGGTGGACAGCCAGTATTTGCTCGGCTCATCCTCGTCGGCGGGCCACTCGATCAGCAGCCATTCCGCCGGACGGAGTTCAGCCCGCTCGTTGTCGCGATGGGCGGGGTGGACGCGGATGGCGGCGAAGCGGGAGGTGAGCGGCGCGTTGGTGCCTTCACGCCAAGTCACCGTGCGCCACGCCGTCGGCACCAGCCCCTTGGCCAGGATCTTCGCCGACACCGGTTCATGCCCCGGCGCCCGGCGCAACCCCTTCGGCGGCCGCCCCCTGCCGCTCCAGGGCTTCGGCGGCAGCGGTGTCACGCCCGGCGGCCAGAGGCTGGTCGACGACTGGATGCCCGCGACATAGGCAAGCCCCAATGCGCTGATCCCGGCGCGCAGATCGGTATCGGTGCCGTAGCCGGCGTCCATCAGCACCACGCCGGGCGGCAGGCCAACTGCCATGGCCGCGCGGATCTGCTCCAGGGCGATGGCGGGCTTGGTCTGGAAGGCGACATCATCCGGGATGCCGGTCTTGGCGCGCCGCACGGCATCGTCGGCCCAGGTCTCGGGCAGATAGAGCCGCAACGCGACGGGCAGGCTGGCATGATCGGTGGCCAGCGACAGCGAGACGGCGACCTGGCAGTTGTCCTGTTTGCCGAGCTGGCCGCAGTACTGGCGCGCCACGCCGACCGAATGGCGGCCTTTCTTGGGCAGGCCGGTGTCGTCGATGATCCAGAACCGGAGCGGGCCGCACTCCAGCAGGGCTGGCAGCACCAAGTCGCGGACCGCTTCCAGAACAGCACTATCGTCCCAGGCGGCCTTGGCGACGAAATGATGCAAGGATTGGTGGGCGGCGCCGACCCGGCCGGGCTCGACGCGCGCGGCCATCGGTTCGACGCTCTTGCGCTCCCCCGGCAGCATCAGGCCGGTGCAATAGGCGCGAAACGGTGCTGCACGATCGGCGTGACCAAGCGCCGCGGCAAGACGCTCGACATAGGCTGTGAACCGTGATTCGCTGGTGTTCTCCGACCCGCCGAGATCCATGACGCCTCCCGAACGAAGCATGAATCTCATTCAATACCGCGGGCCGCCACGCGGCGCCAGATTTATGACACAGTAGAACTAATTGGGTGCCAGTGGCGGCTTGTTCCGGTTCGAGGTGGGGTATCGCAGCGAGACATCCGTTTCACGGAATTGACCGTTTGCATGGACGATGCAAAGATCAGGAAATGAATGGCATATGATGTGCCATTCTGGAAAGTTAGCGTTGGCGGAAGTGATGAATATAGATATTAGGGAAATATACGACGCAATTCACCGTGGTGATTTACGCTTTGCGATGTGGGTTATGCGGCATTTGTCGCCTGAGTTGGAGAATTTATTCCGAGATAGTGATGATCCTGCTGTAAGGCTTTGCTATCTTAGGGCAAAAGCCATGACCTATCGTGCTCTTGAGATATATCGGCCTTGCCCGATCCTTGGGCCTGCAGGACCGACTTTGCGGCCACGGCAGCGTGCAATGATTGAAACCATTCTGACGAACCATTGGATGTCCTGGCAACGGGGGAATACGCCCGAACCAGTCTGCCGCAATGTGTTCAAGCGTTCAGAAGGAGAGGAAGAACTTAGAGGAGATGATGCCAAGGTCGCTATTGTTTTTGGAAGGCATATACATTCTAATCCTCTGTACATAGAAAGTGATTTCTATGTACACTTTAATAAATCATGCAAAGATTACGGTTGTGACGTTTATGCATATAATGCTGACGATATTACATATAGCCAAGAAATTAAAAATAAAAATAATATATGCATCAATAAAAGTCTCGATGAATTGAGTAATTTTCTTGAGAAAGTTAGGCCGGATATTGTGGTTACGGATGGTAATTTTTCTCCATCTAAGGATACGATAAATTCAAAATATTGGATGGAGAAGAAGGAATTACTTAAATTCAAGCTGGCAATTTGCGTTGGGGACAGTTATGACGATTCCTGCAATATACAGGAATGGCTGGATTGCTCTGATGTCGTCATTACAATGAATGAAACATCATTGCAAACATATGGCAAAAGAAATGTCATGACTATACCATCCATTCCATTAAGTGAGAGTCTTCTGAAGGAATCAGATAGTAAAGATATACCGATTTCTTGTATTGGATCTGCAAATAGAAATCGTGATGCTTGGCTTCGGCCTTTTCAGGCTCTGGGGGTGAAAATATTTGCATCCTTGCACGACAGGACCAAAGAAAATGCGCCAAATTCAGAGAAATATAGAGATATAATGGGGAGATCAAAAATTATATTTAATAATGGTGTTGTTTCTCCTCTTGTTCATATCCAAACTGGTAGATTTTATGAGGCAATTATGTCTAAAGCAGTTGTTTTGGAAGAGGTTGGATCTCCGGCATACAAATATTTTTCTGAGTATGTCCATTACATACCCGTAGCTAATATAGATCAGGCCATATCTTTCAGCCAGTTCCTTCTGGAGAACGAGGATTGGAGGTCTATGATCGCAAATTCTGCAAAGGATTATTGGAATAAATATTATGCGACTACTTTATTCTGGGAATCTCTCATACGAAGGCTGAAATGAGAAACAAAGAGTGCAAGTTTCAATATTGAGAATCATGAGTGAATGCGGAATATAGTAAATAAGAATTACAACAAAATATTGCAAAATCAGAGAAAAATACCTGTCATAGTGGCAAGCTAACCCATTGGCTTGCCACTATGAACTCAGTGCTACGATCATCGCCTGGATTGCCCGTTCGACTTCGTCGTCCTCCAGTTCCGTGATCCGTGCGGCCAGGCGCTCGATCAACACCGCCTGCTCCAAAAGCAAGGTGCCCTTCTTGGCATCACTCAGGCTGTGGCGCGGCGGGGTCTCCATCCCGACGCTGACTCATATTCATCAAGGAGGTGGCGCAACCTATTTTGCCAGCCCCGTGAGCATTTACCCGGCCCAAGCAGCCCGTCCAGGAACGTATCGGCAGAGGCCGCCGTGCCGGACTGCAGGAACAGTGGCCGGAGTCGGGCCTTGGCTCCACGCAGATCGTCTGACCATAGCCCCACAGCAGGTCCTCGACCGCGACACCGGACATGGCAACCTCCCAAAGCCTGCTCAACAGGCGGGAGGCCGAGCCAGTGCAATTGTAATGCTAGCCTTGGTGAGGATGGCTCGATATCATAGGCCCTTGCGACGACATAGCATGCCACTACCAATGCATAATGTTTCCGAACCCAACCTAAATACTTCGTGGTGATTAGTCCAATTGATCTCAACCTTATGGGTGCGTTCAATAATTTCGTGGAGTAAATTCATGCCAAATGCGCGCCCAGCGTAAGAAACCACTCCTTTGTCATAATTAACAAATTGCGCAAAATTTTTATTTGAATTGCCATTCACCAAAGATGTCCTGTTAAATATGATGAAGTCGGATTTCCTAACTTGCGGGTTGTCCATGTATCCAATTGGATCAGGCAAATACCCCAGCACACCTCCAAAATGGAGAATGTTTATTTTTCCAGTATTTATTTCTGAAATGTCTTCATAAAAAAATAAATCCGGGTCCGCAATAAATTTTTTTCCATAGTTAACCTGAACGCTTGTTTCAACAATGTGCCAACGGAATTTGGCGGATCCTCTATATAATTGTTTAAATAACGCATAGTGGCCTCCAGTAGAGCCGCCAATATCAACCACATCAAATTCATTATTTTCATAGTACGATGCTGCAGACAAAAAGGCTGCCATGCCAGATATATTCGATGTGTTTTCATCCTGAGATGAGCCATGATTTATACATGCGCTATGTTTGTAATTCGGCATGCTTTCAATCAGAAGATTGTCGTTGTATCCAGATGTTGCGTTCTTTGCGTCTTCAAATGACACGTGCTCTTCAAATCGAACTGAAACTATTTTCATTTTTTGACTTGTCCAGAAAATTACAGGGGCTGGAGAATAATAGCTTATCATATAGGACGGAAAGCGCTCAATTCCAATATCATTAGCAGGACGCGGAGCACGTCCGGTTCATGTCCCGCCATTTGAGGCGCCGGCTTGGTGCCATTCCCGCAACCGGCGCTAACAGGTCATGCCCGAACTGCAGCCCATCTCCACCGGCAGCAGCCAAATCATTGGCTTACCGCTATGCATTCAGTGCCATGGCCATCGCCTGGATCACCCGTTCGACCTCGTCGTCCGTCAGAAAGGGATGCATCGGCAGGCTCAGCACGCGCCCGGCCAACCGCTCCGTGCGCGCCAGGCTGCCCGCTCCCAGGGGGATGCGGTTCCGATAGGCCGGCTGCAAGTGGACGGGAGCCGGGTAATGGACCCCGGTTCCGATCCCGTGCCCGCGCAGCCGGTCCGCAACGGCGTCCCTGTCATCCAGTTCGACGACATATTGGTGGAAGACATGGGTTGCTCCCGGCCTGCGGACGGGCAGGGTGACGGGGAGACCGGCCAGCCCGCGATCATAGGCGGCAGCAATGGCCCGGCGCCGCTCGTTCCAACCGGGCAGATGGCGAAGACCGACCCGCAGGATCGCCGCCTGCAATTCGTCGAGTCGGCTGTTCCGTCCCACCATGTCGCTGATGTAGCGCTCCCGCCAGCCATACTGGCGCAGGCTGCGGGTGCGTTCGGCGATGGCGGCGTCGCGGGTGACCAGCGCGCCGCCGTCTCCGAGCGCTCCCAAATTCTTGGTCGGGTAGAAGCTGTAGGATGCGGCGGCGCCGAAGCTGCCGACGGGGCGGCTCCGCCACAGGGCGCCATGGGCCTGGGCCATATCCTCCACGACCGTCAGGCCGTGTCTGTCGGCAATCGCCATCACCGCATCCAGGTCGACCGGCTGGCCGTAAAGATGAACCGGCACGATGGCGCGGATTGGCGGCGTTCCAGGCGGCGGAGCGGCCAGAGCGGCTTCCAATGCGGCAGGATCCAACCCGTGCGCCTCGTCGACATCGACCAGGATGGGGGTGGCGCCGGCCATCTCGATGGCGGCGACGGTCGCCACCGCCGTGTGCGATACGGTCACCACCGCGGCTCCGGGACCGATGCCCACGGATTCCAGGGCCAGGACCAGGGCATCCGTGCCGTTGGCGACGCCCACCGCATGCAGGCCGCCGGTTCCGGCTTCTCCGGCGAAAGCGGCGAACTCCGCTTCGAAGGCCGTGACTTCGCGGCCAAGGATGTACCATCCGCTGTCGATCACCCGGCGGACGGCATCTTCGATCTCGTCGCGGTGGGCTTGGCACCAGGCGCCGGGATTGGTCTGTGCGATGGGAGCGTGCATGGTCCTGTCCGGCTCAGAGGTAATGGGCGAGGTGCTGGCGGTAATAATCGACGGTCCGGCGCAATCCTTCCTCCAGGCTGACCCGTGGCGACCAGCCGGTCGCCGTGCGGAACGCCGTGTCGTCCGCGTAATAGTCGCCGATATCGATGCGCTTCCTGTCCGATGGGAACTCTCGGGTGCTGAACGTTCCATCGGAATGGCGGGCCAGGATTTCGGCGGTTTCCCGCAGGCTGACGACCCGGTCGCCGCCGAGATTGAAGGCCTTTCCTTCCAGTTCGGGTGTCAGCATCGCCAGCATCATGGCGTCCACCGCATCATCGACATAGGTATAGTCGCGAAGCTGGTCTCCGCCCCAGACCTCGAAAGGACGGCCCTCCACGACGGCGCGTACCCAGACGCCGAGAAAGGTCTGACGGGCGTCCTTGATCCGCATGCGCGGTCCATAGGTGTTGGTCAGGCGCAGCACGGCGGTCGGCAGCCCGTACACCTTGGAATAGAGGAGATGATAGGATTCTCCGGCGATCTTGTTGATGCCGTTGACGTCGACCGGGTCGAGCGGATGCTTCTCGTCGACCGGCAGATAGCGGGGGCGGCCGTAGATCTGGCGCGTGCTGGCGAAGACGATGCGGGCGCCCTGATTGTGCTGGCGGCAGATTTCCAGCAGGCTGAGCTGGGCCGTGCCGTTGATGGCCAGATCGGTGAATGGATCGGTCATCGAATCCATGTGCGAGGTCTGGCCAGCCAGATTGAAGATCATTTCCCGGTCGCGGGCCAACCATCGCAGGCTGTGCGGGTCGCGAATATCCGAGATGTTGACCTGCACCCTGCCGCCCGGACCTCCGCATCCGTCCATGTTGAACGGGTTGCCGCCATAATCCGGCACAAGGCTGTCCACGACGACGACATCCGCTCCCAGCCCGGCCAGCCTTCTGGCGAGCGTCGAGCCGATGAAGCCCATTCCGCCCGTGATCAGGACCCGGCGGTCCCGCCAGCGGGTGGGGTCGTCGAAGGCGGCGGACGGGCTGCAGGCCGGGGAAATGTCGTTCATCAGGGGGGTCCCAGTTAGGAAGGAGCCTGCGTCAGATCGGCTTGCGCGCTTCGACGAACAGGCTGTCCGGCTTGCGCACCCGTCCGTTCGCCTCGACATCCAGACCATAGGCGGCGAAGCCTGCGATGCGCGAGTCCGACGCGGCCGTCACGGCGGCTTCGATGAAGCCGGTATCCGTCAGCAGCCGGCGCAGCGAGAAGCGGTCGTACATCCATTGATGGACCTCGCCGGATTGCCGGAACCGTCCGATCGCTTCGGCCGAGAGCGTTGCTGGATGCGACGGCTTCGCGGCCTGCGGTGCCGCGGCGGCTTCGGCCCGGATTTGGGCGATCATGCCCTTGGCCTCCCATCCGATCCTCTCGACGATGAAGTCTTCCGCGGGCAGGGGCACGCGGCGCAAGGCACGCAACATCTCGCCGCCGCTCTCGTTGCGGACCATCTGGTCGAGCAGTTCCAGCATCATCCAGTCGTAACGGTCCGCGGCTTCCTTGTCGCCGGAATCGGCCCGGTTCAGGAATTCCAGGTACAGGCGGCAGATCCGTTCCAGATCGGGAATGGCGATGCGCAGGATCCCGCCCGGCTTCAGCACCCGCAGGCAGTCCGCGAGGAAGGCCGGCACGGCGGATTTCGGCAGATGTTCCAGCACATGGGAATGGTAGACCGCGTCGAAGGTGCCTTTGGCGAAGGGCAACGGGTGGCGCGTCACATCGTGCGGCATCACCGCGCTGTCGCGCGGCGCGACATCCAGATTGACCCAGTCGCCATGGAAGTGGCTGCCGCAGCCGATGTTGAGCAGGGCAGGGCGCAAGGGAACGACCGGTTCCACCACTTCGCACAGGAAGCTGCGGGTCGGGGTGCTTTCCCCTAGAACGGCGGACAGATCGTAGGGGATGCTGCCCCAGACGCGCCGCACGGCCAAGCCGTTGCGGGCGAACAGGACGCGCAGTTCGCCTTCGTTGAGGATGACCTCGACGGTCGGCTGGCCATAGGCCAGCTTCGTCAGGTAGGTGGTCGGGCGGTTGTGCAGCACCGGTACCGTGTGGAAGATCACGAAGCGCTTGGCCGCGCGCCGGCTTTCGGCAATGGCCGCCTCGTAATCGACGATGTGCATCAGCGCCACGCCGTTGAACACGATGTCGACGCCGGCGTCGGCCACCGGCAGCCGGGTGGCGTCGGCGATTTCGAAAGGCGTTCCGGGGCGCTGCCGCCGGGCCAGGCCGATGAGGGTGGCGGAGCGGTCGATGCCGGCATAGCGGACGCGGCCGCCCAGCAGGTGATCGAACACCTCCTTGTAGTAGCCGCTGGCGCAGCCGACCTCCAGCAGCGTCGGCGCCTCCAGGCCGCAGGCGGCCACCGCCGTCGCGGCGACGGCCAGGTCGATGCGCGCCTGCCCCTGCCGCATCCCGGTCAGCAGGTCGCGATAGGCAGCCTCCTGGCGCTCAGCGACATCGTCCTGTTCCCAGGCGCTGCCGGACCAGTCGCTGCCGCTCAGCCGGACTGCGGTCTGCCGGTCGATCACCGCATAGCCGGCTGACGAGGCGCCGGCCGCCGCGGAAGCGGCGGCACCGGCGGCACCCGCCACGTCGTCCATCTTTGTGTTGCGGGTCTGGCCGAAACGCGGATCGCCGGGAATGGCCAGCCGGTACAGCGGCGCCAGCTTGCCGAAGGCGGCCTCGATCGATGCCAGATAAGGCTTGTAGAGCTCGTCCACCAGGAACGGCATGTTGGCGCGCACCTGATAATCGCGCAGGCGCAGATCGTAGGTGCCGGTGCCTATATGCTTGATGCCGTGGAAATGGACGAAGACCAGCGGCTCGTCGTCCACCATGACGGTTCCGTCGTCCCGACGGTGAAGGCGGTGGTTGTCGACGTTCCACAGCGCAAGATTGATCCCCTTGCCGTCCAGGATGCGCAGATTGGGATATCGATCCGGCCAGCGGTCCAGATATTTCTGATCGGCGAAGCGGTCGTCCTCCAGCCTGTCATGGCACCAGGCAAGGCAGTCGCTCCGGTAATCCTCCAGGCAGCGGCGGCCTTCCCGGTCGTTGCGCCAGGAAACCCAGGCGACGTTGAAGCGACCGTAAACCAGGCGGTCGGCGCAGGCCGGCGAAAAACGATGCGGGGTGATGGCCACCGATCTGTCGCCGATCGCCGTGAACACCTCTTCCGGCGAGCGGTAGAAATACAGGTCGGAATCCAGGTAGGTGATATGGCCGATGTCCGGATTCAGGGCCAGGATCATGCGGGGCAGGCAAGGGGTGCAGGTGAAATAATATTCGACCTTGGTCCGGTCGGCGCGGCAGGCGGCCAGATCGGGGTCGAAATCCTCCAGCTCGCTCAGGCGGATCGCGGTTGCCGCCGGTTGCTGTTCCGTCACGATCCGATGAGCGGTGTCGTTCAGGCAGAGAACATGGAAGCGGGCGTCCGGCAGGAAGCGTCGGATCGATTCCATCATGACCAGCCCGCGGGCCGCGTAATTCCCGTCGAAATAGGTGCAGAAATGGCGGATTGGCCGGCTGGCCCCGGCCGGCGTCTCTTCAACGGTTGTGGAAACCCGTTCCGGCATCCTCTTTCCCCTGTCTGCGTTTCCTGCCGCGGCAGCCAGATGACGCCGGACGATGGTGTCGAAATCATGAATGCGCCGGGCCATGGAATGGTCGCGCAGGCAACGTTCCTGGCCTCGGCGGGCGATGGCGCGCCGCTCTTCGGGATTTGCCAGGTAATGATGTATTTTTTCCAGAAGCTCCCCTTCGCTTCTGAACGTCTCGATTTCCCGGCCGATCTCGAAATATCGGGAAAGATTGTCGTGATGTTCGGTCAGAAGGAAGGCGCCGCTGCCCGTCGTCTCGAACAGCCGCATGTTGGCCGTCTCGTTGCCGGCGACATCGAAGACGGTGCCGTCGGGTGCCACGGCGTTCATGTCGCTGCGGCTGTCGAAGACGATGCGGCCGCTGCGCAGCACCCGGTGCATGGGCAGTCCGAAAACCGGAGGCTGTGCCCAGCGTGCAAGAGCCGGCGGCAAGGCTTCCGGTGGCGTGGTGAGGTGGAAGGCACAGTCGAACGCGCCGGACAGCGCCTTTTCCCCCAGCAGGGTCAGCAGCCTGTTGCGGCGAGCATGCTGATGCGGGGTATAGGAACCGGCGAACAGCAGATCGTGCCGCTCTTCCGATGGCCCGATTGCATCGCCGATCCAGGCCGGGAAGCCCGGCATGAAATGTTCCGCCGCCTTGGCGCCAAGCCGCAATGCCATGTCCCGCATCGCCGACAATCCGGACAGCAGCACATCGAATTCGGACCAGTCGGTTCCCGTCGGCACCGGAGCGGCCTGCCAGCCGATCACCAGGGGCGGGCGCCGGGTCAAGCTGCGGACGAAACGGGAATCGAAGCTGGTGCAGTCGCTGAAATACAGGATATCGGGCGCGAGAAGATCGATCTGCCGGCGCAGAATATCCTGAATGACATTCCCATGACCTGGGATGGTCATCCCATGTTCGCGCAGCCACGCTCCTTGCGTGGAGCCGTTATTGGCGACGATAAAATGGGAATCGTAGCCGATCGCCTCCAAGTACGGGGCGATGTTGTGAAGAGCACTGAAACCGTCCCGAAGCAATGCATCGGTCTGTTCACGGAAACCGGCGGCTTTCAACTCGGGGTGTTCGGTATAAAAGCTTTCCAGATAGGGAGCATAAAAGGTTTCAACCTGGACGATCCGCAAATTCTTGCGCTGTGTGCTCATGGAAGATGCCATCTTTCGAGCCATGACGGAGGTCGTCAGGTGAAGCCGTGTTCGGCCCCTCGGCCGCTCGCCGCCGACCATAGCGATTGCCAGAAAGGGCGGCAACGGTAACGGCGCCCTTTGTCCGCTTGTGCCGATAAGGAAAGTTTTCGCCTCAGCGACTCCTGTGGAAGGGGGACGGATAAAAACATGCTTCCCATAGCAGCGATTTTCAGCGAATTATTATGTTTAAATTCCAGATGGAGCGGGAGAGTTGCGATGACCCCAATTACAATAATAATCCCAACAATGAATCGGAGCATATACCTGGAGAGGTCTCTTAATTACTATAAAAATTCTGGGTTTGATGGGTGCATAATTATTGGGGATTCTAGCGAAGGAAAAGAGGCAGATTTGGCAAGTGATTTGGTGGAGCGTTTTAAGAACTGTCGATTTTCTCTGCGTTTTACTCGTTATCCTCGCTCTGTGTCTTTGATCGATGTTTGGCGGAAATTGATCGCCACAGTTGACACAAAATACATCACATATGCTGGAGATGATGATCTGCAGATTCCCTCTGGCATGAATGCTGCTGTCGCATTTCTTGAGCATAATTCGGAATATATCGCCGCTAAATGTGAAATGATAGAAGTAGAGATTGGAGAAATCGCGCCGTATGGAGATATAATAAAAGTATCTCGAAAACCTTTCCCAAATTACGACATCGACAGTGCGGTTCAAAGATTTTCCACATACGCGCAAATGGCAATTAGTGTGCAATATGGTGTATATCGCACAGAGGCATGGCGGTTTGCCTATGAAGTCGCTCCGGCACCTTATCTACCTTATTTTGGAGAGGAATTTATTCCCTGTTCAGTTTGCGTCGTTCTTGGAAAGTTGAAGTCGTTGTCCAATTTAGGGACTATTCAGCAGGTCGATGGATCGGGCGGCGTGTGGAAAAAGCGGACCATGTTCGATCTGATCCGCACGCCTGAATGGCCGGTAGTGTCACGCCTCTTCCAGGCGAGGCTGGCGGAACTGCTCACCAGGATCGACCGTATCGTGCCGGCCGATGCCGAACGCGTGACGGAGCAGATCCTGTGGTGGCATGTGAACATGTTCATGAACCACCAGTACAAGACCAAGCACGAGAAGCAGCCCGAACAGGAAAGGCAGAGCAGTCCTGGTCTCCTTGCCGAATTGGACCGCTCGCAGGAGTTCGCCCTGGTCCGGGACGTGTTCCGCCGCAAGCGCGAGATCCACTTCCAGGCATGACGGGCGGTCACCCCCGCGCCCGTACCCAAGCCTGGTAGAGCCCGCCGAAGATCATCGGATGCTCCGCCTCCAGCCGGTCCCAGCGGGCGAGCGAGGTCATTGCCGGGTCTTCGGGGAAGCGCTTGCGGTAGAGGGCGGCCACCGCCGGATCGGCCAGCCGGAAGCCCAGGAACTCCAGACCCAGCGTTTCCAGCGCGCCGGCCAGCCAGGGCAGGGTGACGTGCAACTCATGGACATGCATCAGCAGGTCGCGGCAGGCGCTGGTGCCGTAGAAGTCCGGGGACCGGACAACGGCGCGTGCCGGATGGTCGGCCGGCAGCCCCAGGATGTCGCTGCGGACACGGCGGATGCCGTCCAGGGTCGGCGGGTGACCGCGCTCGGCGATGAACTGGCGGGCGGCCAGGATCGGCCGGCGGGCGGCGGCGCTGTAGAATCCCACCTCCATCACGCCATGCGGACGCAGCAGCCTGCGCAGAACGCGCAGACCCGCTATCGGGTCCTCCATGTGGTGCAGCACGCCGACGCTGTGGACCACATCGAAGCGGCGGCCCAGCGTTCCCAGCTCCAAGAGGTCGGCCTGGGCGAACTCGATGCCGGTCAGCCCCAGCCGCCTGCTCTGCCGCGTGGCGTAGGCGAGGCTGCGGCGGCTGAGATCTACCGCCAGAACCTTGGCGTTCTTCAGGGTGGAGGCCGCCCACACCGCCTCGCGCCCGGTGCCGCAGCCGGCGACCAGAACCTCCGGCGCCTCCCAGCCCGGCGCGTCCCAAGCGGGGGAGGCGGGCAGGGCGGCATGGGGGAACAGGGCGTGCAGGAAACGGGGCAGCGTCACCGGCTCCGGCAGCAGGCCGGTGGTCATCCAGCGCGGGTAGGGGTTCTCCTCGTACTGGGCGCGCACGCCGACCGACACCGGGTGGCTGATCTGGGTCAGCGCCGGCAGATCCGCCTGGATCGCCGCCTCGGCCAGTGGTTCGGCGACCTGCCGGTTCAGCAGCAGGGCGATCTCCTCGGGCCAGGACAGGGCCTGCAGGGCGCCCGCCCGTTCCCAGCGGTAGAGCGGACGGTAGGCGCCGAGCAGGGCGACCAGCACCGCCGGCGGCTGCTCGCCGCCCGTCAGCGCCGCTTCGGCCGCGCGGATCAGCACTGCCAGAACCTGGAACTCGCCGTCGGTCTCGGCGAAGACATATTCGTTGAGGAAGCACTGCCCGGCGATGGCCGCGCACAGGGCGCGCCAGGCCGGCCGGTCGGGCAGGCCGGGGCCGGTCAGCGCCAGCAGCAGAACCCGGCGTAACCGGGTCAGCGCCCGCTCCAGGGCAGGATCGCAGACCGGCGCGGCACGCAGATGGACCAGCAGCAGCGCATCCTCCGCCAGCCCGGCGAGCGAGCCGTCGGCCAGCAGGGTGCGGCTGGCGTCGTCCAGGGCGGGGCCGGAATCCTCCGGCAGGGCGGCGAGACGGGCGAGGATGGGCGAGGTCATCAGCGTGCCGGCGATGGCGCGCGACAGCCCGCTCCCCTCCACCTCCGGCCGGCCGAGTGCCGCCAGCAGGTCGGCGCGCAACCCTTCATCCAGCTCCGGCAGGGCGGCGTCGCGCAGCGCCTCGGCAAAGGCGATCCAGTTGCGCGGCACGTCGGGGGCGAGGCGGATCGCCTTGCGCACATAGGGCAAGGCCTGGTCGCGCCAGCCGCCTTGCAGGAACAATGCTGCGATGCCGAAACACAGCTCCGCATCCTCCGGCGCGGTGCGGGCGATGCCGAAAGCCTCCGCCTCCGCCTCGGCGGTGCGGCCGGCGGCGACCAGCAGCGACAGCAGGGCGCGGCGCAGCGGCAGGGGAAGCGGCTGGTTGGCCGGCCGTCCGGCCGTAGCGCGGCGCAGCTCCTCGATGGCGGCGTCCGGGTTGCCGGTTTCCTGGTGCAGGCGGGCGAGGTTGTTGTGGACCTCCGGCAGGTCGGGGGCGAGGCGGAGCGCCTCGCGGTAGGCCTCCAGCGCCCCGGCGGCGTCGCCGCCGGACTGCAGAGCGGTGCCCAGATTGGCCAGCAGCGGCGTGCGGCCGGGGTCGTCCGGGTTGGCGATGCGGGCCAGCCCGTCGCGGCAGACGGTGGCCGCCTCCTGCCAATGGCCGGCGACGCGCAGGCTGTCGGCCAGCCGCAGCCGGGCGTCGGAATGGCCGGGATCGACAGCCAGCACCCGGTGGAAGGCGGCGATCGCCGATTCCGGCTGGCCGGCGCGGTGGTGCAGGGTGCCGATCAGGTGCAGGGTTCCAGCCAGACGCGGACGCAGCGCCACCGCCTGTTCGGCCTGCTCCAACGCCTCCTCGTCGCGGCCCAGCCGGGCCAGCAGCGAGGCATGATTGCCCAGGATCTCCGGCAGGACCGGCCGGTGGGACAGTGCCCGGCGGAACAGAGCCTCGGCCTCCTCGGTCCGTCCCTCCAGCATGCGGACCAGCGCCAGGGTGCCCAGCGTCTCGGCCTGCGCCTGACGCAGCGACTGGGGAGGCTGCGCTACGCCGTCGACAAGCCGCAGCGCCGCGTCGCAGGCTGCCGCCGCTTCGGCCAGATGGCCCAGGCGCAGCCGGGCGAGCGCCTGCGCGCGGTGGGCCTGAACCGCAGCCTGGATCGCAGCCGCTTCGCTCGCCGCACCGTTCCCCACCCGCCGCAGCGCCTCGGCAGCCGCGGCATAGCCGTCGTCGAGGCGGCCGGCAGCGACGAATGCCAGGGCCAGAACGCTCCAGCCTTCGGCCCTGTCCGCCTGTGCCCGCACCGCCGCTTCCGCCCAGGCCACGGTCTCGGCCGGCCGACCCAGGATGCGGGCGGCTTCGGCCAGCGACAGCAGCCCGGCTGCATCGGCCGGCGGGTTGCCGCACAGCTCGCGGTAGGGTCCCTCCGCCTCCTCCGGCCGGCCGGACCGGCACAGCTCCAGAACCTGCGACGGGCGCTGTTCCAGGGCATGATGCTGCGGGCCACGATGCTCCGGGGCGCTCCGGTCGGTCGGTTTGCTGGCGGTCCCGGTGGCGGTTTCGGCGGTCATGGAGCAGGACCCTTGGGCTGAAGGAGGTGAGGGCGGCCGGTGGGGATCAATAGGCCTGGTAGGACTTTTCCTCGACCAGTTCGGAGCCGAGAAGAGCATTGAGTTCGCGTTTCAGCGCCGCGCGGCGGTCGTTGGTGTGGTAGACCTGCCGGGCCAGCTCGACGAAGCGCGGACCGAAATCCTTGGCACGCTCGCAGTCGCGGATCTCGTCCTCGACCTCCCACAGGGTGGTGTTGACGGCGCGCAGCTCGTCGATCAGCGCCGCGACCTCCGCACGCGCGGTGTCGGCCTGCGCCGCCACGGCGACCAGCGCCTCGCGCTCGCGCCGGACGTTGGCCAGCTTGTCGGCATCGGCGATACGCTCGGCCTTGATGTCGAGGATGGTGATCTTGTCCAGCAGTTCGCCCCAGGAGACGGGCGCCAGGATCGGCATGTCGGAAGGTCCTGTTCTGAGGTGGCGGGAAGATGCGGCCCGCTCGCGCAGGGCGCGCTCCAGGCGGTGGATGGCGCCGTCCCAAGAGCCGGGGCGCTCCTGGCGGAACAGTCGCATGGTCGGATACCAGGGGCTGTCGTCGCGGTCGAGCATCCAGCGCCAGTCGGGGGCGAAGGGGACCATCACCCAGACCGGGACGCCGAGCGCGCCGGCGAGATGGGCGACGGATGTGTCGACGCAGACGACGAGATCGAGCCCGGCCATGATGGCGGCGGTGTCGGCGAAGTCGTGGATGTCGGGCGACAGGTTCAGCAGGGGGAAGCCGCCGGGCGGGTTTGCCGCCTGTCCCTCTGTCGGCCCCTTTTGGATGGAGACGAGGCTGACGCCGGGAATTGAAGCCAGCCTTGCGAAGGGCGCCAGCCCGATGGAGCGGTTCCTGTCGTTGCCGTGGGTCGGCGATCCGGCCCAGACGATGCCGACCTTCAGCCCGCCCCCGTCCTTTTCCAGCGCCTTCAGCCGCTCGCCCCAGCGCGCCGCCAGGTCGGGTTCCGCCGTCAGGTAGGGCACCCGATGCGGGATGGTGTCCATCTGTGTCCCGAACACCTCGCCCAGGCTCAGCATCGACAGATGCAGGTCGACGGCATCGGTGGGGAACTGGCCGCTGACGAAGCGCTCCACGCCGGGCAGCCCGGCCATCACCCGTTCCAGCGCTGCCGGCAGGCCCAGGATCACCCGGCCGCCGCGCGCCGCCACCAGCGGGACATACCGGCAGAACTGCAGGGCGTCGCCCAGCCCCTGCTCGCCATGCATCAGGATGCGGCGGCCGTCCAGCGGCTCGCCGGTCCAGCGCGGCTTGGGCATGGCGGCATGGGTGGGGGCGTCCTTGCAGCGCAGCCGCCACTCATACTCGCACCACCCCTCCTCGAAGCGGCCGGCGACCAGCAGGGCCATGCCGAGGTTGCGGCGGGCGTCCGGGCTGGCCGGCTCGATGGCGATGGCGCGGCGGAAGCCGGCGATCGCCTCGTCCACCCGGTTCTGGTTCAGCCGGGCATTGCCATGGTTGGCATGGCCGCCGGCGAAGCCGGGATCGACGGCGACGGCACGGGCATGGGCGCGCGCCGCCGCCTCCAAATGCCCCTGCTCTTGCAGGGCAAGGCCGAGGCTGGTGTGGCCTGCGGCGAAATACGGGTCCAGCGTCACGGCGTGGCGGTGGCAGGCCATCGCCACGCCCTGCCGGTCCAGCCCGCGCAGCGCGATGCCCATATTGTTGCAGGCGGCGATATGGGTGGGGTCGACGGCAAGCCCGCGGCGGTAGGCGGCGACGGCGCCGTTCAGATCTTCGCGTTCCTGAAGGACGTTGGCCAACCCATTGTGGCCTTCCGCCGCCATCGGGTCGGTGCGGACCGCAAGGCGGTAGGCGTGTTCGGCCTCGGCGGAGCGGCCCTGCGCGCGGTACAGCCCGCCCAGGTTCTCATAGGCGGCGGTCAGATCCGGCCGCAGGGCGATGGCGCTGCGGTAAGCCGTGGAGGCTGTCCCATGTCCGTGGTCGCGCAGGATGTTGCCGAGGTTGAGGCGCGGCTCGGCCATGTCGGGGGAAATGCGCAGCGAACGGGCCAGCAGGCGCAGCGCGGCATGCAACTGCCCGGTGCGCCGGGCGACGAGCCCCAGCAGATGCAGGGCGTCCGTCTGGTCGGGCGTGATCTCGAGAATGCGGCGGTACACCCTCGCGGCAACGGCAAGCCGGCCGCTCTGGTGATGCTGCACGGCGGCTGTGAGCGCTTCCTGAATGGTTACCATGCTGGATCGATCGTCCCTGCCCTCGTTCCCGCCCCCCTGGGCGGGCGGCCGCCGCAACGGAATAGCGGGTGTAGCCGAATTCTCCAAGCCCATCCTCGTTGCAGTGATGAACGAAAGACAGTCGGCATTATAAGTCTGTAGCAAAAGCGCCCGGAAATGGCCAAGCCGGAGCTTGAGGCCAAGTCATCCGGATGTTCGCCACTGTACAGTCGATTCGAGGAGGGGTGCTCTTCCCTTCCCGGAGGAGGGGACAGACGCTCGGCCGAATGGTGAGGGAGCCAACTTCCAATCCGCCTGTTGCGGATCGGCCATATCGGCCGTTTTGCAAGCTATCACAAAGGTTTGTTGGGGGTAGTCACCAAGTTCGATCGCTCGTTCTTGTGACCACTGATGAGAGGGGGCACTTCGTCCTACCCACTTTGGCAGAAACGCGTTGCTTTAGGTCGGTTCCTTCGGATAACAAGGTCACGGTGTGCTAGCTCGTGGGAGGGCTGAGTCTGCCTGCCCTCAGCCATGTGCGAGCTAGCCATCAAAAGATATGGTTCATCCGCCGGCGAACCAAACCTGAAGGGGATCAGTATGGCTGGAAGCACGACCCTAACAACGGGTGAAACTCTAACCCTATCAACATTCGACACAATCATCGGCAGCAATGGCACTGAATTCGTCTCTCTCGCAACGGGCGGTCAGACGATCGCGGTTTCGTTGCTGGAGACCCTGATCGGCTCGACCGATACCGATTTCGTCACTCTGACTGCCGGTTCCACCCTTCAGGTTTCGTTGCTGGAAACCCTGGTGGGCAGCTCGACGTCCGATGTCGTGTCCGTGGGCACGTCGGGTTCCACGATGCTGGTGAGCCTGCTTGAGACGATCACCGGCGGTGTCGGCACCGACGTCATCACGGTCGGCACGGCCGGCGCCACGATGCTGGTGAGCCTGCTTGAGACGATCGCCGGCGGCGTCGGTACCGATGTCATCACGCTGGGCACCTCGGGCAACACGCTGACCGTCACCGGCGTCGAGACGCTGACGGGTGCCGCCGGTACCGATGTCATCACGCTCGGCACCTCGGGCAACACGCTGCTGGTCTCCGGTCTCGAGACCTTGACGGGCGCGGCTGGCACCGACGTCATCACCCTGCTCACCGGCGGCAACACGCTGACCGTCGGCGCGATCGAGACGCTGACCGCCGGCGCGGGCACCGACGTCATCACGCTCGGCACCACCGGCAGCACGCTGCTGGTCAACGCCGTCGAAACCCTGACCGGCGCCGCCGGCACCGACGTTGTCACCCTGGGTTCCTCGGGCAACACCGTCCTGGTTTCGGGGATCGAAACCGTGTTCGGCGGCGTCGGCACCGATGTCGTCACGCTTGGTACGGCGGGTAACACCCTTGCGGTCACGGGAGTCGAAACCCTGACGGGTGCCGCCGGCACCGACGTCATCACGCTCGGCAACAGCGGCAACACGCTGACGATCACCGGCATCGAGACCCTGACGGGCGCGGCCGGCACCGACGTCATCATCCTGGGTTCCGCTTCCAACACGCTGACCGTCGGCGCGATCGAGACGCTGACCGCCGGCGCGGGCACCGACGTCATCACGCTCGGCACCACCGGCAGCACCCTGCTGGTCAACGCCGTCGAGACGCTGACCGGCGGCGTCGGCACCGACGTCGTCACCCTGGGCGCGGTTTCCAACACGGTGACCGTCCAGGCGATCGAGACGCTGACCGCCGGCGCCGGCACCGATGTCATCACGCTGGGCACCACCGGCAGCACGCTGCTGGTCAACGCTGTCGAGACGCTGACCGGCAACGTCGGCACCGACGTGGTCACCCTGGGCGCCGGTGGTAACACCATCCTGGCGTCGGGCCTCGAGACCCTGACCGGCGGCGCCGGTTCCGAACTGGTCCTCCTCGGTTCGGCCGGCAACACGCTGACCCTGTCGGCGGTTGAGACCCTGGTCGGCGGTACGGGCACCGACGTCGTCACGCTGGGCACCTCGGGCAACACCCTGCTGGTCCGTGGCGTCGAGACGCTGACGGGCGCTGCCGGCACCGACGCCATCACGCTGGGCGATACCGGCAACACGCTGACCGTCGGCTCCATCGAGACGCTGACCGGCGGCGCGGGCACCGACGTCGTCACCATCTCCACCACCGGCGCCACCCTGCTGGTCTCGGGTCTGGAGACCCTGACGGGCGCGGCCGGCACCGACGTCGTCACCCTGGGCTCCTCGGGCAACACCATCCTGGCGTCCGGCCTCGAGACCCTGACCGGCGGCGCGGGTTCCGAACTGGTCCTCCTCGGTTCGGCCGGCAACACGCTGACCCTGTCGGGGGTCGAGACCCTGGTCGGCGGTGCGGGCACCGACGTCCTCACCATCGGCACCACCGGCACCACCCTGCTGGTCCGCGATGTCGAGACGATCACCGGCGGTGTCGGCACCGACGCCATCACGCTGGGCAACACCGGCAACACGCTGACCGTCGGCGTCATCGAGACGCTGACCGGCGGCACGGCGCTTGACGTCGTCACGCTCGGCACCACCGGCAGCACGCTGCTGGTCAACGCTGTCGAGACCCTGACGGGCGCTGCCGGCACCGATGTCGTCACCCTGGGCGCCTCGGGCAACACCATCCAGGTGGCCGGCCTCGAGACCCTGACCGGCGGCGCCGGTTCCGACCTGGTCTTCTTCGGCACGGCCGGCAACACGCTGCTGGTTTCGGGCGCCGAGATCCTGATCGGCGGCACCGGTACCGACGTCGTCACCCTCGGCACTGCGGGCAACACGGTCCTTCTGCGTGGCCTCGAGACCCTGACGGGCGCTGCCGGCACCGACGCCATCACGCTGGGCGACACGGGCAACACCCTGCTGGTTTCGGGTCTGGAGACCCTGGCCGGCGGTTCGGGCAGCGATGCCGTCACGCTGGGCACCTCGGGCAACACCCTGCTGGTTTCGGGTCTGGAGACCCTGGCCGGTGCGGCCGGCACCGACGTCGTCACCCTGGGCGCTTCGGGCAACACGCTGCTGGCTTCGTCGCTGGAGACGATCGCCGGCGGTGCGGGCTCCGACGTCATCTCTCTCGGCACCTCGGGCAGCACCCTGCTGGTCTCGGGTCTGGAAACCCTGACGGGCAACGTCGGCACCGACGTCGTCACCCTGGGCTCGGCCGGCGGCACGCTGCTGGCTTCGTCGCTGGAGACGATCACCGGCGGCACGGGCTCCGATCTGGTCTTCCTCGGCTCCTCGGGCAACACGCTGCTGGCGTCGGGGCTTGAGTTCCTGATCGGCGGCGCGGGCACCGACTCCGTCACGCTGGGTTCCGCCGGCAACACCGTCGTCGTCCGTGGTCTGGAGACCCTGGCCGGCGCCGCTGGCACCGACGTGATCACCATCGGCGACACCGGCACCACCATGCTGGTTTCCTCGCTGGAGACGATCACCGGCGGTGCGGGCAGCGATGCCATCTCTCTCGGCACCTCGGGCAGCACCCTGCTGGTCTCGGGTCTGGAGACCCTGACGGGCAACGTCGGCACCGACGTCGTCACCATCGGCTCGGCCGGCGGCACGCTGCTGGTTTCGGGCGTTGAGACGCTGGCCGGCGGCACGGGCTCCGAACTGGTCTTCCTCGGCACGGCCGGCAGCACGATCTCGGTGTCGGGCGTCGACATCCTGATCGGCGGCGTCGGCACCGACGTGGTCACCTTCGGCTCGGCCGGCAACACGCTGCTGCTGCGCGGCATCGAGACGCTGACCGGCGGCGTGGGCACCGACATCCTGACGCTGGGCGACACGGGCAACACCGCGTCGGTCTCGCTGTTCGAGACGGTCATCGGCGGCACCGCCACCGATGCCATCACGCTCGGCACCTCGGGCAACACGCTGTTCGTCTCCCTCGTCGAGACCCTGACGGGCGCTGAGGGTACCGACGTCATCACCATCGGTTCGGTCCTCGGCAACACCATCCTGGTGTCGGGTATCGAGACCCTGACCGGTCAGGCCGGTAGCGACGTCGTCCGTCTGGGCACCGCTGGCAACACCATGACCGTCTCGCTGCTCGAGACGATCACCGGTGGTGTGGGCACCGATGCCATCACCCTGGGCTCGGTCGGCGGCACGCTGCTGGCTTCGTCGCTGGAGACGATCACCGGCGGCACGGGCTCCGATCTGGTCTTCCTCGGCTCCTCGGGCAACACGCTGCTGGCGTCGGGGCTTGAGTTCCTGATCGGCGGCGCGGGCACCGACTCCGTCACGCTGGGTTCCGCCGGCAACACCGTCGTCGTCCGTGGTCTGGAGACCCTGGCCGGCGCCGCTGGCACCGACGTGATCACCATCGGCGACACCGGCACCACCATGCTGGTTTCCTCGCTGGAGACCCTGACGGGCGGTGCGGGCAGCGATGCCATCTCTCTCGGCACCTCGGGCAGCACCCTGCTGGTCTCGGGTCTGGAGACCCTGACGGGCAACGTCGGCACCGACGTCGTCACCATCGGCTCGGCCGGCGGCACGCTGCTGGTTTCGGGCGTTGAGACGCTGGTCGGCGGCACGGGTTCCGAGTTGGTCTTCCTCGGCACGTCCGGCAGCACGATCTCGGTGTCGGGCGTCGACATCCTGATCGGCGGCGTCGGCACGGACGCGGTCACCTTCGGCTCGGCCGGCAACACGCTGCTGCTGCGCGGCATCGAGACGCTGACCGGTGGCGTCGGCACCGACGTCCTGACGCTGGGCGACACGGGCAACACCGCGTCGGTCTCGCTGTTCGAGACGATCACCGGCGGCACCGCCACCGATGCCATCACGCTCGGCACCTCGGGCAACACCCTGCTGGTCTCGGGTCTGGAGACCCTGACCGGTGCGGCCGGCACCGACGTCGTCACGCTGGGTTCGGTCGGCAACACGCTGCTGGCTTCGTCGTTGGAAGCGATCATCGGCGGTGCGGGCACCGACGTGGTCCGCCTCGGCACCTCCGGCATCACGATGACCGTTTCGGGTCTGGAGACCCTGACGGGCGGCGTGGGCACCGATGCCATCGTTCTCGGCTCGGCCGGCACCACCCTGCTGGTTTCGAACATCGAGCAGTTGCAGGGCAACTCCGGTACCGATCTGGTCTTCCTGGGTTCGGCCGGCAATACGCTGACCACCGTGGCTCTGGAGTTCCTGATCGGCGGGTCGGGCACCGACGTCGTCACGTTGGGTTCGGCTGGCAGCACCACCATCGTCCGTGGTCTGGAGACCCTGCTCGGCGCGGCTGGCACCGACGTGATCACCATCGGTGACACCGGCACCACCCTGCTGGTTTCCTCGCTGGAGACCCTGACGGGCGGTGCTGGCTCCGATGCCATCACGCTGGGCACGGCCGGCAGCACCCTGCTGGTCTCGGGTCTGGAGACCCTGACGGGCAACGTCGGCACCGACGTCGTCACCCTGGGTTCGGCTGGCAACACCCTGCTGGCTTCGGCTCTGGAGACGATCACCGGCGGCACGGGCTCCGATCTGGTCTTCCTCGGCTCGACGGGCAACACCCTGCTGGCGTCGGGGCTTGAGTTCCTGATCGGCGGCGCGGGCACCGACTCCATCACGCTGGGTTCCTCGGGCAACACCGTCATCGTCCGTGGTCTGGAGACCCTGGCCGGCGCCGCTGGCACCGACGCGATCACCATCGGCGACACCGGCACCACCATGCTGGTTTCCTCGCTGGAGACCCTGACGGGCGGTATGGGCAGCGATGCCATCACGCTCGGCACCTCGGGCAGCACCCTGCTGGTCTCGGGTCTGGAGACCCTGACCGGTGCGGCCGGCACCGACGTCGTCACCCTGGGTTCGGCTGGCAGCACCATTGCGGTGACGCTGATCGAGACCCTGACCGGTGGCGCCGGCTCGGATGTCGTCAGCCTGGGTACGGCTGGTACGACCATGACCGCGACGTCTCTGGAGACGATCACGGGCGGTGTCGGCACCGACGTCATCACCATCGGTTCGACGGGTTCGACCTTCCTGGCCAACTCCCTCGAGACGATCACCGGCGCCGCTGGCACCGACCTGATCTTCCTGGGCTCGGTCGGCAACACGATCCTGGCTTCGGGCATCGAGATCCTGGTCGGCGGCACTACCACCGACGTCGTGACGCTGGGTACCGCCGGCAACACGATGATCCTGCGTGGTCTGGAGACGTTGACGGGCGATGTCGGCACCGACGTGATCACCATCGGTGACACCGGCACCACCATGCTGGTTTCGGGTCTGGAGACCCTGGCCGGCGGCGCGGGCAGCGATGTCATCGCTCTGGGCACGGCCGGCAGCACCATGCGGGTCTCGGGTCTGGAGACCCTGACGGGCAACGTCGGCACCGATGTCGTCACCATCGGCTCGGCTGGTACGACCCTCCTGGCCAATGCGCTGGAGACGATCACCGGCGGCACGGGTTCGGAACTGGTGTTCCTGGGCTCGGCCGGTTCGACGGCCCTGGTTTCGGCGATTGATATCCTGATCGGCGGCACGGGCACCGACGTCATCACCCTCGGCTCGGCCGGCAACACGGTGCTGCTGCGCGGCATCGAGACGCTGACCGGTGGCGTGGGTTCCGACGTCGTCACGCTGGGCAACACGGCCAACTCGCTGCTCGTCAGCGGGCTGGAGACGCTGATCGGCGGTTCCGCCTCCGACGTCGTCACGCTGGGCACCTCGGGCAACACCCTGCTGGTGTCGGGCGTCGAGACCCTGACCGGTGGCGTGGGCACCGACGTCGTCACCATCGGTTCGGTCGGCGGCACTGTGCTGGCGCTCGGCATCGAGACGCTGATCGGCGGCACGGGCCTGGAGGTCATCTTCACCGGTTCGGCGGGTGCGACCCTGACCGTCTCGGGTGCGGACTTCGTGATCGGCAACGCCGGCACCGATGTCCTGACCCTGGGTTCGGCGGGCAACACCACCACCATCCGCGGCATCGAGACGCTGGTTGGCGGTGCGGGCACCGACGTCGTGTTCCTGGGTGACACCGGCAACACGATGAGCCTGGACCTGAATGTCGAGGTTCTGGTCGGCGGCACCGCCACCGACGTGGTGAGCATTGGCACTTCGGGCACCACCCTGCTGACCCGTGCGGTCGAGACCCTGATCGGCAACGTCGGTACCGACGTGATCACGCTCGGCGACACGGCGAACACGGTCACCGTGACCGGCATCGATACCCTGACCGGCGGTGCCAGCACCGACATCGTCTTCACCGGCTCGGCCGGCGTGACGATGACGGCCTCGGGCGTCGAGTTCCTGGTCGGCGGCGCGGGCACCGACATCGTCACCCTGGGCTCCTCGGGCAACACCGTCATCACCCGCGGCATCGACACGCTGTCGGGCGGTGCGGGCACCGATTGGGTGTTCCTGGGTGACACCGGCGTCACCATGGCGCTGGGTTCGGGCATCGAGCTGCTGATCGGTGGCGCTGCCACCGATGTGGTCAACCTCGGCACCGTGGGCAGCACCCTGCTGACCCGTGCGGTCGAGACGCTGGTCGGTAACGTCGGCACCGACGTGATCACGCTGGGCGACACGGGCAACACGATCACCGTGTCGGGTGTCGACACTCTGACCGGCGGTGCGAACACCGACATCGTCTTCACCGGCGCTGCCGGCGTGACGATGCTGGCGACGGGCGTCGAGTTCCTGGTCGGCGGCACCGGTTCGGACGTCGTGACCCTGGGTGCGTCGGGTAACACCGTCATCACCCGCGGTATCGACACCATGATCGGTGGTGCGGGCAGCGACCTGGTCCTGCTGGGTGACACCGGCGTGACCATGCGGGCCGAGAGCGGCATCGAGATCATCGTCGGCGGTGCGGCCACGGATGTGGTCAACCTCGGCGACGGCGGCTCGACGGTGCTGCTGCGCGGCATCGAAACCCTGGCCGGCGGTACCGGTAACGACGTGATCACCACCGGTGACACCGGCGTGACCATGTCGGTCTCGGGCGTCGAGACGCTGATCGGCGGTGCCGGCACCGATGCGATCACGGTGACCAGCGGGTCGATCCGCTTCCAGGGTGGTACTGGCGACAGCATCAGCCTGGGTTCGGGCACCGATACGGTGGTGTACTCGTCCTTCAGCGACATCGCGTCGCTGGGTGCGAACACCGGCTTCATCTCGGTGTCGAGCTTCCAGTCGGGCACCGACAAGGTGCAGCTGACCGGTACGGCCCGGACCACGGCGGACAAGAACGGCGACGCGGCTCTGGCCACGGCGACCGCGGCGACCAACGGGGTGAGCATGACCAACGAACTGGTCAGCCTGTCCTCGGCGGTCAGCGGCAGCCTGACGGATACCGATCTCGCCAACTTCCGTACGGCTCTCGGTACGCTGACGAACTCGTCGGCTGGTGCGAGCACGCTGGTTCTGGCCAACAACGGCACCAGCAGTGGCCTGTACCAGGTGGTCGACACCAACGGCGACGGTCAGGTGGCCTCGTCCGAGGTGCGCCTGCTCGGCGTGTACAACAGCACGGTGCTCTCGCTCTCCGACATCAACCTCGGTTGATCCGGCGACGAAGCATCGCGGTAAAAGGGAAGGGCGCCCGCAAGGGCGCCCTTTTCTTTTGAAAAAAAAGCCTGTCACGGCGAGCCGGGACGGGCAGGGTTGAAAAGGAAAAGGCGGCAACCGGTCCTCCCGGCTGCCGCCTTTTCCTTTACCGCTGCCGCCGCAGCCATCGCTGGGGTGGCGAGGAGCCGTGGTCGGAGTGCCGTTCCGAGCGATCCGCCCCGAAGAACGGGATCATACCGCCGCGCCTAAGCATTGACACATGGGAGCCACGGGTAGCTTGTGAGGGAGCGTAGGCGCTCCGGTGTGGCGGTGAGGGCGTTCCAGGCGTCACAGCAGGCCTGGACGACGGCGTCGTAGTCGTCCAGGAGCCGGTGGGACAGAAAGCGCTCGCGCAGGTACAGCCAGATGAGCTCGACCGGGTTCAGTTCGGGGCTATAGGGCGGCAGCGGCACCAGCGTGACATTGTCCGGCACGACGAGCGCCCGCGATCCATGCCAGCCGGCCTGGTCGAGCACGAGCACCGCCTGGACGTCCGGTTCTAGGCTCCGGGAGAAGCCGTCCAGGAACAGGCTCATGGCGG
Organism: Azospirillum thiophilum; assembly: GCF_001305595.1. Classification (NCBI taxonomy): domain Bacteria; kingdom Pseudomonadati; phylum Pseudomonadota; class Alphaproteobacteria; order Rhodospirillales; family Azospirillaceae; genus Azospirillum; species Azospirillum thiophilum. Next base: position 68,128 of record NZ_CP012407.1, read on the forward strand.
TGGTGGAGACGGTCGGCATGACCAGCGCGAAGTCGGCGCCGCTGGCCGGGCAGACAGCGGCGTAGAGGTAGGCCGAGGTGAAGCGCTTGTCGCACAGCCCGGCCGGACGCTGCCCGCGCTCCCACCAGCGGTGCGCGGTGCGGCCCTTCTGGCCGATGCGCGCTTCGTCCTGGAACCAGAGTTGGAGGCGACGCTCCGGATGCGCAGCGGCCGCGGCCTTCAGCGCTTCGCGCAGCCCCTTTTTTGGAAGGCGGCCTGGGCCTTGGCGTCGGACTGCGGATGCCGGGGCCGCGTCTTCTGCTTCGACAGGTTCAGCCGACGCACGATGCGCGACAGACTGGCCGGATGCAGCGTCTTGGCGAAGCGTTCGGCGATCACCTCGCACAGGATCGGCAGGGTCCATTCCACGCAGCCGTGCTGTCTGGGATCGGGGCCGGCCAAGATGATGGCCTTGAGCGTCGCCTGTTCGCCCTCGCTCAGCCATTCCGGCCGGCCGGGCAGCGGACGATCACAGAGCCCGGAGATGCCTTCGGCGTTGTAGCGCACCACCGCATCGCGCAGGGCTTGGCGGTCCATGCCGGCCAACCGCGCCGCTTCCGCCCGGCTCACCCCGTCGAGCGCATGGGCGATGGCAAACATCCGCGCCGCCACCCGCCCTTTGTTCTCCTGCCGCGCCAGGGCACGCAATTCGCTCGCGCTCAGGTCTTCCCGGATCGGCAACGCAGCTGGCATTTACTCCTCCCCATAACGATGGGGAATCGAATCATAGATTGCTGGCTTTGGGAATCCCCTCAGCTGGACTTTGCGCATTTACGCCGGGAAGCAGACGGCTTGGATCAGTCGGTTGAGGATAGGGTCCGGGGGTTTCGCGATCTCCGCGTGATGGGCTGATACTGGAAAAGTCATTTCACGCCAGAGTTGGAGGCGTACGGCGGCGATGGCATCACTGAAGGTTGGCTCGTCTTTACGGTACCACGGCGCGGCCCTCGGTGTGATCGCTGCCCCCGCGGAGATGTCGTTGGCCCAGAGCGTGACCAGCGAGAACAGCCCGAGCAGGGCCGGAGTGGTGCGCGCGATAGCTTGGTCCGACCATTGCCGTTGGGTCTCAACCCCCAGATGTCGACGAACTTCGGCGAAAGTCACTTCGACGGCCCAGCGCCGAACGAACCAGCGTAGCACATCGAGCGGATCGGCCTGGAGATCGGTGCACAGAAAGCCCTGCGGCTCGAAGGCGCCCTGCACATCGCGCACCAGCACCCATCGGATCGGGACCTGTTTGCCGGGATGATACCATATGGCCGTGCCGGTGCTGATCTCCAGTTGGCGTTCCCCACCGCCATACCAGCCGTTCACCCGAACGCGGCACCAGGATGTGCCTGTATCCTTCAGGCGTTGGACAAGCGAGGGCAACCGGGTGCCCGACACCCGAGGGCGTCCCTTCGTTCCCGGAATGCGTGGCGGGGCCGGTTCGAACAAGCGGGCATCCAGGCGCAAGCGCGTGACGACGGTGAGGTGGGCTCGTAGATCACTGAGCAACTCGATGGCTGCGTAGCTGCTGTCGGCGACGACGATCAGCGGGCGACCAGGCGCCCAGCGCCTGACCTGGAGCAGAAGCTGCCGTGCCCAATCGGTAAGCTTCTTATGCCGACGTCGGGTATCCTGGGCAAACCGCTCCGAAGGTGCCAAAGCGCTGAGAAACGGCAGGGCCCAGACCCGTCCGGCCCAGGGGATCGGCACCAGCAGCATGACCACCATCCAGCGCAGGCCGCTGGCCTTGACGAAGTGACCATGGCTGGAGCGCACTGGGTCTCGATAGATGCCGCGCGCCTTGATCTTGGGACCCCAGCGCCGCTCGATCGTCTCGTCGATGCCGATGACCACCGGGCCTTGCGGCACGAAGGCGGCGATCAGGAGCGTGAACAGATGCCGGGCGACAGCGAGGCTCGACCAGCGGTTCCGATTGAGAACGCGGTGGAAGTTGGCGAAGCTGCCGGTCTCGCGCTGTCCCATGATGCTCAACACGGCCGTCACGGTGCGTCGCCCAGGGGTGAGAAGCGCTCCGGCAACCAGCACCAGGACATGGCGCCAGGTCGGCCTAGTGAACAGCGCCGCAAAGGGCGCCATCCAGCGCTCAATGCTGTCTGGAACGGGAGACATGACAGGGCTCCGCTGGTTGGAACCCTTGGGTAAACCCGACTGGAACGGGAGGATCACGATGAGCGTGGACGCCATGCTCGAGCGGATCGAGCGCTTCAATCGCACCCGAGGCGGCGGCGTGATCGTACGCAAGGTCGCCCGCGGTTACACGCTCCTCAGCGGGCACAACGGTGCCCCCGTCGCGAGGTTTCGACCCACCGGTGACGGGGACAAAGTGAAGGTGCTCTGGTGGAACGGCGAAAGTTGGGGGGCGTCAGGCCCCTTCGGCGTCGCCACCATGCCGCTCGACAGAGCCCTCGACTACGTCGCCAATGACCCGGACTTCTGGATCAACGCCTGATCCCAGCATCGCGAAATTGGCCAAAGTCCAGCTCAGAGCATGTTTGAGAATGCGGCAAACCCACAGCATGTAGGAGTAGGAGCCCCTACGTTTTCACCACATATTGTGTTTTCGGCTAATTCTCAAACAGGCTCTCAGTGAGTCAGCGGCTCCGCTCGCCGGTATCAGTGGGCGAGCATGGCCGACAGGCGGTCGGTCATGCGCAGGATGCCTTGGGCAAGGCGAATGATGGCGGGCGAGCCGATGAACAGCTCGCGCAGGGCCGATCCCTCGCCGAAGCGGAGCACGAAGCCGTTCGGGTTGAAGACCACCGCGACCTTGGTGGTTTGCGAAAGAACATGCTGGGTGCGCCCTTGGAAGACGGCGTCGAGAATCGACCGCGCCAGTTCGTGCGCGTCCTCGATCTCCAGGCTGGCGATCTCCGGTCCCAGCCGGCTTTCGTTGAAGTGGAAAACCCCCTCCATGCGGACGGCTTCGCCGCCTTCGAGCGTTTTGTCTTCGTGCAGGGTGATGTGGGACAGGAACTTGCCGTCCGGGAACAGGACGCTCCGGTCGTCCACCTCGATGTTGATGACGAGCTTGCTGGCGACGGCCATCGGAACTCCATAGGGGATGGGGGATTGGATGCGCCGGTGTGGTGGATCCGGGTGGTTACGGTCCGCCTGCCGGGGCAGGGATAGGGGCAGGGGCGGCCCTGCTGCCTGTCGATCTTCCCCAGCAGATGGAGTGTGTCGGCATGGCGGGGATCGATCTCCAGCACCGCACGGTAACGGGCAGCCGTCTTTTCCCAGCGGCCGGCCTGGTGATGCGTGACCCCTTGATGCAGCAAGGCCTGCAGCACGTATCCGCGGATCTGCTCCAGGGCCGCCATCTCCGCATCGTCCGCGGCCAGCCTGGCCGTGCCCCGTGCCGCCAGACCGGATGGTCCGCCGTCAGTAACTGCTTCGCCGTTACTGGGCGTGGCCATCGGTTCGCTGCGCCCTGCGTGTCATCTCGGCCTCGGCCAGACCGGCCACCACCTCGGCCATGCGGCGTTCGGCGCGCCATCCCAGCAGCTGCTCCGCCTTAGCCGGATTGCCGACGCTGAAGGCGATGTCCGACGGGCGCAGCAGGGCGGCGTTGCCGTGGACATGCCGACGCCAGTCCAACCCGAAATAGGAGAAGGCCTGCTCGACGAAATCCTCCAGCCGGTGCGCCTCGCCGGTGGCGATCACGAAATCCTCGGGCTGGTCATGGGCCAGCATGCGGGCCATGGCGTCGACATATTCCGGCGCCCATCCCCAGTCGCGGGCGATGGACAGAGTTCCCAGTTCCAGACCGTCGGTCTTCCGTTCGGCGATATCGGCGGCGCCGCGGACGATCTTCTGGGTGACGTAGCGCACCGGACGCAGCGGTGATTCATGATTGAACAGGATGCCCGAACAGGCGAACAGCCCATAGGCCTCGCGGTAGTTGGCCACTGCCCAATAGGCCGCCGCCTTGCCCACGCCATAGGGGCTGCGTGGGTGGAAGGGGGTCGATTCGTCAGCCGGACTTCCGGTGTTGCCGAAGCATTCGCTGGAAGACGCATTGTAGAACCGCGTGTCGAGCTTCAGGAAGCGAATCGCTTCCAGGATGTTGATGGTGCTGTTGATGGTGCTGTTCAGCGTCTCGACCGGCTGGTCGAAGGACAGCCCGACCGAGGCCTGGCTGGCGAGGTTGTAGATCTCGGCCGGGCGAACCCGGCTGATCACCTCGACCACGCTGCGGAAATCGGTCAGCACGGCCGAATGCAGGACGACCCGGCCGAAGATGCCGAGCTGCCGCAGGTTGGAGAAGCTCGACATCTCCCGGTCGCGGGAGGTGCCGTGGACCGTATAGCCCTTGCCCAGAAGCAGTTGGGCGAGATAGGCGCCGTCCTGCCCCGACACGCCGAATATCAGCGCGGTCTTCGGCTCGCTCCGGGTCGTCGTTCCGATGGTCATGAACAGCGCCTTGTCCGTCGCGGGGCGAGGTTGGAGTCCGTCTGGTGCTTATTGAAGCGCCCGACGGACTCTAAGTTCTTTGTTCTCCGTGTGATTCGCGATTCAAGCGGTTCCGCTTGAATCGGTCACACTTTAGCGATGGTCGTCCCCGTTGGCCGCCAGACGCATGTCGGCCTCGACCATTTCCCGCACCAGATCGCGGAAGGCGGTGGTGTGGGTCCAGCCCAGCTTGGCGCGTGCCTTGCTGGGATCGCCCAGCAGCAGGTCGACCTCGGTCGGGCGGAAATAGCGCGGGTCGATGCGGACCACCACCTTGCCGGTCTTCTGGCAGACGCCTTCCTCGTCGACGCCCTCGCCGCGCCATTCGATGCCGCGGCCGACATGGCCGAAGGCCAGCTCGACGAACTCGCGCACGCTGTGGGTCTCGCCGGTCGCCAGCACGTAATCGTCGGCCTCATCCTGCTGCAGGATGCGCCACATTCCCTCGACATAGTCCCGCGCATGGCCCCAGTCGCGCTTGGCGTCCAGGTTGCCGAGATACAGGCAGTCCTGGCGGCCATGCTCGATCGCCGCCACGGCGCGGGTGATCTTGCGGGTGACGAAGGTCTCGCCGCGGGTCGGACCCTCATGGTTGAACAGGATGCCGTTGCTGGCGTGCATGCCGTAGGCCTCGCGGTAATTCACCGTGATCCAGTAGGCGTACAGCTTGGCGGCGGCATAGGGGCTGCGCGGGTAGAAGGGCGTGGTCTCCCGCTGCGGCGTCTCTTGCACCTTGCCGTACAGCTCGGAGGTGGAGGCCTGATAGAAGCGCGCGGTCTTCTCCATCCCCAGGATGCGGATCGCTTCCAGCAGGCGCAGAGTGCCGATGCCGTCGGCGTTGGCGGTGTATTCCGGCGTCTCGAAGCTCACATGGACGTGGCTCTGGGCCGCCAGATTGTAGATCTCGGTCGGCTGGATCTGCTGAACCAGGCGGATCAGGTTGGTGCTGTCGGTCAGGTCGCCGTAATGCATGAAGAAGCGCACGTCCTCCTCATGCGGGTCGCGGTAGAGATGCTCCACGCGCCCCGTGTTGAAGGACGAGGACCGGCGCTTGACGCCGTGGACGACATAGCCCTTCCCCAGCAAAAGCTCGGCAAGATACGCGCCATCCTGGCCGGTGGCGCCGGTGATGAGGGCAACTTTGCGCAAAGGACCGACCCTTGATCTGTACGGCGTTGATGATCGGGCACTATCCCCAAAGGGTCCGGGCAAGGCAAGGGGGCTTGCGTCCCGGTCGAGAAAGCACGGCGCAGGAACGGGACCGGGCACCGGGATCGGGAGTTGAGCCGGGAGCAGCCCGCGGCATGAACGGAGTTGAAGCGCCTATCGCGGAACGATAGGGTGCGCGCCGAACGGGCCGGCCGTCCCCGGCGGCCCCGGCCGGGGTGCGGCCGCGGGATCGGGGCGGGGCCGCACTGCACGGATCCTCATGACCACCGTCGCCGAAGCATTGCAGATCGCCGTCGGATACCATCGCGCCGACCGCTTCGACGAAGCGCGCGCGCTGTATCTGCGCATTCTGGCGGTCGATCCGCGCAACGCCCACGCCATGCACCTGCTGGGGCTGGCCGAACGCCGGCTGGGCCGCCCGGACAAGGCGCTGGAGATGATCCGCAGCGCCCTGGACATCCAGCCTGGGATGGCCGACGCCTGCTACAATCTCGGCAGCATTTTGGCCGAACTCCGGCGGATCGACGAAGCGGTGGCGGCTCACCGCCGTGCCCTGGTCCTGGCGCCGGAACTGGAGGACGCCTACAACGCGCTCGCCGCGCTGCTGTGCGACCGTGGCGGTCCCCGCGACTGGGGGATAGCCATCCTGACCTTCCGCCGCGTGCTGAGACTCAATCCCCACCGCATCGCCGCCTATCATGACCTCGGAATCGCATTGCGCCAGACTGGTGCGCTCGAGGAAGCGCAAACCAGTCAGCGTCTTGCGCTTTCCCTGCAGCCGAACTTTGGCGGTGCCTGCGCGAATCTCGGGAACATCCGGATCGAAATGGGCGATCCGGACGGGGCCATGGCCTGCTTCCACCGCTCCCTCCTGCTGGAGCCGGAGCAGGGCGGGGTGCTCTACAATCAGGGCAATGCCCAGCATGCCGCCGGACTGGTCGAGGCCGCGGTCGAAAGCTATGCGCGGGCGGCCCGGGCCGGCATCACGCTGGCGCTGCCCCGGCTGGGCTACGCGCTGATGGAGCTGGGCCGGCCGGCGGAGGCGGAGCAGATCCTGCGCGTGGCGCTGCTCAGCCCCGGCGGCGATGTGCCCGGCGCCATCGACCTGCTGTCGACCCTTCTGATCCGCCAGGGCCGGCTGGAGGAAACGCGACGCTTCTTTGCCGAATACCGCTACCCGCATGCGACCACCCCCGATGCCTTCCGCATCGACTGCCTGACCGCGATCGCCGAAAGCTGGGTGGCCGCCGGCGATTGCGAGCGCGCGGCGGCGATGCTGGACGACGTGCAGTGGCACGGCAGCCGCTTCTTCACCGTCAAGTCGATCGCCTGCCTGGGCCGGACCCTTGCCCGACAGGGCCGGCGCCTGGAGCGGCGGGAGAACCCCGATCCGTCGCAGCCGCGCATCTGCTCGTCGACGCTCGCCACCCATGGGCGCTTCGCCCACAATGTGCTGGAATATGTACTGCTGCGGCTCTACGCTGAGACGTTCGGCTATCGGCTGGAAACGCCGGACTGGGTTGGCGGCTGTTATTTCGACCTTGACGATCCGAAGCCGTCGGGCGGGCTGAAACCACTGTCCTTTGGCCGGCACATGCTGAACGATCTGGTGACCGGCCGGCGCGACGACCCGCGTCCGGACGTCGATATCCTCTCGCCACTGTTCCTGTTCGAGCATCGCGAGGAATGGCGCGAGCGGGTGCAGTCCTGGCTGCGGCCGCGGCCGGAATGGCTGACCCATGTCGATCCGGTGATGCAGGCGCTGAAGGCCCGCGGTAACACGGTGGTGGCGCTGCACATCCGCCGCGGCGACTTCGTCTGGTTCCGCTACACCATCACCGAGACCTCCTGGTACGTCGACTGGCTGAAGGCGCTGTGGCCGACGCTGGACCGGCCGGTGCTCTACATCGCCACCGACGATCCGGCGACCATCGCCGACTTCGCGGAGTTCGGGCCGGTTTCGCTGGACCATTTGGTGAAGGACGGGCTGGCGAAGGACGGGGCGGTGCAGCCGTGGACGGGGCTGGAGTTCCTGCAGGACTTCCACGTCCTGATGAATGCCGACGTGCTGGGCGTCAGCGCCCAGAGCGGCTACAGCCAGCTGGCGGCGCTCCTGAACCGCAACGCCCGCCTGTTCGTCGAACCGGATGCGGCGGCGCGGCGGATCAGGCCCTATTCCCCCTGGACGAGCCCGTCCGGCACCCCTTAAGACCACCACCATCACGACCAATGCGACGCCCTCGGAAGGGCGGGAGGGCAGCCCCATGGATCTCGCGACCAAGGAATTCTACGACGACTTCTGGCCCCGTTTCGTGCCGATCTACGACGAGACCAAGAAGTACATGCTGGAGACGCTGACCGAGCGGCAGATCAGCCGGGCGCTGGATGCCGGCTGCGGCCACGGCATCTGCTCCGTCATCCTGTCGGAAATGGCGGAGACGGTGGTGTCGGTCGACGTCTCGTCGGACAGCCTCGCCACCGCGCGCCAGCAGGCCCAGCGCTTCGGCCGCGACAACATCGAGTTCCACCACCAGGATCTCCAGGAACTGGACACGAATCTCGGCCCGTTCGATCTGGTCTGGTGCTGGGGCGTGGCGATGATGGCGCCCGACCCGATGAAGGTGATGCGCAACCTGATGGCCGTCACCAAGCCGGGCGGCACCGTCTATCTCGGCCTCTACCTGAAGACCTGGCTGTCGCCGGTGCATGAGGGCGTGCGCCATTTCTGCCGCGCCTACATGGACACGCCGGCCCGGCGCAAGCTGGTCGGCGGCTTCTTCACCGGGCTGACCAAGGTCGCCTGCGCCCTCAAGGGGCAGGAGATCAACCGCCGCGCCGACAACGTGTCGATCCAGGCCCAGGTCGAGGACTGGTACTACCCGCCCTACAAGACCTTCTATTCGATCGAGGAGATCGTGGCGCTGTTCGAGCGCAACGGCTTCAAGGCCGAATGCATCCAGGACCGGCTGGGCCGGATGAAGAGCGCCACGATCTTCGTGATCCGGGCGACGAAGAATGCCTGAGGCGGCGGCGGGGCAGGAGGGCCGAACGGTTCCCCCCGACCGGGAGAAGCCCGACTGGGAGGAGCTGGGTCGGCTGCTGTCCCGCGGCTACATCGACAGCGGCTTCATCGGCGGCGTCACCCGCGTGCCGGTGGAGGACGTGGTGCGCGACATGCTGTCGGAGGCGCGCGCCGACGAGCAGGTGGCGGAGCTGCGGCGAACGGCCGCGGCCGCCGGCGTCGATGCCGACCGGGCCCGCATCCTGGAGGTCGGCTCCGGCTGCGGCATGACCGTGGTGCGCGGGCGCACCGCCCATGGGCTCGACATCCACGGCATCGAGCCCAGCATGGGCGAATACAGCTCCACGCTCGACGTCTGCCGCCGGCTGATCGGCCATTACGGCCTGCCGGCCGACGCGGTGCGGGACGCCACCGGCGAGGCGATCCCCTTCCCCGACGCCAGCTTCGACATCGTCTATTCCTCCAACGTGCTGGAGCATGTCGGCGACCCGGCGGCGGTGCTGGACGAGGCGCTGCGCGTGCTGAAGCCGGGCGGGCTGCTGCTGATCGTCGTGCCCAACTACGGCTCCTGGTGGGAGGGGCATTACGGCATCCTGTGGCTGCCGCGGATGCCGGCCGGGCTGGCGAAGCTCTATGTCCGGCTGTTCGGCCGCGACCCGGCCTATGTCGACACCCTCAACCTGATCGACCGCCCCTGGTTCGACCGCTGGCTCGGCCGCCATCCCGGCCAGCTGGAGGTGCTGGACTGGGGCTGGAGCGTCTTCGAGCAGCGTCTGCGCACGCTGGGCTTCGGCGACTGGGCGGCGCTGTCGGTCGCCAAGCGCATCGTCACCTTCGTCCACCGCTCCGGCCTGCTGGAGCCGGCTATCTGGCTCGCCCGGCGCCTGCACTGGGAAACGCCGATCATCTTCGCGGCGCGGAAGCGCTGAGCAGGGCGGGGCGCGCTACCGCCGCGATTTGCAAGTCCGGAAGCCGGCCCTTCGGTTGACCCGAAAAAACCCGCCGTGCTATGGCCGCAAACCGGAAGCCGGCGCCGCCCGTCTTCATCCCGCCCCCGCAGGTCAGTGGATATCAGCACCATGGGTCAAGACACCGCGCGTGCCATCGAGCAGTACCGGGCCGGCCGCCGCGACGACGCTCTGGCCCTGGCCGAGCAGGCGTTGCGTGGGAACCCTGCCGACTCCGGGGCGCTCAATCTTGCCGGCGCCATCCTGTACGAACTCGGCCGCCTGGACGAGGCGGAGGGGATGCTGGCGCGGTTGGTCGCGCTCGACCCCCTTTTCATGCAGGCACGCATCAATCTGGCGGTCGTCCTCCAGACGAAAGGCGCCGGGATGGAGGCCGCCGCCCAGTTCCGCATCGTTGCGGCGCTGATCCCCGACCAGATGGAGGCGCATGAGCGCCTGGGCAGCCTGCTGCACGGGCTGGGCGACCATGCGGGTGCCACCCGCCATCTCCGCCACACCGTCCGGCTGGCGCCCGAGGATCCCAACCGCCGGGTGCTGCTGTCGGTGTCGCTGATGTCGAGCGGCGCCTATGCCGAAGCGGCCGAAATCCTGTCCGGCGTGCTGGCGCGGCATCCCGGCCATGGCGACGCCCGCAGCCATCTGGCCGGAGCGTGGCTGTCGCTCGGCCGCCCCGATCTGGCGGAGGAGGCCCTGTCGGAAGTGGGGGCGGATGCCGCAGCCATGGCCGGCGGTGCGACCGAAATCCTCGGCCGCGCCCGCCTTTACCGCCGCATCGCCGACGAGGCGCGCCGGCCGCAAGTCCCGGACGGGATGCTGGTGCGCGCCCCCTTCTCGGTGCTGTCCGGCTACGGCGATTTCGCCCAGCATTTCGTGCGCAGCCTGATGGAACGCGGGCAGACCCTGCGGCTGGCCGGACTGAAGGGCGAGGAGAGCTGGCGCCCCTCCTTCTCCGACCCGATCCTGCAGGCGGCGGCACGGCGGCTGGGCGAACCGCTGCGGCCCCGTCTGGCGCTCAGCATGCTGACCCCGCCGCTGGTCGAGCCGATCCCCGGCGTGCCGACCGTCAACTACACCATGTTCGAGGGACCGCGGATCCCCGACGGCTGGGCCGCCTGCAACCGGGCGCACGATCTGGTGGTCGTCCCGACCGAATCCTCGCGGCTGGCCTGGATCGCCGCCGGCCATCCGGAGGACCGCATCCGCGTCTGCCCGCCCGGCATCGCTCCCAATCCGGCGGATGCCTCGGCCCGGCCGATGGCCCTTATGGGACCGCGCGGACGGGCGGTCATGGACTACCGGGTGCGCGTCCTCAACATCTCCGACTTCGTTGCGCGCAAGAATCTGGACGGGCTGCTGCGGGTCTGGTTGCGCGCCACCCGGGCCGATGACGACGCGATCCTGATCTTGAAGGTGGGGAAGGGCGGGGCGTCGCTGGCCGGCGAGGTTCGCCGGCTGGTCGAGCAGGGCATGCGCGCCACCGGCCGCCGGCTGGACGAGGCTGCCCCGATCGCGCTGCTGACCGACCGCTACGACGAACAGGGCATCGCCGCCCTCTACGCCATGGCGACCCATTATTTCAGCCTGTCGCACGGCGAGGGCTGGGATCTGCCGATCACCCGGGCCGGCTGCCTGGGCGCCGGCCTGATCGCCCCCCGGCACAGCGCCTACACCGCCTATCTGAACGACCGGGTCGCCCACCTGATCCCCTGCACCACCGGCCCGGCGCTGATGCCCTACAGCAGCGCCTATTACCCGGCTTTCCACGGGTTGGACTGGTGGCACCCGGACGAGGACGCGGCGGCCGGCATCCTGTCCCGCGTCGTCCGCGATCCCGAAGGCGAGCGCCGCGACGCCGCCCGCCACCTGATGGACAGCTTCACCTGGGATGCCGCGGCACACCGGCTGCTGGATGCCCTCGACGGGGTGGGGCGCTGACGGCGGGGCCGGGCATCAGCAGACCGAAAATCGGGACGACGTAAAGACCTCAAGGGATGAAAGGTTTTTTTTGCGCCGCGCCATTGAAGGCAGGTGTGGTTGAACCCAGCTGCTATGCTGGCGGTAGTTTTAATTAAAATGAATACCGCCATAGCGAAACCCTTTTATGAAGGGGGCGGAGCCTTGGGCGATCCTTTTGGAATGAAATTCGTCTCAGAGCTGTTTCGCGAGCTCCGTTTGCTCGTGGAACAAATCACCACTCTTCAAGGCGGCAGCGTCAGCGGCATCCTTGCCGGCCTGCTCCTCATGGTCATCGCGTTGGCCTTATTGACGGTGGTGATCGCGTTCCTTCGTCTTCTGTTCACCAAGATCGGTTTGAAAGCACGCTTTAAACACCATGACCCTTTCGAGGGAATCTCCTTTCCCTACGCTGTAAAGGGAAGTCCTCTCATGCGGGCCATTTTGCTGCTGAGCGGCACCCGCTATGAGATTTACCTCATGTCGCCGACAGGGGATCGCACCAGACGGCTCCTGCTATCGATTGCGCTTCTGTTTGCTTTCCTTTACATGTTCTTCAGCTACTTTGCTTTTCTATCGGTCAGCATCCAGGGTGAGCTGTTCAAGGACGGAAACTTTCTCGAGGCGCTTCCCTTCCTGATTGCCGCACTGTTCATCGCCATGGTCATGGTGCTGATCGACGCCAGCATCATCGTCGGCAGCAATCCCGATGGCGTGCAGAACGGTCAGGCCGGGGCGGTCGTCCCGCTGAAGGCCGCCTTCCTGCGCGTGGCCTTTGCCATGGCCATGGGATACTTCGCGTCATCAATTGTCGTGGTTTATGTGTTTAGAGCCGAGGCTGTTGCCGCTGCCCTAGACAACGACAGCCGTCTCCAGAGGTTCGACAATGACGCCAACCGGTTCAAGTCGACGCTGGACACGAAGGCGGCGGAACTGGCTGCGATCAACGGAAGGATCAAAACGCTCGAAGACGACGAACGCTGCCTTTCGCAGGTGCTGGACGTCGAGAGAACGGGGTTCCTGAATGGAAAGCGCGCTGTCAAAGGACAGGTGATCTGCGGGGGCTATGCCTTCACCGGCAGTCCCGGCGTCGGTTCCAAGTACCGTAGCATGGAGGCGGATCGCAACACTGTCCGGGCGAGCATCGCGGGCGAAAAGATCAGTAGAGATAAAATTATAAAGAGCATCGATGAAACGGAGAAGCTGATCAAGCCGTCGCTCGACCAGAAGAACGGTTACATCTCTTCGGTAAAAAGCAACTTCATGATGCTTCACAATGCGCTCATCAAGCGGGCGCAGCAGGATCCTCTGGGGATCGGATCCTACTTCGCTTTCATGACGCTTCTTTTCATGATGATTGAGATGGCTCCTCTTATCATGAAGTTCCATGTGAAGAGCCGGGATTACGATGAACTCTGCAAGGTTAACGAAACGCAGTACCGCGATTTCTTCGAAGCCAAGAGCCATCTGAACCAGCCCAGGCAGGAGGCTCCCTCGACCGGAGGCAAGGTCTCCTTGCCGGATTTGCTTGGGACCGTGTTCCACAAGCTGGTGGAGTTGTTCGGAGTGGCATCGGAGCTGTTCCAGAAGCTTCTCGGTATGGCGAAGCGTCTGTTCTGAGCCGTTCCCCGCCACCGAAAACAGCCGGTGGTGGGGGCGGATACCGGAGGCCGCCGCGCTTCCGGCGGCCTTCTTACTGTGTGGCGTTGACGAACGCCTCGGCGAAGGCGCGCCAGGTCCGCTCGGTGCGGATGAAGGCCTTGGCGCGGGCGGCGCGGGCCTTGGCGGCGGCGCGGTCGGCATACAGCCGCTCCAGCGCCTCCACCAGTTCGTCGACCGAGGACTCGCCCCAGCCGAAGCGGCTGCCGTCGCGGTCGGCGACCGGGACCTGCCGGTCCAGCGTCAGGCACAGGTCGTCGCCCTGGGTCCGGCTCTTCAGCAGGTCGCGGTGGCCGGTGTTGTTGGACAGCACCACCGGGACGCCGCAGGCCATCGCCTCCATCGCGACGAGGTTGGTCGCCCCTTCGCAGCGGTTGGGGAAGACGGCGGCGTCGCAGTCGGCCAGCAGGCCGGCGATCTGGTGGCGGCCGAGGAAGCCGAGGTCGAGGAACCCCTCCTCGTCGGCGCCGTTCTCCATCGCCCAGTTCTTCACGTCGACCATGTTGTTGGGCAGGATGCGCGGCGGCTTCGGCGCCAGCGGCGATTCCGCCATGGTCATGCCGACCTCCGGCCAGGCGTTCTGCCAGGCGGTGACCAGCAGCGCGTCCGGATGGCGCTGACGGAAGGCACGGAAGGCGGCCAGCACGATGTCCTGCCCCTTGCGGAACTCCAGCTTGCCGCCGGAGAAGATCACGAAGCGGTCGCCGAACCGGCCGCTCGGCTCCACCTCCACCATCTCGGTCGGATCGATGCCCTGGAAGGCGAGGCCGACATTGTCGAAGCCCCAGATCTCCAGAAGCTGTTTGTTGTAGGTGGAATGCACGACGATGCGGTCGTACTGGCGGGCTCGGGCCATCACCTCGGGCGTGAAGCGGGTGTCCTCATAGGCGATGACGCCGATGTTGCGCCGGCCGCGGAAGCGTCCAGACGGGCCGCCGGCGGTGAAACCGTTGCCCAGCGCGTGCAGGACGTCGAACTCCTTCAGCAGCAGCATGTGGCCCTTGGCATTGTCGGCCATGGCGGCGACCTGCTGGCAGGGGCCTTCCAGCGACTGCAGCCTGGCGCGGTTCTCCGGCCGCAGGGTGCCCATCAGCGGCTTTTCGAGCAGCAGCGGTGGCCGGCCCTGGTCGGCGAGGTAGAGGGCGGTGTGCACACCCACCAGTCCCCAGCCGTGGACCTCCGTGAGCTGCCAGGTGAAAGCCAAGTTCGGAATCATGATGGAAACCCCAATTCTGGGCGCAAGTCGGCAGTCCAAGCGGGCGCCAAGGGGCCGGAAGATCCCGCGCCGGGCCGGCGCTTGTCAAGCCGAGCGGAGCGGACTGGATTCCTCAGCAGCCCGATGCTACGACAGCGGTGGCTTTTCATAGCGGCATGGGGCGCAAGGGTGCGGACGGAATCGCTTTTCTCCCTGGAGGGTAAACGGGTCTGGGTGGCAGGTCATCGCGGCATGGCGGGGGCGGCCATCGTCCGGCGGCTGGAGCGCGAGCCGTGCGAGCTGATCACCGTCGGCCGCGACCGCGTCGACCTGCGCCGCCAATCGGAGGTCGAGGACTGGATGGCCGAAGCGAAGCCGGATCTGGTCTTCGTTGCCGCCGCCACCGTCGGCGGCATCCTCGCCAACTCCACCCGGCCGGCCGAGTTCCTCTACGACAACCTGACGATCGAGACCAACATCATCCACGGCGCCCACCGGACGGGCGCGAAGAAGCTGGTCTTCCTGGGCTCGTCCTGCATCTATCCCCGGCTGGCCGAGCAGCCGATGCGCGAGGATTCCCTGCTGACCGGTCCGCTGGAGCCGACCAACGAGTGGTACGCCATCGCCAAGATCGCCGGCATCAAGCTGTGCCAGGCCTATCGGCGCCAGTATGGCTGCGACTTCATCTCGGCGATGCCGACCAACCTCTACGGCCTGAACGACAATTTCGACCTGCAGGGGGGCCATGTCGCTGCTGCCCTGCTGGCCAAGATCCACCGCGCCAAGGTCGAAGGCCAGCCCTTCGTCGAGCTGTGGGGGACGGGCGCGCCCAAGCGCGAGTTCCTGTTCGCCGACGATCTGGCCGACGGCCTGCTCTTCCTCGCCCGGCATTATTCGGACGAGCCGCACGTCAATGTCGGCACCGGAACCGAGGTGTCGATCCGCGAGCTGGCCGAACTGATCCGTGACGTCGTCGGCTATGAGGGCGAGTTCCGCTTCGACACCTCCAAGCCGGACGGCAGCCCGCGCAAGCTGATGGACGTCAGCCGGATGACGGAGATGGGCTGGACCGCCCCCACGGCCTTGCGCGAGGGCTTCGCCACCACCTACCGCTGGTTCCTGGAAAACGTCGACCGCGGCACCTTGCGGGGGCTGTGACCCCCGCAAGAGGTGCCGCAGAAGGTGCTGGCATTACAACTGCGGCACATACGCTTCGACGGGCCAGGCGGCGGCCACATCCTGCTGGGTGCTGAACAGCAGGTTCAGGAAATAGTCCGACTGGAGCCGGGTGCCCGGGGGGATCAGCTTGGGAAGCGATCCGTCCGGGTAGAGCAGGAAGGTCGAATAGCCGAGGTCTTTCATGAAGGACCGCAGGCTGGCCTGCGAGCATCCCATCTTGCTCAGCCCGAATTCGTGCAGTTCCGCGACGATGTAAGGCACCTTGCGATCCCTGATCAGGGAGCCGGCACCCTCCAGGATCCGCTGCTCGGCCCCTTCGGTGTCGATCTTGATCAGCCTGGGCACGGGGAGGCCGGCTGCTGTGACCGCCTGTTCCAGGGTGGTGGCCGACAGCGTATGGGCGATCGGATTTTCCGAAGTCTTCCGGTTGCCGGGGAATTGGCCGGGATCCCACAGGGCATTGCCGCCGCTGTCGTCGCTGTTGATGAAGAAGCTGACCTCGCCCTCCTTGTCGGTGACCGGTCGGTCCGACACGGTCACATGGCTGAAGCCGTTCAGGGACAGGTTGTTCTTCAGCCGTGACAGGTTGTGGGCTCCCGGCTCGATGCTGAGAACCCGCCCGGCCGCTCCGGTGAGGGCGCCCAGAAGGACCGAGAAGAACCCGGCATTCGCGCCCACGTCCACGACGCTGTCGCCGTCGCGGACCAGACGGATCAGTGCCATCGATACGTCAGGCTCATAATAGCGGCCGCTGCGGACGTAGGATGAAATGGTCTTTTCGTTGCTGTATTGCTCGTCTAGGTCGAGCTTGATCTGCAACTTCCTGTCAGGAAGCTCCAGGTTGATGGCGATCACGGACATGGCGGCTTTCCTGTAGGATCGACTGTGTCTGCATCGGCTGCCGGACCGGCGGTTTTCGGGTGAATCATCTCACGCCTGGGAAGCGGCTACCACCCAGTCGCGCCACATGGCTCGGTAGGCCGCTTCGACCGAGCGGGCGAAGCCCGTGTAGTCGGTCAGCGGGGCGGCATTCAGCCGATCGCGCATCGTCCGGCGCAGCGTCATCATCCGATCCGGATCGCCGGCAAGCGCCACCGCAGTGGCGATGTAGTCCGCCTCGTCGGATGCCACCAGCTCGCTCAACCCGCAATGGGTCAGCAGGCTTGCGCCGACCCGGGCGACATGGTTTGCGCCGGCCACCGTCACCACCGGCACGCCCATCCACAGCGCTTCGCAGGTGGTGGTGGTGCCGTTGTAGGGGAAGGGGTCCAGTCCGATGTCGATGCGGTCGTAGGCGCGCAGATGCCCGTCGGCGGCGTCGATGCGGGCCAGCAGCTCGATGCGGCCGGCATCAATCCCGAACTTGACGAAGGTGTTCAGGTAGCGCCGGCGGGTCTCCTCGTCGCCCATCTGGGCGCTCTTGACGATCAGGCGGGAGTTCGGCACCCGCTTCAGGATTTCCGACCAGACGCGCACCACCTCCCCCGTCACCTTGGAGGTGTTGTTGAAGGAGCCGAAGGTGACATGGCCGTTGGTGCGGAACGGTGGCTCCGCCGGCGGGGCGACGTCCACCGGGGGGCGGTAGCTGTGGAAGCCATGCGGCAGCCGGACGATGCGCTCGGCGCTCAGCCGGTCGGCCTCGCCCGGCGGTTCGGCGACGGCGTCGCTGAAGCGCCAGTCGATGGCGCGCATGCCGGTGGTGTCGGGATAGCCCAGCCACGTTGCCTGGACCGGCGCCGGTTTGCGGGCGAACAGGGTCAGCCGGTTGTTGGCGGTGTGGCCGGTCAGATCGACCAGGATGTCGATGCCGTCCTGCTCGATCAGCGCCGCGGCCCGCGCGTCGTCGATCCCGACCAGCGAGCGCCAGCCGTCGGCCACTCCCTTCAGCCGTTCGGTGACCACGTCCGAGCGCGTCGCCGCGTGGTAGCAGAACACCTCGAAGCGTCCGCGGTCATGCTCGCGGATCAGCGGCTCGGCGAAGAAGGCGACCGAATGGGCGCAGAAGTCGGGCGAGACATAGCCGACGCGCAGGCGGCGTTCGGGATCGCGCGGGTTGGCGTGGCGTTTGCCGGCGGGCAGCAGCGGGTCGGCATGGCGCTGCGCCCACACCGCATGGGCCTTGAAGATGGTCTCGGGCGGGACGGCGGGGGTGTAGTGCAAGGCCAGCAGCAGGTTGGAATGCATCAGCGCATGGGTCGGATGTGCCTCCAGCCCCTTCTGGAAGACGCCGATCGCCTCCTCGATGCGGCCCATCTCCTTCAGCGTCTCGCCCAGATTGTTCCAGGCTTCGGCCGATTTCGGATCGGCCTTCAGCGCGGCGACGAAGCATTCCACGGCGCGGGCCAGTTCGACCGACCCCTTGTGCAGGTCGCCCAGATTGCACAGGGCCGCCGCCATGTCCGGCTTCAGGCGCAGCGCCTCGCCGTAAGCGGCCTTGGCCGCCTCGCGGTTGCCGCGGCTGCGCAGGATGTTGGCCAGGTTGAAATGTGCCTCCGCATAGTCGGGCTTCAGCCGGATGGCGGTGCGAAGCGACTCCTCCGCCTCCGCCGCCCGGCCCAGGTCGAGCAGCAGGCAGCCGTGGTTGCTGTGGACGAAGGGATCGGTGGCGTTGCGGGCAATCGCCCGGCGGTAACAGTCGATGGCCTCGTTCCAGTCGCCGCGGGCGCGCAGGATGACGGCGAGGTTGTTGTTGGCGTTGGCATGGTCCGGGTCGGCGGTCAGCACGGCGCGGTAGCCGGCCTCGGCCTCCGCCGTCCGGCCTGCCCGGTGCAGGGTCAGCGCGCGGGCGAAGCCGGCGTCCACCGCCTCCGCCGGCACCGTGCCGCGCGGGGAGAGGGCCGGAGAGGCCGGGCGCCTGGCCTTGGCCTGCTTGCGTGAAGGCTTTTTCATCGGGCTAACCGCCTGGTGTTAAGTCTCTGTCGGCAAAGAACCGTCCTGCCGGTCGATAGCAATGACCGTACAGTGTCCGCAAGCGGCATCTCATCCATTGCCGGGCCCGCGCCCGGATGTGCCGAAACAGACACATGGACTGGGGACATATGATGGACGGGGGATGGGCACTGGGACAGATGGCTTGCCGCTGTTGGGCGTCTTCTGCTATTCCAGCGGAATCGCGTGGTCATTCATCGTCCGCAAGTGGCGGACGCGAACCGCGCATCGTCGCGCCTCCGGGCCCAAGGAGCGCATGGTCGATTGAGACCGGGTGACCGAACAGTATGAAGACCTTGCTTTCGCGACGCAATTCCTATCTTTTACGGCGGTTCCCATGACACTCGCTGCGGAAGTCTCCTGCGCCCACACCGGGCTGCATTCCCTGGCCGCCGTCGCGCGTCAGCGCGGCCTCGACGTCTCGGCCGAGCGGCTTCAGCACAGCAACGTCATCGGGAACGAGGAGCTCGACACCGCCCGCCTCCTGCGCATCGCCAAGTCGATCGGCCTGAAGGCCGAGGCGACGACGCTGGACTGGGAGGATCTCGGCAAGCTCCAGGATGCCTTCCCCGCCATCCTGCGCCTGCGCAACGGCAACTCCATGGTTGTCGTCGGCTTCGGCAAGCAGGGCGATACCGAGGTCGCCATCCTGCAGGATCCGCTGGCCGGGCAGGAGCTGATCCTGCCGGTCGACCGTATCCGGCTGAGCCAGGCCTGGGCCGGTGAAATCGTGCTGCTGAAGCGCGACTACGGCTTGGCCGACGCTGAGCAGCCCTTCGGCATGAAGTGGTTCCTGGTGGAGATCCTGCGCCACAAGCGCATCTTCCGCGACATCGGCATCGCGGCCATCCTGATGAGCCTGTTCGCGCTCGCCGTGCCGATCTTCTTCCAGCTGGTGATCGACCGCGTGCTGGTCCACCGCAGCATGGGCACGCTCAGCGTGCTGATGATCGGCATGGTCGGCGTCATCATTTTCGAGGCGGCCTTCTCCTACCTGCGCCAGTACCTGATGCTCTACGCGACGAAGAAGATCGACGCGAAGATGAACGTTCAGGTCTTCAACAAGCTCATCGGTTTGCCGATGCACTATTTCGAGCGGGTCTCCTCGGGCGAGATCGTCAAGAACGCCCAGCAGGCGGAGCGCATCCGCAACTTCCTGACCGGCCAGCTCTTCATGACGATGCTGGACACGGTCTCGCTGGTCGTCTTCCTACCGCTGATGTTCATGTACAGCGTACCGCTGACCTTCCTGGTCCTTGGCTTCTCGTTGCTGATGGCGATCAACATCGGCATCATGATTCCGCTGATCAAAGGGCGGCTGAAGGATCTGTACAGTGCCGAGGTGCGCCAGCAGTCCTTCCTGATCGAAAACATCCACGGCATGCGCACGGTGAAGTCGCTGGCACTCGATGCCCGCCAGAAGCAGGAGTGGGACCATCGCGTCGCCCGCGCTGCCGAGCAGCGCTTCGACGTGGGCCGCATCATGATCATCGGCCAGACCATCGCCCAGCCGTTGAACCAGCTGATGATGGCCTGCCTTCTGGGCCTGGGCACCTATCTGGCTCTGAACGGCGAACTGATGATGGGCGTCCTGATCGCCTTCTACATCCTGGCCGGCCGCGTCACCCAGCCTCTGCTGCAGATGGCCCAGCTGGTGCAGCAGTTCCAGGAGGTGTCGATTTCTATCCAGATGCTGGGCACGATCATGAACCATCCGCCGGAGGAGGGCCGCACCGGCCGCGGCCTGCGCACGCCGCTGCGCGGCACGGTGGAGTTCCAGGATGTCCGCTTCCGCTATGCCCCCACCGCCCCGCCGGCGCTCGATGGCGTCTCCTTCACGGCGACCGACGGCACCATCCTCGGCGTCATGGGTCGCAGCGGATCGGGCAAGACGACGCTGACCCGCCTGCTGCAGGGGCTGCACCGGGCGCAGGAAGGGCTGATCCGCATCGACGGCCGTGACCTGCGCGAGTACGATCTGGACCATCTGCGCGCGTCGATCGGCGTGGTGCTGCAGGACAATTTCCTGTTCACCGGCACCATCCGCGAGAATGTCTCCGCCGCCAAGCCGGGGGCCACGACCGACGAAATCCTGAAGGTCATCCAGCTGGCCGGCGCCGACGAGTTCGTCGAGCGGCTGCCCAAGGGCCTGGACACCATGCTGGAGGAAGGCTCCGCCAACCTGTCCGGCGGCCAGCGCCAGCGTCTGGCCATCGCCCGCGCCCTGCTGACCAACCCGAAGATCCTGATCCTGGACGAGGCGACCAGCGCACTCGACGCGGAGAGCGAGGCCATCGTTCAGGCCAACCTGATGAACATCGCCCGCGGCCGCACCGTGATCATCATCTCGCACCGTCTGTCCTCGCTGGTGCCGTCGGACAGCATCCTGGTGATGGACCGCGGCAAGGTGGTGGACAGCGGCAAGCATGACGAACTGATGGAGCGCTGCGCCATCTACCAGCATCTCTGGCACCAGCAGAACCGGCACATCTAGGAGCGCGTTCCTTGACCGCACAGAAGCCGACCGCACAGAAGCTTGCGAAAATCGAGACGGTGCGCGTTCCTGCCAACGACGCCGCACCGAGCACACCGGCCCCGTCGCTGGACAAGCGCGCCAGGGCGCGTGGCAAGGCGGCGGTCGGTGCCTTCCAGAAGGATACGGAGGCGATCCAGAACGCCCCCGATCCCTTGCTGGCGCGCTTCACGCTGTATCTGCTGGCGCTGTTCGTGATCGGCCTGATCACCTGGTCGACGCTGTCCTACCTGGACAAGATCGTCGTCGCCCAGGGCAAGGTCATCTCGGTCGAATCCAACGTCATGGTCCAGCCGATGGAAACGGCGACGATCAAGAAGGTGCTGGTGCGCGAAGGCGACGTGGTGCGCAAGGGCGACATCCTGGCGACGCTGGACCCGACCTTCACCCAGGCCGACGTCCTCCAACTGGAATCCCGCCTCGCCAACGCCGATGCGCTGATCGCCCGGCTGCAAGCCGAGCATGACGGCAAGCCTTATGTTCCATTCGAGGACCGCTACGGCTTCGGCAGGCTGCAGGAGGCGCTGTGGCGTGAGCGCCAGGCTCAGTACCAGTCGCAGATGCAGAACTATGAGGAGAAGCTTGCGCGCCTGCAGTCCAACGTCACCAAGTACGAGATGGACCGCGTGCATCTGAACGAGCGGCTGAAGGTGGTGCGCGAGATTGAGAACATGCGCTCCTCGCTGCTGGCAACGCAAGTCGGCAGCAAGCTGAACCTGCTGCAGGCGACCAGCGACCGCATCGACATCGAGCGCAATCTGGTCCTGAACCAGAACGAGCTGCAGGGCAACCGCCACGACCTGCAGGCACTGCTGGCCGAGCGCGACGTCTTCGTCCAGCAGTGGAACGGCAAGATCATCGAGGAGCTGACCACCCAGCGCAACGAGCGTGAAGCGATGCGCGAGCAGCTGAACAAGGCGCGCAAGCGCCAGTCGATGGTCCAGCTCGACGCCCCGACCGACGCCATCGTGCTGGAGGTGTCGCCCAAGGTGGCTGTCGGTTCCATCGCCAAGGAGGCGGAGGCGCTCTTCACCCTGGTGCCGGTCGGTTCGGCCCTGGAGGTGGAGGCCAGCATCGACGCCCGCGACCTCGCCTTCGTCCAGGTTGGCGACAAGGTGCGCGTGAAGCTGGAGGCTTATCCCTACATGCAGCACGGGGCGCTCGATGGTGAGGTGGCGACGATCAGCGAGGACTCCTTCTCCAACAAGGACGATCCGAGCAAGTCGCTTTTCTACCGGGCGCGGATCAAGCTGCTGACGACGTCGCTTGAAAACGTGCCGTCCAACTTCCGCCTGATTCCGGGCATGCCGCTGTCGGCCGACATCAAGGTCGGCGAGCGCCGGATCATCACCTATTTCCTGCGACCCATCCTGCGCGGGGTCGACGAAAGCCTGCGGGAGCCCTGATCTTGTTCGGCAAGCTGCTGAAGCGAAGCAAATCCACCGGTTCCCGCAAGCCCGATTTCCAGCGTGGTCTCGCTGCTTTCGAGGTCGAGGATTATGCTGCCGCGGTCGCCGACTGGCTGCCGCTGGTCGAGCAGGGCCACGCCGAGGCGCAATACCGCA
The DNA here is from genome assembly GCF_001305595.1 of Azospirillum thiophilum. Classification (NCBI taxonomy): domain Bacteria; kingdom Pseudomonadati; phylum Pseudomonadota; class Alphaproteobacteria; order Rhodospirillales; family Azospirillaceae; genus Azospirillum; species Azospirillum thiophilum. The sequence continues at coordinate 90,800 of NZ_CP012407.1, forward strand.
TGGGCCAGCTCTATGCCCGCGGCCAGGGGGTGGTGCGCGATTTCGGCGATGCCGCCCACTGGTTCCGCAAGGCGGCCGAGCAGGGGCATACGGAAGCGTGCTTCTCGCTCGCCCTGTGCTACGCCAACGGCGAGGGCGCAGCGCAGGAGAGCGCGCTGCCGGTGCGCTGGTACAAGACCGTCTCCAAGACCAATCCGGCCGCGGCGGAAGCCAACCTGGCCCTGCTCTATCCCAACGGGCTGGGCATTGGACCGGATATTTCCCAGGCCCTGCACTGGTACAGGCTGGCCGCCGAGGCCGGCCATGCCGAGGCACAGCACCATATCGGCCTGCTCAACGCCTTCGGGCAGGGGGTGCCGCAGGACCATGCCGTTGCCGCCGAGTGGTACAGGAAGTCAGCCGAGCAGGGCTATGCCGTGGCCCAGCATGCGCTCGCCTCCCTCTATGCCAACGGCCAGGGAGTGGAACGCGACATCGAACAGGCGCTCGCCTGGTACGAGCGCGCCGCCGAGCAGGGCTTCGTCAATGCCCAGCTTGCGCTCGCCATCGTCTACGAGCATGGCACCGGGGTGGGGGCCGATCCGGCCCGCGCGGCAGCCTTCTACCGTCAGGCGGCGGAGCAGGGCCATCCGGTGGCCCAGGTCAATCTTGGCCTGCTCTATGCCCGCGGGCAGGGAGTGCCCAAGGATTACCGCGAAACCCTGAAATGGTGCCGCCTGTCGGCGGAGCAGGGCAACGTCAACGCCCAGTTCAACCTGGGCCTGATCCACTCCAACGGTCTCACAGGCTCTCCCGATTACGCCGAAGCCGCGGTCTGGTACCGGAAGGCGGCGATGCAGGGCAATGTCGGTGCCCAGGTCAATCTCGGCCTGCTGCTGGCCCACGGCTGGGGTGGGCGGCCCGAACTGGTCGAAGGCGTGGACTGGCTCCGCAAGGCCGCGGCGCAGGGGCACAGCGGTGCCATGACCAACCTGGGCGCCCTCTATGCCACCCGCGACAGCAAGGCCTACAACGCCATCCAGGCCTATGTCTGGTACATCATGGCCGCCGCCTCTACCCAGCCCGGTCCCGAGCGCGAAGGGCTGGAGGCCAAGGCCCATGAACTGGGGTCCGCGTTGACCAGCGAGGACCGCCACAAGGCGCAGGTCATCATGGAAGAGTGGAAGAAGAACCCCAAGCTGATGGTGACCGGCTGACGGCAATGGACGGGGGCCATCGGGTGGGGGCGTTCCCATCGCCCCTGCCGGCCCCCTGCCGGGAAAACCTCTGCCGGTGGGGTGCCGTCATCTCTCTCCGCCATTCAGACGGTGCAGGCGAAGGCTGTCGACGGTCACCGTGGCGTTGCCCAGATGGACGATGCGGAACTCCAGCCCGCCGTCCGGACGATAGGAAAGGCCGGGAATCCGGAAGCCGATGGTTGCACCCTCCGGAAGGCTCGCCGCGGTCAGACCTCCGGACAGCAGCTTGATGTCGCCGTCCTGGACGATCTCCATTCCCAACACGGGCTGGTCGGCGGCGCGAACCCTTTCGGCCCGTCCCGTCACCACAAGACGGTAATCGCCGGCGGGAAGCTTGATGTGCGGACCGTGCAGCACGTAGCTGGGCACCGCATCCACCGGAACCCGGACCGGACCGGCATTCCCATGGCCGTCGACTGAAATGCTGCGCTCCATGCGCTCCAGCAGTTCCAGCCCCCCATTGTCCATCCGAAGGCTGTCGGCCCGTCGGACGACCAGCGGGTTGCCCAGAAGGGGATGCCGCCGGTCCGAACCGGCAAGTCCCGGCCACAGCCGCAGACGCAGGGGGTCGGGAGCGGTCGCCGGCAGATCCGCCGTGGCCGGTTCCCGCACCGCCACGCCGTTCCTGCGCAGCCGGGCGGCGAAGTCGGCGATGCCGTCTGCGTTCCCCTGGAAGGCTTCGTGCTCGTCCAACCCTCCCCAGGCCAGCAGGTCCGGCGTCCGCCCGACCAGGATGCCCCCCGTTCCGGAGAAACGGTGCAGCAGGATCTCCGCCTGCCCATCCGGCCGGGACAGCCGCTCGAGCGCCCGGGCCAGGAAGTCGACGGGTATTCCGTCGCCGCCCGCCGGAGCGCCGCCCGCTGGAATTCCAGAGATGAGGGCGGTGACGCCGGCCGCCGCGGCGATCAGTCCGGCGTTCAATCCGCGACTGGCGTGCGGCACGCTGTCGGTCTGGCAGCAGGCGATCACCAGGTCGGACTGCCGCGCCGCGTTTTCCGTCACGTCGTCGTACAGTTCGACCAGGATACGCTCGCAACGGTCCCGGCTCACCGTCTGGCGGTCCAGTTCGGCAAACAGGGTCCTGTAGTTCCTCTGCGCCCTGTCCACCACCACCACCGACAATGCGGCGGCGGCGGGGGCCGTCATCCGCTGCATCCATGGGCCGCGCCAGCCGTTGCGGGCGATCTGCTGGGATCGGAAATAGGGGCTGGTCAGCCGGGCCCGGTAATTTTCCGTGTCGATCAGCGCCAGCTCGATCCGCGCGGCGTTGGGGGCGGGCTCTTCGGCCGGGTTTCCGGTTACCACGTGCGGGGTCTCCGCCCGAAGGCGGAGCAGGATGTCACGCGCTTCGATCGCAACCATGCTGGAGCCGGCAAGTCCAGTCAGCAGGGTGACGGTGTCGGCGCGTTCCGCTTCCCCGGCCATCACCGCCAGCCTCTTGGCCAGATCCAGCCGGAAGAACGGAAAGTCCGGGTCGAGACGGACGGCCTCGCGGGCATGGCCGAACCCCGCGGCTCCACCGCCCGCGGCACGGGCCAGATAATGGTGCAGCGAGGCGCGGATCAGCCGGACGAGATCCGACCGCCACCCTTCCGCCGGCAGCCGGTCTTCCGGCACCTGTGCGGACAGGTCCGCGACGACCCGGTCCAGGTAGGCACGGTAATTGAAGAAGCGCTCGAACAGGTCATAGGGCAGGACATCGTCTTCCGGGGTAAGGATCCAGCTGTCGGGGTTGACAGCCAGAATGGTCTTGATGGCCAGCAGTGCGCCGGCGACATCCTGTGCCGTGCCGAAATGCAGCCTTGCCCGCACTGCGTTGAAGCGTGGCGCGAGGTCTCGCGGCCGGCGTGCGATCCACAGATCCTGGAAGGCGAACAGCCGCGTGCGCAAGGCTGCGGCGGCGGAGCCGGCGGGAACCGGATCGGTGCCGCCCCGGCCCTCCTCCTCGCTCGACGCCATCAGGCGGCATCCCAGCCCGATCAGCATTTCGCGAGCCATGTCGTTCGCCGCCCGGCCCACCGCGGGATCGTCCCAGGTTCCGCACCGTTTCAGCAGGGCTTCCCAGTGCGCGATGTTGGCGGCTTCCAGGGCCTCGACCGCCTCGGTGCGGCCGCCGCCCGGCTGCCACCCTTTCCAGAAGACGACGCGCTTCTGGACCCGCTCCTGCAGACCGACCTTGCTGCCCGGCCGCCGCAGCGGTCGCGGCCGGGCAGCCAGCACCGTGCAGAGCCGCAGGTAGTGCGATGCGGCGATGTCCGGGGCCAGAGCCTGGCGCAGGCGCGGCGCGGCACGCCAGGCGCGGGCCTCGTGCTCGTCGTACTGGTCGAGCACTCGGCGGATGGTCCGTGCCAGCCCGTCCGCCGTGGCCGGGTAGCTGACCAGCCCGTGGTCGCTGCCGGCATAGAGCGGCAGCACGCTGCCCTCCTGCACCAGGGTGACGCAGCCCATGCAGGCGGCCTCGATCCCGCGGGTCACCATGCCGCCGGGACGCCGGTAATAGGCGATGGCCAGCTTGCTGCGGGACAGAAGGTCGTAATAGGTCGCGTTGTCCAGGAAGCCGTTGAAGCCGACCAGCCGCAGCTCCTCGATCCCCCCTCCCCCCAGGATCTGGTGGATCAGCGCCGCCTTGTCGGGGTGCCAGGGTGCGAACAGGGTGCCGGAAAGGAAGAGGTCGACGTCGCGGTCGCGCCGCCGCAGCCGGGGCAGGCCGGCAGGGTGGCCGAAGCTCTTGGGCACGGTGGTGACGGGTGCATCCACCAGAGGCCGGACCCCGGCATGCTCGGTATGGTCGGTGACCAGAACCTCGTCGAACAGGCGGAGCCACGGCAGCATCGCCTGGATGTGCATATCGTAGTCGGCGGTCTGGCCCAGGAGCGGGCAGGGCAGGCTGTCCAGATCGGGCGGGATCTGGTGCCATTCCACCATTTCGCACAGGACGAAATCCGGCGGCTCCCCGCCCCGCCACAGCCGGTGCACCGAGGCATAGGGGGAGTTCGGCCGGTCGCCGGTCGCGTGGCCGATGTTGGTCAGGGCGAATTTCTGATCCTGCGACCCGCCGGCCAGCAGCACATGCGGACCGGAGGAGGGAGACGGCAGCATCGACAGGACCTCGATCCGCGGCTTGCGCAGCAGAGCCAGCAGTGCGCGCGCATGGGCTTGCCAGGAGGACGGCGCTTCCGACGTCGACGCGGTCAGCCGTGCCAGCAGGGCGACGGCGCCGGTCTCGTCGCCGGCGATCCACAGGGCGGCGGCCTCATGGAAACGGGGGGCGAAGCCGTCGAAGCGGCCAAGCCCGTCGATGGCTTCGTCGGTCCGGCCGATCAGGCCGAGGGCGGCATGATGCTGCCAGAGGTCGTCACGCCCAAGTGTGATAAGACCGGTATAGTTTCCCGTTACGAAGAGGTGTTCGGCGTCGTTTTTCTGCATTCCCGCTTCAGCCATGCCAGGGCGCGGTAGATCCCGATCAGAGTCGCCGCATCCTCGATCTCGGAGTTGCCGGCCATCCGCTCCGCCGTTTCCAGGTCGAACAGAGTGGTGGCGCCGAGGCCTATTTCGATTTCATCCGGCTCGTTTCCGTCGGGGACGGTGCCGGAGATGGCGGTATCCGGCCGGCAGCGGCGGGCCAGGAACAGCAGGCCCCGTGCCGCCATGGTCGCGCCTTCCGGCGTGAAGGAGCCGAGCGGGACCAGATCCTCCGGTTCGCAAGCCAGACCGGTCTCCTCGGTCAGTTCGCGCCGGGCGGCATCGGCCGGGTTCTCGCCCGCGTCGATGAAGCCCTTCACCATCTCCCAACTGCGCTGTCCAAGCGGATGGCGATGATTGTGCAGCAGGGCGAACCGGCCGTCCGTTTCCCCCAGAACCGCCACGCCCGTGACCATGTCGGGGCCGGCATGCACCGGCTCGACGACCAGATAGCCGTCGACGGTGGTGCAGTCGCCGCGCAGGTCGTCGGCGTAAGCCCGCCATTTGCTGTTCGCATAGACAAGGCGGCGGGAGGTGAGGATGGGCGGCATCGGGTGAAAATCCGGGGTGGAGGTCAATCCGCTCCGACCTCATAGCTCGGTTCGTAGACGATGATCTTGCTGCCGCCGTAATCGATGCCGAACTTGACGGTGATCAGGCGGTTCAGCCGTTCGATCAGGCGGCGGCGCATCTCGGGTTTGACGAAGAACAGCATGAAGCCGCCGCCGCCGGCACCCAGCAGCTTACCGCCGCTCGCCCCGGCCGCACGCGCTTCCGCATAGATCTCGTCGACGATGGGGTTGCTGACGGAGCTGGCGAGCTGGCGCTTGAGCTGCCACGCCTCGTGCATCAGCTCTCCCAGCCGGTAGGTGGGTTCGCGTTCATCGCTGAGCAGGGAGACCCCCTCGTCCACCATGGCGCGGATGCCCATCAGCTGGCGCTCGCGCTGCTCCAGATTTTGGATCTTCTCCTTGGCGACTTCCGACGCGATACGCGACAGGCCGGTGAAGACCAGCAGCATCGACGACAGGAGTTCGGCGCGCCGTTCCGGGCTGATGATCAAGGGCGTGACGGCGAAACCGCCGTCGGTGTGGAAATCGATCCGGTTCAGACCGCCGTAGGCGGCCCAGATCTGATCCTGGTAGCCGACATTCTCGCCGATCACCTGCTGTTCGATGCGGATCGCCTCGTTCGCCAGATCGCGCTTGCCGGCCATCTCCCCACGCATGGCGTAGAGGGCGTTCAGCAGGCCGACGGTGAAGGACGAACTGGACCCCAGGCCCGAGCGGGCCGGCAGGTCTGCGTCGTGATGAACCTCCAGCCCGCGATGAGCCTTCATCTCGGAGAAGACGGCGCGGACGGCCGGATGTTCGATCTCCTCGATGGTCTTGGCCAACTCGATGCGCGAATAGGCGAGACGGTACTTGTGCTCGAAGAAGGGCGGCAGGTTGCGGACGTTGAGATAGCAGTATTTGTCGATCGCTAGTCCGAACACGGCTCCGCCATGGCGCCGCACCCAGGTCGGGTAGTCGGTGCCGCCGCCGAAAAGCGAAATGCGGAAAGGGGTGCGGCTGATGATCACAGGCGGATATCCTTATGCTGATCCGGACCGCCGGCTTCAAGAATGTCCGGCCTGCTCAACGAATGGCGGCTCCTCCCTTTTCGGGGAGCCCTAACGTCCATCGGATGCTCGTCGAAGCAGCCTGTGGACCTTAGCCTTTTGATTTTCCGCGAGATTCACGCTTCAGATGATTCCGTCGGAAGCGATCTCACTCTAATCGGCCAGGACTTCCATGCCGCTCTCCAGAAGAGCGCGGGACAGGGAGTGCTTGGTCATCTGTTCGATGTGCTCGCGGGTTTCCCAGCCGAATCGCTGGGCCACCATGTCGAGATAGCGCTTGTTGGTGAAATATTCGGTAAAGGCCTGATCGCGGAAGCGCAGGACCTCTGCGGCGGAAATCTTTTCCGTCGGCAGGGGGGTGCAGTCATGGCTGTGCTGAGAATAGCCGCTCCACTGTTCCGGCAAGGCCCATCCCTTTTCCACCGCCATGGCGTAGAGCGGCGATCCCGGATAGGCCATCGCGGAATAGAAGTTGCCGAACTCGCAGTTCAGCTCCTTGGCCAGTTCCAGTGTCGCCCGCATGCTTTCCACGTCGTCGTCGGGCAGGCCGAAGATGTAGTTGCCGATGACGTGGATGCCGGCGGCCTGGATCGACTGCACCACGACACGGATGTCGTCCTGGGTGAAGGACTTGGACGCGCCGTCGCGGACATGCTCGCTGCCGGATTCGATACCCAGGGCAAGCCAGCGGAATCCCGCCTTGCGCAGCTTTTCCAGCATGTGCGGCTTCACCGTGTCGACCCGGGCGTAGGCCCAGATGTTCAGGTCATAGCCGCGCTCGATCAGCCGGTCGCAGATCGCCATGACATGGCGCTCGTTCAGGACGAACATCTCGTCGATGAACTTGTAGGTCTTGACGCCGTATTCGTTGTACAGCCGGTCGATCTCGGCGACGACGGCGTCGGGCGAGCGCATGCGGTAACGGTTCACTCCGAACGGCGCGTTGATGCAGCAGAAGCTGCATTTGTAGGGGCAGCCGAGCGAGGTATAGATGGAGGCATAGGGCTGCCGCGCCCCGAGATTGCCGAAGCATTGCCAGTTGTGCGCCCGGTACTTCTCCATCGGCAGCAGATCCCACACGTCGCCGTGCAGATCGCCGTCGAGATCCTTGATCAGGGCCGGGGCGAGGTTGTTGCGGATCGTGCCGCCATCCGCGTCCCCTTCGGTCCCCGCCACGCGGTAGACCAGCCCCTCCACCGTTTCGAGCGGCGGAGCCGGTTCCTTCAGCGCGTCGAGAAGCTGGGCGACGGTCACCGGCCCTTCGCTGTTGCAGGCGAAGTCCACCGTCTCCTCGCGTAGCGTGCGCTCGGGCAGGGCGGCGACATGGCCGCCGACGATGATGATCGGCTGTTCGGGCAGGCGCGCCTTGATGGCGCGGCAGGTCAGCCCGGCCCCGACCATCTGCTGGGTCGAGGCGGAAGGCTGATGGCCGAATACCACCATCGCGACCAGGCGCGGCGCCAGTTGGGCGATGCGCTCCGCCACCTGGTCGGCGGTCAGGTGATCGGCCTCGGCGTCGATGATGTGGATGGAATGGCCGCGGTCGCGGACATAGCCGCCGATCAGCCGGCACCACAGCGGCGGTTCGATCGCCGTCAGAGTTGACCCGAGGGACTGATAGATCTTGGTCCGTTCACCAGGGTTGACGAGGACGAGATCGACGTTCGGACTCATGGGATTGTTGCCAGACTCGGGTCATGAGAAGTGTGTCGGTCAGCATATTCCGAAGGCAAAGGGTAGTCTAGGGAAAACAAATCATCTTGTGTAATAATTTAAGGTGCATATCACCAGCAACCGGACCGCCAACCATTGAAGAGCGGGGTTGGCATGTTAAAAATATGAAACTATTTATTGAGCATAGAGGAGTATGACAAACCCTATACCAGAAAACCTCCGGATGCCGCCGCACGATCTCTTAAGACCTATTCAGGCCCCGGTGGATGGAGGATTGCCGCCTTCGGTTCAGGTCGGCGCGGCGCGGCATGCTATGATATGCCACGACTCCCCGGCAAACGGGATCAGGCGGATTGTCGCGCATTCCACCAGGCGCATGTCCGCTCCAGGCCGTCGCGCAGCGGTGTCCTGGCGCGCCACCCGAGCGCCAGACAGCGCGAGGCGTCCAAGCCTTTGCGCGGCATGCCGTCGGGCTTCTCCACGGCATAGTGGAAGCCGCCGTCGTAACCGACCGCCGCGGCCACCATCTCCGTCAGTTCGGCGATGCTGACATCCTCGCCCGAGCCGACATTGACGATCTCCTCGCCGCTGTAACGCTCCATCAGGAAAACCAGGGCATCGGCGGCATCGTCCACATAGAGGAACTCGCGCCGCGGCCGGCCGGTCCCCCAGACCTCCACCGGTCCGGTCCGGGCCGCCTTCGCAGCCTGGATCTTGCGGATCAGGGCCGGCACCACATGGCTGGCGGCCAGGTCGAAATTGTCGCCGGGACCGTAGAGGTTGGTCGGGACGACGGCGATGAAGTCGCGGCCGTACTGGCGGCGATAGGCCTGGCACAGCTTGATGCCGGCGACTTTCGCGGTGGCGTACCACTGGTTGGTCGGCTCGAAAGCGCCGGTCAGCAGGGAGTCCTCGACGATCGGCTGGTCGACGAATTTGGGGTAGATGCAGGACGACCCGAGGAACATCAGTTTCTCCACCCCGGCCAGATAGGCACTGTGGATGATGTTGGCCTCGATCGCCAGGTTGTCATAGAGGAATTCGGCCGGCCGGGTGTCGTTGGCCAGGATGCCGCCCACCGTGGCGGCGGCGACGAACACGGCTTGCGGGCGCTCGCGCAGCATCCATGCCTCGACGTCGCCCTGGCGGCGCAGATCGACCGCGTCGCGGCTGACGGTAAGCGGTTGCGCGCATTCGGCCGTCAGCCGGCGGACCAGGGCCGAGCCGACCATGCCCGTATGCCCCGCCACCCATACCCGTTTTCCGGCAAGCGGATACACCGCTGGAGCCGCCTGCGTTCCAGTCGTGCTGTCCATGGCGCGTCCTTCCTGTCCGTCGGCATGCCGTTCGGCCGGGCGCGAATGCCGTTGGCCAGTAAAGGGCAAAATAACGACCCGTTGTGCGCACCGCAATCCAAATGCCACCATCCAGGCAACCCGCCCAGGAGTGAGTATCCAAGTATGAGGTGGCGTCTTTCGCGGCATCGGCGCGCGACCGATCCAAGAAGGTGGAAGGACCATCCGCCGCATCGTCCCAGTTTCCATCACCTCGACGGACGCCGTCGGGTAAATTTTACATTTTGATTAAGGATAATAAATAAGGAGAGAAGCTACTCTCACTTTGTCGATCTATTATTGATAAAAATTGATGTTTCCATTCGGACCGCGGCGTAATATTAAAAGTGCATGTCGGCCGCGTGCCCTTTGTGGGAAAATATTCTTGCTTTAACCCTCGCGCATCCTAGGGCTTCCATGATCAAGACAGAATTCAAAAACAATGTTAAGAAGGCTCCAAAAGTCAGCTTTGTTCTTCTTGATTGGAAATGCCGGGAAAGCTTCCACTCCCTTGATTACTTGGCGGATCAGGATGTTCCGCGGCATGATTATGAAATCATCTGGATTGAGTACTACGCTCATAGATCAAAAGAGATAGGCGATAAGATATCTGACTATAAGGGTAAGGGGCGTCCGGCGCCTATTGACCTTTGGGTTATTATGAATATGCCGGACAACCTATACTATCACAAGCACCTAATGTACAACATTGGCATTGCAAAGAGTCGGGGTGATATTGTCATCATCTGTGATTCTGATGCGATGTTCACGAAGTCATTTGTTCGGACGGTGATCGAAACCTTCGAACGCACGCCTGAAATTGCCCTGCACTTTGATGAGGTGCGCAATTCCAAGCAGGATTTCTATCCTTTTAACTATCCGCCGTTCGAACTGCTGACCGGGGATGGGGCGATCAATTGGCGCGACGGCAAGACCACCGGGCTGTGGGACACCGAGGATCCGCTGCATAGCCGCAATTACGGGGCGTGCATGTGCGCCAGGCGTTCCGACCTGATCGCCATCGGCGGCGCCGATGAACACATGGATTACCTTGGCCATGTCTGCGGCCCGTACGAGCTGACCTTCCGCCTCGTGAACAAGGGCCTGAAGGAGGTCTGGCACGAAAGCGAGTTTCTGTACCACACGTGGCATCCGGGATCGGATGGCGACTTCAACTACATCGGACCCACCGATGGCCGGCACATGTCCTCCACCGCACTCGAGGCGCTGGAGACCGGTCGCATCATGCCGCTCACCGAGAACCCGGTCATCCGCCACGAGCGCGAAAACGGGGTGCCGCCGGCGAACGGCCAGTTCATCGATCCTGCCTGCCTGACGGCCTGGACGCAGGAGGAGGTGGCGAAGTCACCCCGCTTCAAGCTCTTCAAGCGCGGCCAGGGCGGCACCAAGCTGGTGCGGGAACTGGCCACCTACAACATCCTGTCCTACGACGGCAAATTCTACGGCGTCCCGCATTCCCTGGGGCCGGTGGATCTGGCCAGGAAGGAGGATCGGGAAAAGCCGCAGATCGTCGAAGGAGCCTCGGCCGACGAAATCGAGGCGCTTCTGGCCGGGGGCTCGTCCCCCGCTCCCGTCGCGGCGCTTCCTGTGCAGCAGCCCTCCCAACCCTCCAAACGGCGGGGCGTCCAGGCTCCTCCGGTTCTGGTCGGTATGGCCGGGCCTTTCAACGTGGTCTCCTATGACGACGCCTATTTCGGCGTTCCGACCTCGCTGGGGCCGGTCGACCTGGCGGATCCGGCCCAGCGCGCCTTGCCGGAAATCCTGAAGGCCGCGACATGGAGCGACGTGGACTCCATGATCCGGGCGCAGCGCCTGATCCGGTTGGAGGTGGAGAGCCGTGCCCGGGAACAGATGCTGGAGCAGTTGCGGGCGGAACTTGCCGCCAAGGACGCGATGATCGCGGACTTCCTGGACACGATCACCGCCTTGCGGGGTGAAAGCCAAAGCTGGAATGAGGAACGCGAGCGCCTGCGTCGGGAGGTGTTCAGCTTGCAGTTCCGGTTGAACGGTGCCGAGCTGTTGGACTCGTTCACGCCGACCGACATCGCGGAGCGCCGTGCCGATGGCATCCGCGTCACCGCCGACAAGCCGGTCGGCTGTTTCCTGCACGGCTCGCGCCTGTCGCTGGGCAAGGGCAAGTACACGCTCGACATCTGGGGCGCAAGGCAGCGCGCGTCCGCAGCGGGTCTGCCGGTTTTGAACGTGGAGTTGATCAGCAACGGCACGACCACCGTCGGGACGTTCAATACCGAGCACTTCGCCGAAACGGCCACGCTGGTCTCGCTGGTGTTCCAACTGAACGATGCGCCCACCGACGCCGGGCACGAGTTCGAAATCCGCCTCACCCATTATGGCCGTGTGGATCTGGTCGTCTCGAGGGTTCGGCTACGCTTGACCTCCGATACAAGCGCAGCGTCCTCGGCGGGTCTTCGCAGACAGCGCGCATGACGGGGCGGCTCTGCCGGGGTCCGGCCAGAAGCAGATCATTCGCTTTCCAGCGGAGGGGACGGGGTGTCCAACAGGATGTTTGAGCAGCGCCTTGCCACGGTAGACAGGCGGATGGCCGAACGAGACCGCCGGAACCAGGAGCTGTCGGCCCTGGTCGAAGAGGTGGGTGAGCAGAATCGGCTGCTCCGGCAGGCCTTGAGCGAACAGGACAAACGTATCCGGTCCCTGGAAGCCGCCTTGGCCGAACAGGCTCGTGTGCTTCAGGCCATCCGGGGGGAACTCGCGGACTCCGGCAGGTCGGCGGAGGGCGGCCCGGCTCTCCTCAGCCTGTCGGCCCGCGTTCAGCTGATCGACGATGCGCTGACCGACCTTCGCCTTGTTGTTTTGGAAAGGTCCGGCACCCGGTAGAGTGCCGCCGCCCGGTCATTCAGGCCGGGGGTGGCCGATGAAAGAGAGCCGCATGTTTATCCATTTCGACCTGCCCCGTGCCGCCGGGGATTCGCTGATGGACTGTGTCGAGCGCGTCTATGGTGCGTCGCGGGTGCTGCATCTTGGACACGGGCTTCGTTTCGATATGTCGTACGAGGCACTGCTCAGCAAAACATCTGACGAAATTGATCTGATAAAGAGCCGCTATGGATGTGCGGTGACGAAGCATGCCTTCGCCCTGCACAATATAATCGGGGCTCCGTATGTTGGATTTGTTCGAAATCCGTTTGACTGGTATGTTTCTTCATATTATTGGGCAAGAAAGAATAGTCTGGGAAACCCGTCTGAATTTTACGGGTATATGATAGATAAACATGATATGTCGTTAGAGTACTTTGTTCATTGGCTTCATGACATAGGCCACGACAACAATCAGACCAAGAATATTTTCCACCTTTCAAAGAATTACAGCGGCGTCCTACCTCCGGATCCGGCGAGCATCACTCTTGATGAAGCGAATTTCACCCAGGCCATCGAGCTGACTGAGACCGCGTTCGCGGTTCTTGCGCCGACCGATCTTTTCGGTCCGGCGCTCTATGTCATGGGCATGCTGTTCGACTGGCCGGACCTGCCGCCGTGGCGGCTGCGCTCTTCGTCCAACTGGCGCGCCTCGGCGTCGATCCCCGACACGCTCGAGGACTTCGTGCGCGAGCGCAGCCCCTATGACTGGAACATGTTCGCCGCCGTCCGCAAAGGGTTCGAACAGCGTTACGCCGATGTTCTGACCGCCCGCGCCGCCGAGATCGCGGACTACGACGCCTGCTCGCGGAACCCCGCCTGGCAGGACGCGATGCCGTTTCATGTCTGCGACGTTCCGGCTCCTTTCCTGCAGGGCGTCCGCCTTCAGGCACCGCCGCCGCTCCGTGCCCCGGCCGCCGTCCCCGGCGCACTGCGGGGGAACCGCATGCCTGGGCTCAGGCTGCATCTTCACGGCGTGGTCCATGGGCATTTCCTGCTGTCGCCCCGCCCGGACAGCCCGCCCTTCCTGGCCGTGCCGCTGGTCAGCCTGATCGACCAGATGGCCGCCCCGGAGCAGCTCTGGCCATTCTACGGCCCGGGCGTCCTGTTCGACCGGTCGCTGGACGGGCTCCGGCAACGGCTCGAGGCGGGAGAGGTCCCGAGCCTGGTGGAGAGCCAGGGGGATCTCCAGATCTGGTTCTACCGGGGCGCGTACCGGTTCCTGGAGTGGACGGCCGGCACCGACATCGACGTGCTGTACAGCGATCCCGAGGGGGCGCTGAACGGCTCCCTCCATGCCACGGACTGGCCGACGGCCCGCCAGTTCTTCACGCTGTTCACCGATCCGTTCCAGCGGCAGCGGATCGACGGGTTCGGCATCGTCGAAGGGGTGGAGGGTGAGCCCTGGAGGGCCGAACCGACGGCTGGCGGACCGGCGGTCACCGCCCCGTCCCTGCTGCGGCTGCTCGAAGCGTTGCAGAGCAGCGGGCGCCTTTCCCTGCGGTCGCCGCCGCCGTTCCTGATCGACAGCCTGACCGACTACAATCTGGTCAAGTACCATGGCCGGAACTACGGCGCGCACCAGGGGGCCGGGAATCTGGAAGACCTGCTGGCGGAACCGGGGGAAAACCTCATCGAGGCTGCGACGCTGAAGGATGTCCGCCGGGCGATCATCGACCGCTGGCTCTCTCACCGGTCGCCGGATCCCCACCTGATCGAAACCCTGGGCGTGACCAACATCGTCCTGTTCCGGGACCGCTTCGTCGCGTTGCCGCAAGCCCTCGGGCCCGTCGATCTGTCCGATCCCGCGACGTTCCACCTCCCCGGTGTGATCGTCAGCCGCAGCCGGACGCGCCTGCGGCATCTGGTCGCAACGGAAGCCGCCGGCCAGGGGAGGAACACGCAGGCGGGGACCGCGCCGGAATCGGGCGGCCGTCCGGCGCCCTTGCTGCCGGACGCGTCCGGAAAGGGGCGGCTGTTCTGGCTGACCGGTTTGTCCGGGGCCGGCAAGACGACGGTCGCCCTGCGCGTGTGTGCGCGGTTGCGGGCAGCCGGGCTGCCGGCGGTGCTGCTCGACGGCGACCGCTTGCGCGCCGCCATCGCCCCCGATGCCGGTCACACCCCTGACCAGCGCCGCCAGTTGGCCCTTTCCTACGCCCGCCTGTGCCGGGAACTGACGGAGCAGGGCCTGGTCGTCGTCATCGCCACCATTTCAATGTTTCATGCAGTCCGCCAATGGAATCGCGAAAACATAGAAGGTTACCGAGAAATATATTTGCGCGTTCCGCTTGAACACCGCGCTGATCGTGACCCGAAGGGCTTGTACCGCAACGCTGCTGTGGATATGGTCGGGACGGATACCTCCATTGAGGAGCCGGATCACCCCGATCTCGTAATTGACAATTACGGCACGATGACACCGGACGGCGCGGCCGACCTGATCTGGGACCGATTGATTGCGTCCGATACCGCTCTGATCGGCTTATCGGCTGCAGCCCCCAAAGACGGGGACTATAAAGAACCCCATACATCACAATAGAATAGGGACTTTGAAGCATATGCGCGGTCATGGTGATTTCACCGGGTTGGCAGAGAATTATTCGAAATACCGCCCGACTTATTCAGCGACGGTCCGGGATGCGCTGATCGGCATGCTGCCGAAGCCGGCCGGGGAGATCGAGGCAGCCGACGTCGGCGCCGGCACCGGCATCTGGACCCGCCTCGTGGCCGAGCGGGTCCGCCATGTCACGGCGGTCGAACCCAACGACGACATGCGCCGGCTCGGCATCGCCGATTCCGCCGGTCTCCGGATCGAATACCGTGTCGGCTCCGGCGAGCAGACCGGTCTTTCCGACGCTTCGGTGGACATGGTCAGCATGGCTTCGTCCTTCCACTGGGTCGATTTCGAGCGCGGCTTGGCCGAGTTCCACCGCATCCTGCGTCCGGAAGGCCGCTTCGTCGCGCTGTGGAACCCGCGACTGATCGATGCCAATCCCCTGCTGGTCGAGATCGAGGCGGAGATCACCCGCCTGGCTCCGGAAGTCAAACGGGTGTCGTCCGGCAATTCCGGCATCACCGAGACCCTGACCGAGCGGCTGTGGGCCAGCCGGCAGTTCGACGACGTGGTCTATCTGGAGGGCCGCCACTCTGTCGACCAGACCTCCGAACAGTATCTGGGCGTCTGGAATTCGGTGAACGACGTGCGTCACCAGCTCGGCCCCGATCGCTGGACTGCCTTCATGGCCTTCGTCGAAGCGCGGATCGCCGGCCTTGACGTGATCACCACGACCTATCGCACCCGTGCCTGGTCCGCACGCCGTCGGTGAGACTGCCCATGGACACCTCCGCCTTACCGCTCCGGATCGCCTTCGGCAGCAAAGCCGAAACCCTGGAGCGCCTCGCGCCGCATTTGAGGACTGCGCACGTCCTTGATCTGGTTCGCTTCCGGGCCGTCGATTGGAACGCGGGCGGCATGGAGGCGATCCTCGACCGGATCGCCACCACGCCGTGGGGCAGGCAGGGGCCTCTGATCGTCCGGTCCTCCGCCGCGGCGGAGGACCGGGAGGGGCAATCCCTGGCCGGGCATTTCGTGTCGATCGGAAACGTCGATCCGGCCGGGCTGCCGGCCGCCGTCGCCGAGGTGGCGGCCTCCTTCGGGGACGAGCCGGTACCGGCCGATCAGATCTTCGTCCAGCCCATGCTGACGGCGGCCATGAGCGGCGTCGCCTTCACCCGGGATCCCAACACCGGCGCCCCCTACCTGATCGTCAATTACGAGGAGGGCGGCGACACCGCCGCGGTCACCGGCGGCCACGCCGCCGAATTGAAGACCTTCGTCTACTGGAAGGGCGCCACGGTGCCGTGCCCGTCCCCCCTCGACCGGGTGGTGGCGCTCGCCGGCGAACTGGAAGGGCTGCTCGGAGGGGAAAGTCTCGACATCGAGTTCGCCTTCTCGCCGACAGGCGAGCTGTACCTGTTCCAGGTGCGGCCGCTGTCCGCCGCCTGCGGAACGGCCGTCGGCACCGACGAGCACCGGCCGCTGCTGGAAGCCATCGCCCAGAAGATCGCCCAGGCCAATCGGCCGCACCCCTACCTGCGCGGCCGCCGTACCCTGTACGGCGTCATGCCCGACTGGAACCCGGCCGAAATCATCGGCATCCGGCCGCGGCCGCTGGCGCTGTCGCTGTACCGGCAGCTGGTGACCGACAGCGTCTGGGCCTACCAGCGCCACAATTACGGCTACCGGAACCTGCGCAGCTTTCCGCTGATGCGGTCCTTCCATGGGCTGCCGTACATCGACGTCCGCCTCAGCTTCAATTCCTTCATTCCGGGCGATGTGCCTGACACGCTCGCCGACCGTCTGGTGGACTGCTACATCGACCAGCTCGCGGCGGCACCGGTGCTCCACGACAAGGTCGAGTTCGAGATCGTCTTTTCCTGCTACACCTTCGACCTCGACACCCGTCTGCAACGTCTGCGCGGCTTCGGCTTCTCGGAGCGCGATCTCGAGGAATTGACCCAGAGCCTGCGCCGGCTGACCAACCGGGTCATTCACCGTGAAACCGGCTTGTGGCGCAACGACAGCAAGAAGATCGGGATACTGGAGGAGCGGCAGCGGACCATCCGCACCACCGACATGGACATCGTCAGCCGCATCTATTGGCTGATGGAGGATTGCAAGCGCTACGGCACCCTGCCTTTCGCCGGTTTGGCCCGCGCCGGCTTCATCGCCGTCCAGATGCTGAAATCGCTGGTGGCGGTCGGCGCGATCGAGCCGCAGCAGTACGACGCCTTCATGACCAGCCTGGAGACCGTCAGCGGCCGTATGACGCGCGACCTGCGCGCCCTGTCCCGGTCGGAATTCCTGGAGAAATACGGGCACCTGCGCCCCGGGACCTACGATATCCTGTCGCCACGCTACGACGAGGATCCGGAACGCTACCTCGGTGCCGAGCACGGGGCCGGTCCGCACGACGAGGGCGCGGCGCCGACTTTCGCCTTGTCACTGCCCCAGATGCGCCGGATCGACGCCCTCCTGAACCAGCACTCCCTGGAAATGGACGTGGTCAGCCTGTTCGACTTCTGCCAGGCCGGCATCCAGGGCCGCGAGCATTCGAAATTCGTCTTCACCCGTTCGCTGAGCGAGGTGCTGTCGCTGCTGACCCGCCTGGGCGAACGCTATGGACTGTCGCCGGACGACATGTCCTACTTCGATGCCTCTCTTATCGACGATCTCTACGCGTCCAGTTGCGACATCGAGGCGACGCTGCGCCACAGCATCAGCCAGGGCCGCGCCCGCTATGCGGAAACCCAACGCATCGTGCTGCCGCCGCTGATCAGCCAGCCCGAGGAGGTCTGGGCTTTCCACATTCCTCCCACCGAACCCAACTTCATCACCCAGCGGACGGTGGAGGGGCCCGTGCGGTCCCACAAGGCGCCGGCATCGGAGCTGAAGGGGGCGGTGGTGGTGATCCCCAGCGCCGATCCGGGCTTCGACTGGATCTTCTCCCACGGTATCGGCGGCTTCATCACCGCCTATGGCGGGGTCAATTCCCACATGGCCATCCGCGCCGGCGAACTGAACCTTCCTGCGGTGATCGGGGCCGGGGAAACGCTGTTCAACCAGTGGAAGGACAACCGCCGCCTGCGCATCGACTGCGCGTCCCGCCGGGTGGATGTCCTGCAATGACGACGGTCCGGCCCGTGGCCGCGCGCCTGATCGCCGTCAGTCAGCGGGTGGACGTGATCGCCGGCCGCAATGAGCGGCGCGACTCCCTGGATCAGCGGTGGACCGGCTTCCTGGACGCCTGCGGCCTGCTGCCCGTGGCGATGCCCAACACGGCGTCGCCCGCTCTCGCGGCGGCCTGGCTGGAGGCGGTGGCTCCCGCCGGCATCCTGCTGACCGGCGGCAACGATCTGGCGGCCTATGGCGGCGACGCCCCCGAACGCGACGCCGTGGAAGTCCTGCTGATCGAGCACGCGGTCACCCGGCGCGTCCCGCTGATGGCCGTCTGCCGGGGCCTGCAGATGCTGATGCACCATTTCGGCGCCGGGCTGGAACGGGTGACGGGCCATGCCGGCACCGATCATCCGGTCGTCCTGGACGACGGCGCGACGGACACCGTGAATTCCTATCACAATTGGAGCTTCACGAGCGTTCCGCCCGGTTTCACCGCCTGGGCGACCGCGCCCGACGGCGTGGTCGAGGCGGTCCGCCACGACACGTTGCCGCTGTTCGGCATGCTCTGGCATCCCGAACGCAATGCCCCCTACCGCGCCGTGGACCTCGATCTGGTCCGTCGTCATTTCGGAGGTGATCGGTAACGGGGGCTTGCTGCACCGTCCACGGGTCCGCCGCATCCGCGCCTTCCCGCTTTCCCTGAATTTGGTTTTCCCTGAATTTGGAGTGCTTCCGTGAAAGCGATCATCCTTGCCGCCGGGCGTGGCAGCCGCATGAAGGCCATGACCGAGGACCGGCCGAAGTGTCTGGTCGAAATCGCCGGGCGCAGCCTGCTGGACTGTCAGCGTGCCGCCCTGACCGGTGCCGGCGCCGGCCCGTTGGCCGTGGTGCGTGGCTACCGCGGCGAGGCGTTCGAGGGACGCGGGCTGACCCTGTTCGACAATCCCCGCTGGGCCGAAACCAACATGGTCATGTCGCTGGTCCAGGCAGCCCCGTGGCTGAGCGCCGAACCGTGCCTCGTCAGCTACGCCGATATCTTCTACCCGGCGGAGACGGTGTGCCGGCTGATGGCGGCCGAAGGCGACATCGTTATCAGCTACGATCCCGACTGGCTGGCCCTGTGGCAGTCGCGCTTCGCCGATCCGCTGGCCGACGCCGAGAGCTTCCTGCTCGACGCGACCGGCCGGGTCGTCGACATCGGCCGCAAGGTCCAGAGCCTCGACGAGATCCAGGGCCAGTACATGGGCTTGCTGAAATTCACCCCCGCCGGCTGGGCCCAGGTCACCGGCTATCTCGACGGGCTGGAACCGGCGGCGCGCGACAAGCTGGACATGACCGGCCTGCTGTCGCGGCTGATCGCCGCCGGCGTGGCCATCCGGGCGGTGCCGAGCGCCCCCGGCTGGGGCGAGGTCGATTCCGAAAGCGATCTCGACCATTACATCGCAGAGGTGGCTGCCGGGCGCGTCGCGCTGCCGGTGTGAGGCCGCTGCACCGGAGCACTCCGCCCGCCCCGCTCCAGAATCCCCCGACTTGAGGAACAAGACGGTTATGAGCCGGCGTTTCATCGACCATGGAGACGGCACCATCACCGATGCCGATACCGGCCTGATGTGGCGCGCCGATGGCGGCACGCCCGATCTGCCGGGCGTGCCGGGCGGGCGGAAGCCATGGTCCGGTCCCCTCGCCGCGCCGCCCGCCGAGTTGCCGACGCTGCGCACCGGCTGCTTCGGGCCGCTGCCCGATCTGGACCTCTCCGGCCGGCCGGTCGGCTATGCGGTGTTCGACTATATCGACGGGCTGAACGCCGCGGCCTTCGCCGGTTACGCGGACTGGCGCCTGCCCAACGTCAACGAGCTGGCCAGCCTGGTGAACGAGGCGGTGCCGCATAGCCATTTCTGGCTGATGGAGAACGGCTTCCGCAACCTCGAAACCCACTGCAACTTCTGGAGTTCGACCACCTGCCACGGTCATCCCGACCAGGCGTGGCACGTCCATTTCACCAACAGCGGCAACGTCCACACCAGCTACAAGGCGTGGTGCGCCCATCATGTGCTGCCGGTGCGTGGCCGGAACAGCGGCCCGAGCCGCATCCTGCAGACCGGACAGACCCTGTGCTACAGCGCCGATCTGGTGCCGCAGCCCCTGCCGGACGGCAGCGGGCGCGGCCAGGATGGCGACCTGCGCCTTGGCACGCCCTGGCCGGCGGACCGCTTCGAGGTGCGCGACGGAGGCTCGGCCGGCCGGGTGGTGGTCGACCGCCTCATGGGGCTGGCCTGGGCGTCGCCGCTGAATCTGGCCATGCCCAGGGACGCCGCCGTGGAGATGGTGCCGCGATGCTATGCCGGGTATTGCGGGCTGGACGGCTGGCGCCTGCCGGAGCGGGAGGAACTGCGCTCGCTCACCGACTATGGCTGTTCCAACCTGCTGGACCTGATGCATCGGGCCGGTTTCGAGGATGTGCGGAACGTCGATTACTGGGTTGGAACGCCCTACGCCAACGTTCCCGACAGCTACGCATGGTCGTTCGGTTTGGCCTGGGGACTCTACGCGCGCGAGCGGGCCGGGTTCCGGGCGGGGGTGTGGCCGGTCTGCCCTTTCCCGCTGCCGGTGTAGGAGAAGGCGCTGCCTGCACCGGCGCCGCTGCGCCGTCCCTGGCCATCCTGACCTCCCCGCCCTTTGCCTGCGGAGTGGCCTGGCTGGTCAACATGCTGCTGGAACTGGGCATCCGCACCACGCATTGGGGTACGGCCAAGGGCACGGGCGGCGGCAGCCCCTGGCGGGAATGCGGCGACGGCTGGACGCTGGATGAGCCGGCGCTGAGCCTGCTCAAATGGCACCTGCCCATCCTGCACCAGGACGAGCCGCTGCGCTTCCGCGACGGCCTGGAGGTGGTGTGGGAGCACCGTCTCGATCTTGCCCGCAGGCCGGGCGAGGCCGTCATCCTCTACCTGCGCGATCCGCGCGATGCCATCCATTCGCTGTACCGGCGCAACTACGCCCACGCCCTCGGCTACCACGCCTATCTCGACCGCCTGGACGTCTGGCCCGACCATTTCCCGAACCTGTTCTTTTTGCCGCCGCCCGAGACCTATCTGCTGTTCACCCTGTTCTGGCTGACCGTCGGCGAGACGGTGCCGCTGCTGACCGTCACCTTCGAAGGCATGCGTGCCGATCCGGTCGGGACGGTGCGCCGCGTGCTCGCCCACCTGGGGCAGGCGCGGCCGGATGACGGGATCGTCCGCGCGCTGGAACGCTCCAGCTTCCATGCGGCACGCCAGGCCATGCTGCGCACCAGCGCCGAGCAGGGAACGGAGCGCCTGACCGCCGCCAAGGGTGAAGTCGGCGAATGGCGGACCACCCATGACGACGCGGCCCTCGCCCGCTTCGCCCGGCCGCTCGCCCGGTTCGAAGCGCTGCTGGCCGACCTGCCGGCCGCCGAGGCAACGTGGCAGGCCGAGGCCATTCCACGCGATCCTTTCGGTTGGCTGGAGGCGGGCGCTCCAGCCAATCTGGCCGCGGTTCTGGACGCGGTGGCCGGCAGGCCGGCGACGCAGCTCTCCGCCCACGCCGCGGTGGCGGCCGGCTGGTTTACCGCCCAGGCAGCCGGAGGACCGGACTTCACACCGCCGCTGCCGCGGCGCCTGTTCCTGCGCTTCTACGCCTTTCTTCTTGAAGGACTGGACTCCGCCCCCATCGACACCTTGCTCCGTTCCCGCCACATCGACCGCATCCACGGACTTTGCCGGGAGATGGTGGGAGCGATGCCGGAGTGACCGCTTCCGCCGGCCACCGAGCGAACGCCAAAATTAGGAATTATATCTTGATATGCCGGTCAGAAAGCGGATAAGGCTCCTATATTGCGCCATATAGGAAAGGAAGCGGACCACCATGAAGGGATTGCTCCTCGCCACCGACGACATGGGGCGGTGTCTGGACGTGATCGGCGTGTCGGACAGCCGCCACACCCTGGTGATGGCCCCAGGCCAGGGCAAGACGCTGCCGGTGCCGGCCGGCGCCACGATGATGCTGGTCAACGCCACGGCCAATGTCTGGGTTCAGTATGACGGGCCGGCGGCCGTGCCGGTGGTGGACGATCTCGGCGGCGGGGCGCCGGAACTCAATCCGGGGCCGCGTTTCATCAAGGGGATCGCCGCCATCGGCATCAGCGCGGCACAGGCGTGCGAAGTGGGCGTGACGTTCTATCGGGGAGGCAGCCTGTGACCTCACGCTACAGTTTCGCGCCCGTCGGCGCGTCGACCGGGCGGCCGGTCTTCACCGGCACGGTGACTCTGCCGGCCGGCACCGCGGCGGCGCCGGGATTGGTCTTCGCCGGCGACGTCGCCACCGGCTTCTACCGCGTCGCGCCCGGAACCGTCGGCCTGGCGGGAGCCTTGCAGGTCGACAGCCATCCTGTCTGGCACGGCGGGAACGACGGCGCCGGATCAGGGTGCGACGCCGACCTGCTCGACGGACAGCAGGGCAGCTATTACCAGCCGGCCGCTCCCGCCCTGGGCGCGCTTGCCGGACTGGACACCGCCGTCGGGTTGGTCGAGCAGACCGGCTCCACCCTGTTCGCCAAGCGCCCGCTCGGCACCGGCTCGGCTGACGCGGTCCCCACCCTGGGCGATGCCGACGCCCGCTATGCCCGGCTGAGCGGAGCGACCTTCGGCGGCGCCGTACGGAACACCGGACAGCCCGCCTTCCTGGCCTTCCTGTCGTCCCAGCAACTGAACGCAACGGGGGATGGAACGCTCTGCACCATCCTGTGCGATACCGAGATTTTCGACCAGACCAACGCCCACAACCCGGCGACCGGGATCTTCACCGCACCGGTGACCGGCTGCTACCGGTTCGACTGCACGGTCTGCCTGATCGTCGGCGCGACGCACACGCGCGCCGAACTGATCCTGGAGACGAGCAACCGCCTGCATTTCCTTAGTCAGATCAATGCGGCGGCGGTGCGGGACGCGACCGGGAACGCGGTGATCATGGCCGGCTCCCGCCTCGTGGACATGGACGCCGGGGACATCGCTTTCATGCGGGTCAAGGTTTCGAACGGCACCAAAGGCGTATCGGTGTTCGGCACGACGGCGAGTGCGATCTACACGTCTTTCGCGGGGAGGCTGGAATGCTGAGCGATTACCAACGCGCTGTACTGGCCGACATCGTCGTGGATCCAGACGCGTGGTTCGCCCATGTGTCTGCAGAGTTCGGGTCGGAGGCTGCTGCAGCCCATCTGGAGGCCAAGGTCGCTCGCGCTGCCCCAGCCTACGAGGCGGCTCGCGCAGCTCAGGGGTCGGCCTATCAGACCCGAGCCGAACGGGCCGCTCTGGCCGGCGCTCTCTGATAAGAAGGCGGCTCCCAGTGTGTTTGCCTGCGGGCCGCCTCTCTGATTAACAACAAAGATATCAAACTCAACGTCTTCCCAAATAGACTTTGGGATTTAGATGTGTCTGCAGAGTTCGGGTCGGAGGCTGCTGCAGCCCATCTGGAGGCCAAGGTCGCTCGCGCTGCCCCAGCCTACGAGGCGGCTCGCGCAGCTCAGGGGTCGGCCTATCAGACCCGAGCCGAACGGGCCGCTCTGGCCGGCGCTCTCTGATAAGAAGGCGGCTCCCAGTGTGTTTGCCTGCGGGCCGCCTCTCTGATTAACAACAAAGATATCAAACTCAACGTCTTCCCAAATAGACTTTGGGATTTAGGCTCGCTTCAGCGTGCCGACGTTGGTGTTGAAGTATTCCACGGCTGGGCCATAACGGTCATAGAAGCGCTGTCGCAACACATTATAAATCTTGATGTCGTCGGCCAGCATTTCCTCAAGCCGCCCTAGCGTCTCGGTGTCCAGATTTTCTTTACGGCGACTGCTGGTGCTGGAGCAGTGGACTTCCCACATCGGCGCTGCCGGGAGTCCGATCAGCGCAGCCAGAGTGAACACTGACGCATCAAAGGCTTCGGTCAACCCGATAAAGGCGCAATGCCGATCAGCGGCTTCGAGCGCGGCTTCAACGGACATATCAATGCCTATCGTCTCCCATCTGGCCTGCGGAGACGTCAACACCTTCACCCAGGCAGCAAAAGTGCCATGCTGGATGTTGCTGCGCCCGCTTGGGGTCGTGATCCATTCCTCGAATGGCATCCCGGCTTCGATGTCGGGAAGCACCCATTTCAACCCTTGACCCCGGTGTTTCACCTGCCAATAGAACGAACTCATGGCCTTTTGAACTGGGTCGCGGACCATGCTGACCACGGCCGTCTTTGCGGACAGCACATGAAGGATGTTCCGCTTTACGTGGATGTGCACCCACCGCAAATTGTGCCGATATGACTCCGGTTGTGCCTCAAACCAATCTACCTCTTCTTGGAAGGTTAGCGGTTTGTTGCGATCCGGGAAGGCCCGTTGGAACGCTACTAGGAAACTCGTGCCACCGCATTCCGTAATGTGCAGCTGCAAATATTGCTGGGCGTCACGAATGAGTTTCCCTTGGGGTAACTTCGCAACCCACTCATCAATTAGTTCTGTCGGCACGGTATTTCCGTTCGGCAGCAGCATAGGGACGGACGGGCTAAAGTCGATTACCGATTGCCGCATAATAATCTGCTCTGTTTAAATGATGGGCTAGCGCCAAGGTGTTTCCTAACATTGCCCTTTACGCTGATAACACTCAATAGTGATGGGGTCAATCCGCATCCCCATGATCTGGCGGATGCTTCGCGGCCGCCCTCGGAAATAATCCTCAGGACAGTCTCTCAGCCCCGCTCCGGAAACAGCCCCAGCAGTCCCTCGCGTGAGGCGGGGCAGACGCCGCGTTCGGTGATCAGACCGGTCACCAGCCGGGCCGGCGTCACGTCGAAGCCGTAGTTGGCGACCGGGCTGCCGTCGGGGGTGACGCGCACCGTCTCGATCCGGCCGTCGGCGGTGCGGCCGGTCAGTTCGCTCACCTCGCGGCCGTCGCGTTCTTCGATGGGGATCTCCCGCACGCCGTCGGCGATGGTCCAGTCGATGGTCGGCGAGGGCAGCCCGACATAGAAGGGCACGCCGTTGTCGTGCGCGGCCAGTGCCTTCAGGTAGGTGCCGATCTTGTTGCAGACGTCGCCGGTCGCGGTGGTGCGGTCGGTGCCGACGATGCACAGGTCGACCTTGCCGTGCTGCATCAGATGACCGCCGACATTGTCGGCGATCACGGTGTGGGGAACGCCGTGGTGCTTCAGTTCCCAGGCGGTCAGGCTGGCGCCCTGGTTGCGCGGCCGCGTTTCGTCCACCCAGACATGCAGCGGGATGCCCTGCTCGAAGGCGGCATAGACCGGGGCGAGCGCCGTGCCCCAGTCGACGGTGGCGAGCCAGCCGGCGTTGCAGTGGGTCAGCACGTTGACCGGCCCCCCCGGTGCCTTGCGCGCCGCCGCGGCGCGGATCAAGGCGGCACCGTGCAGGCCGATGGCGCGGTTGATCTCCACATCCTCGTCGGCGATGGCCGCGGCTTCCGCCTCTGCCGCGCCGACGCGTTGCGCTTCCGGCAGCGGCGCCAGCAGACCGCGCATCCGCTCCAGCGCCCAGCGCAGATTCACCGCCGTCGGCCGGGTCGCCAGCAGGGTGGCGCAGGCCCGTTCCAGCCCGCGGTCGCTGGCGTCGGCGCGCAGGGCCAGGGCCACGCCATAGGCGGCGGCGGCACCGATCAGCGGGGCGCCGCGCACCAGCATGGCGCGGATGGCGTGGGCGGCCTCCTCCAGGCCGGTCAGGCGGACGACGGCGAAATCATGCGGCAGCCGGGTCTGGTCGATGATGGCGACGACGCCATCGCCCTCCGGCCAGATGGTGCGATAGGCCGCCCCGTCGATCCGCATGACATGACACTCCATCAAAAGCCGGACTGGTCAAAACCGGCCTGGTTCCAGAACCGAGCTGGCGAGATTAGGTGGTGGACGGCCCGGCATCAATGCACTTTTGGCGGGAGGCCGCAGCCCAACGGTCGCCGAATGCAGCATCCTGCGCGTCACGGGAAGCCTCTTGGGAAATGCCTGCGGGCTCCTCCGGCGACCGGTGGTTTTCTGCACTCCGCCCGAGGTCCGCTGTTGCTTTCTCCCGGTGTGCTCGGAATAGTCCCACCAGCTTCAGCGGAGAGAGCGGGACATGAGCAACGGTGCAGTTGGCGAAACGGTTTTGGGCGTGATCGGCGGCAGCGGCCTTTACGACATCGACGGGCTGGAGAACACCCGCTGGGTCAAGGTGACGACCCCCTTCGGCGACCCGTCCGACGAGCTGCTGACCGGCGAATTGGCGGGCCGGAAGCTGGTCTTCCTGCCGCGCCATGGCCGCGGCCACCGCATCCCGCCGTCGGAGTTGAATTTCCGCGCCAACATCCACGCGCTGAAGCAGCTGGGCGTGACCGAGATCCTGTCGGTCTCCGCGGTCGGCTCGCTGAAGGAGCATCTGCCGCCCGGCAGCTTCGTGGTGATCGACCAGTTCATCGACCGCACCTTCGCCCGCGACAAGACCTTCTTCGGCAGCGGGCTGGTCGCCCATGTGGCGCTGGGCCATCCGGTCTGCGGCCGGCTGGGCGACCTGATCGAGCAGGCGCTGGTCGAGCTGGACATCCCGCACCAGCGGCGCGGCACCTACATGGTGATGGAAGGGCCGCAATTCTCCACCGTCGCCGAATCGAACCTGTACCGCAGCTGGGGCTGCGACGTCATCGGCATGACCAACATGCCGGAAGCCAAGCTCGCCCGCGAGGCGGAGATGTGCTACGCGACCGTCGCCATGGTCACCGATTACGATTGCTGGCACGACGGGCACGACCATGTCTCGGTCGATGCGGTGATCAAGGTGGTGGTCGCCAACGCCGGCAAGGCGCGGTCGCTGGTCTCGGCCCTGGCGCCGAAGGTGGCGCGGCGCGAGGGCCCCTGTGCCCAGGGCTGTCACACCGCACTCGACAACGCCATCATGACCGCCCCCGGCCACCGCGACCCTGCGATGCTGGAAAAGCTGTCGCTGATCGTGAAGCGTACGCTGGGCTGATCCGTCATGCGCAAATGAAAACGGCGCCCGCTCCTGAAGAAGCGGACGCCGTTTTCATTTCGAACCGGGGATCTCAGCGGCAGGCCGCGTCGAGAACCTTGTGCAGGCGGGTGATCTGTTCGTCGAGCGGGAAGGGATGGTTGCCGACGAAGAAGCCCTGGTCATGCGCCAGATTGGCGTTTTCGACGCCGCCGACCACCTCGTAATCGTAATGCTTGATCACGTCGTGGCGCAGGAAACAGCCGCCGGTGATGATGCGGAAGCCGATGTCGGCCTCGGTCAGGGCGGCGAACACCGCCTTGCGGTCCTGCGGGCGCTTTGGGTTCAGGATGATGGTGAAGCTGAAGGCGGAGCTTTTGCCGTTCTCGCGCTGGATGATGAAGCGCTCATCCCCGGCGAACAGCGACTGGAACAGGGCCAGGTTCTTGCGGCGCGCCTCGGTGAAGGCCGGCAGTTTCTTCAGCTGCTCCAGGCCGACGGCACCCTCCATCTCCAGCGGACGGACGTTGTAGCCGGGCAGGATGAAGCGGTAGGCCTCGAAATGGTCGTTGCCGCCGCGCTGGTACAGCGGGGTGTCGTGCGGCAGGTCGCGGGTCCAGCCATGGGCGCGCATCGCCTTGACCAGATGGTAGAGCTCCAGGTCGTCGGTCAGCACCATCCCGCCTTCCATGGTCGAGATGTGGTGCGAGAAGAAGAAGCTGAAGGTGTTCAGGTCGCCGAAGGTGCCGGTCTTCTTGCCGCCCAGCTCGGCATCCATGGATTCGCAGTTGTCCTCGATGAAATACAGCCCATGCTCGTCGGCGAAGCGGCGCATCACGTCGAGGGCTGCCGGGTTGCCCAGGATCGACACCGCCATGATCGCGCGGGTGCGCGGGGTCAGCGCCTGCTCCAGCTTGGAAACGTCCATGTTCAGCGTGTCGAGCTCGACGTCGATGAACTTCAGCTTCAGGCCGTACTGCTGCAACGGGTGGTAGGTGGTGGCCCAGGAGATCGCCGGGACGATCACCTCGTCGCCGCGCTGGAGCGGACGCTCCTTCTTGTAGAACAGGGCGGCGACCGCGACCAGATTGGCCGAGGAACCGGAATTGACCATCACGGCGTATTTGGCGCCGAAATAGCTGGCGAAGGCCGCTTCGAAGGCGGCGACATTCTCGCCCATGGTGAAGCGCCCGCTCTTCACCACGCGCTGGATCGCCTCAACCTCTTCCTCGCCCCAAGTCGGCGCGGCAAGCTCATAGAACATGGATCATCCCCGGATGGTTCGGACGGCGGGACGAAGGCCTTCCCCGCGCGCCGCAGACGTGAGTGATAAAGACGGGGGAGAGCATTCCGCGCAACCATCGGCCGCGGGAGGCCCCAAATGGTCCCCTGGAAGGCCTCCCCCGGAACGGATCTCTTAGAACGGACCCTTGAACTGCGCCTGATAAGCCAGCCGTGCGTGTTCGGGATCCGGGCGCCAGGGCGAGCCGTTCGGGCGGGCCATGGCATAGGCCGCCTCGGCGATGGTCGAGGGGTTGGGGTAGAAATGCTGTTCCAGCGCCGGCGTGGTCGGGCAGGTGGTGGGGGCGAAGCCCATGCGGCGGATCTGCAGCGGCCCGGAGCCGCCCAGACGTTCCGACACCTGGGAGGTGATCTCGGCACTGGCGCCGCAGTTGATCCAGCTGTTGTCGACCACCAGCAGCCGGCGGGTGCGGGCCACGGAGTCCACGATGGTGTCGATGTCCAGCGGAACCAGCGTGATCGGGTCGATCAGGTCGACGCCGACATCCACCTCGCGCAGCAGCTCGGCGGCGCGCAGGCATTCGATCGCCATGTTCGACACGCCGACGACGGTGATGTCCCCGCCCTCCAGCATGCGGCGGGCCCGGCCGAACTCGACCGTGTAAGGGGCCTCCGGCACCGGCGCCTCGGTCGGATAGAGCAGGCGGTGCTCCATGAAGATGACCGGGTTGTCGTCGCGGATGGCCGCGATCATGCAGCCCTTGGCGTCATAGGCGTTGGACGGCGCCACCACCTTCAGCCCCGGCACATGCATGAACATCGAATGCAGGCCCTGGGAATGCTGCGCGCCCTGGCCCCAGGACTTGCCGATCATCGACCGGGCGACCATCGGCACCTTGACGGCACCGCCATACATGTAATGGGCCTTGGCCGCCATGTTGACGAGCTGGTTCATGCACAGCAGCAGGAAATCCATGCGGATGTGGACATGGATCGGCCGCATCCCGGCCATGGCGGCGCCGATGGCGACGCCGGTCATCGCGTCTTCCGACAAGGGCGTGGTGAAGATGCGCTCCGGCCCGAAGCGCTCCAGCAGGCCACGGGTCGACCCCTGGATCGCCTTGTGGTCGTCGACGTCGAGACCGAAGACGAAGACGCTTTCGTCGCGCGCCATTTCCTGGGATACGGCCTCGGCCAGGGCGTCGACGTAGCGGAGCTGGCGCGTCGCGGCGTTAGGCGAAGACATGACGGTACAGCTCCTCGGCGGCGGGGAAGGGGCTTTGCTCGGCGAAGGCGACGGCGGCGTCGATGGCGGCTTGGGCTTCCGCCTCGATGGCGGCGCGCTCCGCCTCCGGCAGCAGGGCGGCGATGCGCGGCACTTCGTCGCGGGCTTCCCACGGCTCCATTTCCGTCCGCGGACGGTAGCCCTGGTCGTAATCCTCGTTCGGGCCGACATGCTCGCGCCAGCGGTAGGCGTGGCATTCGATCAGCGCCGGCCCTTCGCCGCGGCGCAGCTTGTCCACCAGTTCGGCCGCGGTGTCGCGGACCTCGAACAGGTCGCCGGACGTGATCTTGCGCGCATCGATGCCGAAGGTCGCCACCCGCTCGCAGAAGCGGTCGGTCGCCCAGCGCTTCGACTGCGGCTCGTGGATGGCGTAGAAGTTGTTCTCGCAGACGAACAGGATCGGCAGCTTATGCAGCGCCGCGAAGTTCAGCGTCTCGTAGAAGCAGCCCTCCTCCGACGCGCCGTCGCCGAAGAAGGCGACGATGACCCGGTCGGTCTTCTGCCGCTTCAGGGCGAGGGCGTAGCCGGCGGCGATCGGGATCGTCGTGCCGACCACGGCGGAGGCGCCGAGCACATTGGCCTTGGTGTCGATCAGATGCATGGAGCCGCCGCGTCCGGCGGCGCTGCCGGTCGCCTTGCCGTACATCTCGGCCATCATCGCAGCCGGATCGCCGCCCTTCGCCAGATAGGCGGCATGTCCCCGGTAGGTGCCCGACACGGCATCGTCCGGCCGCAGAACGTCGCAGACGCCGACCGAGATGAATTCCTGGCCGATGGAGAGGTGCACCGGGCTCTTGATCTTGTCCGAAGGGTAGATCGCAGCCACCCGCTCTTCGTAATGGCGGATGAAGTAGAGGGAGCGGTACAGCCTAGCGATGGTCTCCGGGGTATACTGGGATGTCATTGATACGGATCCCGCGAAGAGATGAACAGGGGCCACGATCCAGTCGCGATGATGAGGCTGCACGCAAAGACCTCTTGCCGAAGGTCGAAGGCACGCCGCCGGATCCCACGCCACATCGAATAGCATACGCCAAAGGCCAAATGCTTTTACCCTGCCACTCCACAATGAATCAAGGGTTCCTGCAGGACTGCCATTTGTCCGGCAAATAATCCATTGCCATTGTCACTGGACGATATCCCAGGTGGGAAAGGCTTGTTACAGCGTTATAATATGGGAATATGTGAGGGCGGCCGGCTCCGATCTTCCAGCCCGGCCGTCCCCATATGCCATCCCGAATAACGGTGCTACGGCGCTCAGACGACGTTGCCGTAGACCGCGTTGCGGATCATGCGATAGCCCTTGATCAACTCCTGGATGCCGTCATCCAGCGAGAAGGCCGGCTTGTAGCCCGTCGCCTCGATCCGTTCGTTGGAGACGATGTAGTCGCGCTTGTCCGGATCCTCGCCGATCGGCGCCTCCAGGAAGACGAACTTCGGCAGGTGCTTCTGGATCCGCTCGCACAGTTCCCACTTCGACAGGTTGGCGTCGGACAGGCCCACATTGTAGGGGCGGCCCTGCATCGTCTCGAAATTCTCCAGCCCGTGCAGGAAGGCGCGGGCCACGTCGCGGACATGGATGTAGTTGCGCTTGAAGTGCGGCTCGAACAGCACCACGGCGCGGTCGTTGACGGCGCGGTAGACGAAGTCGTTGACCAGCAGGTCGATGCGCATGCGCGGCGCCATGCCGAACACGGTGGCCAGACGGAAGCTGATCGAGTTGCCGTGGTCCAGCACCGCCTTCTCGGCCTCGACCTTGGTCCGGCCATAGAGCGAGATCGGGTTCAGCGGGCTGTCTTCGGTGCAGAACTTGCCCTGTTCCCCGACCCCGTAGCCGGAGTTGGTGACCGGCATCACCAGGCGCTGCGACGGCGACAGAATCCTGGTGAGGGTGACCACCGCGTCGCGGTTGATGGTCTCGGCTCCGATCTTGTCGGCGTCGCACAGCGGGGCGCCCACCAGCGCCGCCAGCGGAATGACGACGTCGGCGGTCTTCGTCAGGCTGCGCAGGGTGGCTTCGTCACGGGCGTCGCCGCGGACCAGATCGAACTTCGGATGGGCGCAGACATGGCTCAGCGACGCCTGGCGGAACATGAAGCTGTCGAGTACGGTCACCGAATGGCCGGCATCGAGCAGCGCCGGGACCATGATCGAGCCGAGATAGCCGGCACCGCCGGTGACGAGGATGTTCAGGGACTGGGACATGATGTGACCTCTACCGACAAGACGGAGCAGCCGCCGTCAGCGGCACGGGGGCACGCGGCGAGCGGCGGGATAGGCGGACGGCGCTGGGCCGGTCGGAAGCCGGCGAAGCCAACGGAACGAGCCGCGGCATTGGTAGTCCGGCAACCGTTGAGGGCGCAAGGCTTGTGTGGGCACCGGACCTTCCGGCGCGGGCAGGCGTCCGCGTCCGATCAACGCACATCTCCGAACCCATCGCGGTATGCTTCGGCATGCCAGGACATGTGGCGGCATGAGGCCTGGACTGGCGGAAAGACGCCGTGATAGGTGGATCGTCCCCACCCCTTGCCCACCCCCGACATAGAACGCGCATCGCCCCATGAGCATGCCCCCCCACGGCACGCCGCCCGCGGCTGTTTCCGCTGACGGCCCCACCCTGCCGCCGCTTCCCCGCCAATGCGTCATCCTGGTCGGCGGCCTCGGCACTCGGTTGGGGGAACGCACGCGCCTGACGCCGAAGCCCCTGCTGGAGGTGGCGGGCAAGCCGTTCCTCGATCACCTGATCGGCAACCTCGCCCGCTTCGGCTTCGAGCGGGTGCTGCTGCTGGGCGGTTACCGGGGCGGGGTGCTGCGCGACTATTGCGCCGCGGCGGCCACGGACGACGGCCGGACGAGCCGCTTCGGTGTCGCGCTCTCCTACCTGATCGAGGGGGAGCCGGCCGGCACCGGCGGCGCCCTGGTCCAGGCCGGCGACGCGCTGGACGAGCGCTTCCTGCTGCTGAACGGCGATTCCTTCTTCGACATCAACTATCTGGATCTGACGGCGCCGCTCGGCGACGGGATGCTGGCACGGGTGGCGCTGCGCCGGGTGGAGGATGCGGCGCGCTATGGCGCCGTCCGCCTGGAGGGCGAGCGGATCCGCGCCTTTGCCGAACGGCCGGAGCAGGGGGGAGAGGGACTCATCAACGGTGGCATCTACTGGATGGACCGCCGCATCCTTAACCATATTCCGGCCGGCCCCTGTTCGCTGGAACGCGACGTGCTGCCCGGGCTGGCCGAACGGGGCGAACTGGCCGGGCGCTGCTACGACGGCGCCTTCATCGACATCGGCATCCCCCAGGATCTGGCGCGGGCCGATGCTCTCGCGGCCGAATGGCACCGCCGGCCGGCCGCCTTCCTCGACCGCGACGGGGTGCTGAACCTCGATCACGGCTATGTCCACCGCCGGGACCATTTCGAGTGGGTCGACGGGGCGATGGATGCCGTCAAGCTGCTGAACGATCGCGGCTATTACGTCTTCCTCATCACCAACCAGGCGGGCGTCGCCCACGGCCACTACGGGGAGGAGGCGATCCACGCCCTCCATGGCTGGATGCGGGAGGAACTGCGCCGCAACGGCGCCCATCCCGACGATGTCCGCTATTGTCCCTACCACCCGGAGGGAGCGGTGGAGCGCTACCGCCGCGCGTCCGACTGGCGCAAGCCGGAGGCCGGCATGCTGCGCGACCTGATGGCCCATTGGCCGGTGGAGACCGCCAGCAGCTTCGTCATCGGCGACCGCGACACCGACATGGCCGCCGCGCAGGCGGCCGGTGTCGCCGGCCACCTGTTCACCGGCGGCAACCTGCTGGAGCGGGGGCGCGCCATCCTGGGTGAGAGCGGGGGCTGAAGCCCCCATTTTCCCTTCAGCCGGCTTCTCGTCACCCCGCCGGCAGGATGAAGCCCTGCGGCGGCCGGCCGGCGCTGTGCAGAGACCACATGACCTGATAGGCGCGCTCCAGGTTGCGGGTGAAGCGGTGGCTGTCGAACAGCGGCACCGTCATCCGCCCATCCTCCAGCCGTTTGCGCAAGGCCGCTCGCCGTCCGGGATCGCCGGCGAGCGCCACCGCCATCTCCTCATACTCGGCCAGCGAGCGGGTGACGGTGTCGGGCAGGCCGGCGGCGTTCAGCAGGCTGGCCGCCACCCGCGAGGCGAAGGTTCCGCCCAGGCAGGTCACCACCGGGCAGCCCGCCCACAGCGCGTCGCTGGTGGTGGTGTGGCCGGTGTAGGGCAGGGTGTCGAGCGCCAGATCGGCGACGCGGTAGCGGGCTATGTGGTCCGGCAGCGGGCGGGGCGGGGCGAAGACCAGCCGGGCCGGATCGACGCCTTGGGCCTGGGCCGACGCCGTCAGGTTGGCGGCCGCCAGCGGGTTGGCCTCGAACAGCCACAGCACCGATCCCGGCACGCGCTTCAGGATGCGCATCCACAGGGCGAACATGGCGGGGCTGATCTTGTAGGCGGTGTTGAAGGCGGCGAAGACGACGCCGTCCGCCGGCAGGCCGCACTCGGCGCGGGACGGCACCCGGTCCGGCAGCGGACGGCGGCGGTCGTTGATCTGGTAGGCGTCGGGCAGGATCGCCAGCCGCTCGGCATAGAAGGGCTGGTGCTCCGGCGGGGTGACGAAGCGGTCGCCGATCACATAGTCCATGTGCGGACAGCCGATGGTGCCGGGATAGCCCAGGTAACTGACCTCGATCGGCGCCAGCCGGCGCGACAGCAGGTCGAGCCGGGTCTGCTTCGTGTAGCCCTTCAGGTCGACCATGATGTCGACGCCGTCGTCGGCCATGCGGCGGGCGACGGCGTCGAGCGGCACGCTGCGGATGTCGCGGAAATGGTCGAAGGCCTGGACCAGCCGTTTGCGCATCGCGCTGCCGTCGTCGGGTCCGTAGGAATAGGCCAGCACTTCGAACCGCTCGCGGTCATGCAGCTCGAACAGCTCGGCCGCCAGATAGGCGGTGGCGTGCTCGTGGAAATCGGCCGAGACATAGGCGACGCGCAGCCGGCCGTCGCGTCGCGGCTCCGGCCGCGCCGGCATCGGCACCGACGAGGCGCGCTTGATCAGCCGGTCGAAGAACATCCGGGCGGCGCGGTCCTGCTGGGCCGGCGTGGTATCGATCGACAGGGCGGCGAGCGGGATGACCACGCCGACATCGCGGTCGATGGTGTCCGTCACCATCCGGCAAAGACGGTCGTAGTCGGTCCAGGCGCACAGCGTCTGCTTGAGATACAGGTGATAACACAGCGCCTCGGTCTTGGCCGGGGTCAGCGCCACCGCCCGCTCGTAGGCCGTGTGCGCCTCGGCGAAGCGTCCCAACTCGCGCAGGACATGGGCATAGCCCAGCATCGCCTCGCCATGGGCGGGATCGGCGACCAGCGCCCGGCGCAGCGCGCGCTCGGCCTCCGCCACGCGATGGCCTTCGCGCAGGGCCACGCCGAGGTTGGCGGCGGCGAGCGAGTCGATGGGCCGCAGCCGCAGCGCGCGGGCGAAGTCGGTCGCCGCCCCGTCGCGGTCGCCCAGCGTCAGCCGGGCCGAACCGCGGTTGATGTAGCCTTCCGCTGCGGCGGGGCCCAGCAGGACGCAGCGGTCGTGCGCCGCCAGTGCCTCTCCCATGCGGCCCAGCGACTGCAGCACGGTCCCGAGATTGCCGTGGCTGTCGGCAAGGTCGGGCCGGACGGAGATCGCCTGCCGCAGGATACTTTCCGCCTCCTGTGGCCGGTTCTGCATCATCACCGACACGCCCAGCAGCTGGAGGATCTCGCCCTGGTTGGGAACGGCATCCAGGATCGCCCGGCACAGCCGCTCGGCTTCCGCGGCCCGGCCGGCCCGGAAATGGTCCAGCGCCAGCCGCGCCGCTTCATTGATGGTCATGGTCCCCGGGGGCGGCCCAGAGGATGCGGCGGAGGTCGTTCCAGCGGTCATCGCCCGCCCTCCGGGGCGGAGAGTGCCGCCACTTCCGCTGCCACTTCCGCTGCCACCTCGGCCGTCACCCTGGCCATCACCTCGGCCCAGTCGTTGGACGTCGCCTGACGGAACAGGCGCATGGTCGGATACCAGGGGCTATCGAGCCGGTCGCGCATCCAGCGCCAGTCGGCGAACCATTTCAGAACCACCCAGGTCGGCCGCCCCATGGCGCCGGCGAGATGGCAGACCGAGGTGTCGCAGGTGATGACCAGATCGAGGTTGGCCATCACCGCGGCGGTGTCGAGGAAGGCGTCCGGGCCGGCGTCGAAATCCGCCCCCAGTCCGGTCACCGCCACCCGGTCGCGCAGCCGCTCCAGGTGATCGAGGCCCGACACCTTCTGCAGGCTGTAGAGCCGGACGCCGGGCAGCCGGCCCATCGCCTCGAAGCACTCCAGCGGGATCGACTTGCCGGTCTCGTTGCCGTGCCAGTTGATGCCGACGCGCAAGGCCGGACGCTTGCCGCCCTCCAGCCGGTCGAGCCGCTCCGCCCAGCGGGCCGCCAACTCCGGTTCGGCCCGGATATAGGGCACGCCGCCGGGAACATTGTCCGGCGTGGTGCCCAGCCGGTGCATCAGGCTCATCAGCGAGACGTGGTAATCATAGGCCGGCAGCGGCTCGCCGAAGGCGAACAGCCCGTCCAGGTCGGGGGCGGTCGACAGCACGCGCTTCAGCGCCGGCTGGCATTCGTAGAGCACCCGCGCGCCCATCCGCTTCAGCACGCCAGCATAGCGGATATACTGGAAGGAGTCGCCCAGCCCCTGCTCGAAATGCACCAGCAGGGTCTTGCCCGCCAACGGCTGGCCCTGCCACAGCACGCCCGGCATGTTGCGCTTGCGCCAGACCCCCTGCTCCAGCCGGCCTTCATAGGCGACGGAGCCGTTGGGATAGTCGCCGGCCATCAGCAGGCAGGTGCCGAGATTCTTGCGGTATTCCGGCTTGCCGACGTCGATGGCGAGCGCACGGCGGTAGTGCAGCGCCGCGTCATGAGGATGGCCTAGGCTGAGATTGACGGCGCCCAGATTGTTGTAGTTGACGGCGGTGTCCGGCTCGACGACGAGCGCAAGCCGGTAGGTGGCGCGCGCCCGTTCTCCGTCGCCGGTGAACATGAACAGGTTGCCGAGAGTCAGCAGCACGCCCGGATAATCCGGTTTCTGACGCGCCAGTTCCCGGAAGGCGACCAGTGCATGGTCGAAGTTGCGCTGGTCCATCAGGATGCCCCCCAGCGCGTTCAGCACGTCCGGATAGGCGGAACGCAGGCGCAGCGCCTGGCGCAGCGGCTCCATCGCCTCCTCCGGCCGGCCGGCGGCACGCAGGCAGAGGCCGAGGTTGCCGTGCAGGGTGGCGACACCGGGATGCTCTTCGGCCAGCCGGCGGAAGGTCTCGGCCGCTTCGTCGAAGCGTCCGGCCTGGAACAGGGCGGCGCCGTTGTTGAAGGCCTCGATGAAGGCCGGCGAGAACTCGGAAATGGCAACCCCCAACGATTCGGCCCCGACAAAGCCCAGTCCGCGCGGATGGACCCGCCGCATGGAAACGCGGCTTCTTACCCCAAGAGCCCGGCAGGCGGCAATAAAGGGCTGTCCTTCCCGCTTCCGCAGCCTTACCCCTGAGGCTTCCGACCGATGGCCGCCCAGGAGATCTCGTTGACCCAGGCGAGCCGCACCTCTTCCAGACCGGCGCCCTTCATCAGCGCCTCCACCTCGTCGCGGCGCCAGTAGTTGGCGATCTTCGGCAGCATCTGGTCGAAGACGATGGAGCGCAGATGCGCGAAGTCGAAACGGCGGATCAGGCGGAAATATTCCAGCCGGTCCAGCCCCAGCCGCAGAGCCAGCCACAATAGCACGGTCGGCGGCAGGGACAGCGCATGGACCAGCCCGATCGGCAGGAGGCTGAACAGCGCCTTGCGCAGCGGGTCGGCGAAGCGGACGATCCAGCCGTTGTTCTCGCGGCCATAGACCCAGATCATCACCCGGCCGCCGGGCTTGACCGCGCGCACCATGTTGGCAAGCGCCGTCTCCGGATGCGCCAGATGGTGGATGACACCGATGGAGAAGGCGAGGTCGAAGCGCTCCACCTCGTTCAGCTCATAGGCGCTCTGGCGGCGCACCTCCATGGCCGGGTGCGGCGCCAGGGTGGCGCGGGCCGAGGCCAGGCTGCGCTCGTCGATGTCGATGGCCAGACCGCCGGCCGCCCCATAGCTCATCGGCCAGTGGCTGTTGCGCCCCATGCCGCAGCCGACATCGACGAAGCTCAGGCCGCGCCAGTCCTCCGGTTTCAGGAAGGGCGT
The DNA here is from genome assembly GCF_001305595.1 of Azospirillum thiophilum. Classification (NCBI taxonomy): domain Bacteria; kingdom Pseudomonadati; phylum Pseudomonadota; class Alphaproteobacteria; order Rhodospirillales; family Azospirillaceae; genus Azospirillum; species Azospirillum thiophilum. Next base: position 128,488 of record NZ_CP012407.1, read on the forward strand.
CCAGCGGCGGAACTGCTCCTCGTAGATGTCCTTCAGTTCGGCATAGCGGCCCCACTCGTAGCCGAAGCGGTCGGCGGACCCGCTGTGCACCGCGGAGGCGGTGTCGGGAGCGGCGGAAGGGGGCGGCGCTTCGCTCATCGCGGCGGTCCGGTGTTGTGGGCGGGGCAGGGCGGGAGCATGCGGGCAGTATGGCGGCTATCGGTAGAAGCCGTGGGGCGGGCTTGTCAAGCCGGGCCGCCCGTTTCGCTTGTCCTGTGCCGGCGCGCGACGCTGTCCGCTTGTCGCCGTCCGCCGGTTTATGTCAAACATGGGCACCGTCGATGCGGACGGCATATTGGCGGCCTCGGAAGACATGATCGCGATACTGGCGCACCGCGGGTTCTGGACGGAACCGGCCGAAAAGAACAGCCGGGAGGCGCTTGAGCGGGCGTTCCGCGAAGGCTTCGGCATCGAGACCGACATCCGCGACCGGAACGGAGGGCTGGTCGTCAGCCATGATCCGCCGGTAGGCGACAGCCTGATGACGGTCGACGAACTGCTGGATCTATACGGGCGTTATGCGTCTCAGGCCGGAACGCTGGCGCTCAACATCAAGGCCGACGGCCTCCAGGGGCCGCTGCTCGACGCCCTGGCGCGCCATGGCGTTGACGACTGGTTCGTGTTCGACATGGCGGTGCCCGACGGCATCCTCTATCTGCGCCGCGGCGCCGTCGCCTACACCCGGCAGAGCGAATATGAGCGGGAGCCGTCCTTCTACGAGCGGGCAGCCGGCGTCTGGCTCGACGCCTTCGAGAGCGACTGGATCGACGCCGCCGTGATCGAGCGGCATTTGGCCGCGGGCAAGCGCGTCGCCCTCGTCTCGCCCGAACTGCACGGACGCCCCCATGCCGCCGCGTGGGAAAGCTGGAAGGCGGTTGCGACCCGGGCTGAACCCTGCATGTTGGCCCTCTGCACAGACTTCCCCGACAAGGCGCGCGAGTTCTTCGATGCTCCCTGAAACGCCTGTCGGAACGCCCACCGGGATGCCGGCCCCGTCCCGGATCAAGGCCGTCCTCTACGACATGGACGGCGTGCTGATCGATGCCAAGGACTGGCATTACGAAGCGCTGAACGAGGCGCTCGCCCTGTTCGGCATGGAGATCAAGCGCGACGAGCATCTGGCGCTCTATGACGGCCTGCCGACCCGCCGCAAGCTGGAGATGCTGAGCGCCAGCCGGCAGCTGCCGGTCCGGCTGCACGGCTTCATCAACGAGATGAAGCAGCGCCGCACCATCGAGCTGGCCTATTCGCGCTGCCGCCCCTTCTTTCCCCACCAGTACGCGCTGTCGCGCCTGCAGGCGGAAGGCTATCGGCAGGCTGCCTGCTCCAACTCCATCCGCAACACGGTGGCGGTGATGCTCGGACAGGCGGCGCTGCTGCCCTATTTCGAGTTCTACCTGTCCAACGAGGACGTGGCGCAGGCCAAGCCGCACCCGGAGATCTATCTGACGGCGATGCAGCGGATGGGCCTGTCGCCGCAGGAATGCCTGATCGTCGAGGACAACGAGCATGGCATCCGCGCGGCCAGGGCCAGCGGCGCCCATGTGATGGAGGTCGGGGACGTGTACGACGTCACCTACGACCGCATCCGCCGGCACATCGCCCGCGCCCAGGGAGAGACGCCGTGAACATCCTGATCCCGCTGGCGGCCCCCGACCGCTATTTCTCCGCCGACGAGTTCCATTTCCCCAAGCCGCTGGTCGAGATCGACGGGCGGCCGATGATCGAACAGGTGGTGGCGCCGCTGCGCGGCTGCTTCCCGGACGCCCGCTTCATCTTCATCGTCAAGGAAGAGGACTGCCGCCGCTTCAACCTGAACGATGTCCTGCGCCAGATCGCCGGCCCGGAGGCGGTGGTCATTCCGCTCCGCGCCCTGACCAGGGGGGCGGTCTGCTCCTGCCTGATGGCGATCGAGCATATCGAGACAGACGGGGAGCTGATCGTCACCAACGGCGACCAGGTGATCGAGGCCGACATCGCCGCGGTGGTGGAGCGCTTCCGGCGGCAGCGGCTGGACGCGGCGGTGATCACCTTCGATTCCGTCCATCCCCGCTATTCCTACATCCGCACTGGCGATGACGGGCTGGTGGTGGAGGCGGCGGAAAAGCGCGTTATCAGCCGCCATGCCATCGCCGGCTTCTACTATTTCGCCGCCGGCCGGCTGTTCGTCGAGGCGGCGATGGACACGATCCGCCACGACGTGCAGATCGACGGCGCCTTCTACATCGCCCCCACCCTGAACGAGCTGGTGCTGACCGGACGCCGGGTCGGGCATTGCCCGATTTCCGCCGACCGTTACCACAGCTTCTACGCGCCCACGCTGATCCCGCAGTACGAGCGGCTGCTGCAGGGCCGCCGCCTCGCCGGCAGCGCCGGAGCCGCCACGGGGCCGAAGCGGCTCAACGTGCTGATCCCGATGGCCGGACGCGGCAGCCGCTTCGCCCGCGTCGGCTATGCCAAGCCCAAACCCTTCATCGACGTCGCGGGGCGCACGATGATCGAGCGGGTGCTCGACAATCTGGCGATCCCCGGTGCCCGCTACATCCTGATGGGCCGGCGCGAGCATTTCGAGGCGGAGCCGGACCTCGCCGCCCAGCTGGAGGCGCGGCCGGACGTGGTGCTGTGCCCGGTCGATCTGGAGACGGAGGGCACCGCCTGCACCGTCCTGCTCGCCCGCGGGCTGATCGACGGCGACGAGCCGCTGCTGATCGCCAACTGCGACCAGATCGTCGATTTCGACTGCGGCTCCTACATCGACGATGCCGTGCGCCGCGGGCTGGACGGCTCCATCCTGGTGTTCCGCGACAGGAACCGCGACCCGAAATGGTCGTTCGCCCGGCCGGGCGAGGACGGTCTGGTCCGCGAGGTGCGGGAAAAGGTGGCGATCTCCGATCTGGCGACGGTGGGCATCTACCATTTCCGCACCGGACGGATCTTCATCGACGCCGCCGTCGACATGATCGCCCGCAACGACCGGACCAACGGCGAGTTCTACACCTGCCCGGTCTACAACTACGCCATCGCCGCCGGGGCGCGGATCGGCGTCTTCGAGATCCCCGCCGGCGCCATGCATGGCCTCGGCACGCCGGAGGATCTTGAGCGTTATCTGGCCCGCGGCCCCGGTGTGGATGAGGTCTGCATCCCGTGAACGCCATCATCCCGCTGGCCGGGCCGGACTTCATCCATCCCCGCTTCGGCATCCGCCCGCTGGTCGAGGTGGAAGGCGAACCGCTGGTCCGCCGGGCGATCACCGGCCGCCCCTGGTGGCGCGACGGAACGCTCGGCCCCGCCGATCTGGTGTTCGTCCTGCGCGACGTTCCAGAGGCGCGGACCGTGCAGGGCTTTCTTCAAGGCTGGTTTCCCGGCTCTCGCGCCCTGCTCCTGTCCGACCTGACCGGCGGCGCCCTGCTGTCCGCCCTGGCCGGAACGGCCCTGCTGTCCCGCCCGGCGGCGCCGGTCTGCGTCGATCTGGTGGACATCCTCTATGACGGTCCGGCGATGGCCGGGCTGTTCGCCGATCCGGCGGTCGGTGGCGTCCTGCCCTGCTTCCCGTCGGACGAGCCCTGCTACAGCTATGCCGAGATCGACGCCGACGGCTCGGTGGTCCGCACGGCGGAGAAGCGGGTGATCTCCTCCCACGCCTCGGCCGGCACCTACCTGTTCCGCGACACCGCCCTGTTCCTGCGCGCCGCCGCCCATTCTCTGGAGCATGCCGACAGGCTGGCCTACAAGGGGGCGCTGTTCCTCTGCCCGGCGATGAACGGCGTGATCGCCGAGGGGCTGCGGGTGCTGCCGGTCCCGGTCGGCAACGTCCGTCCTGTCAGCAAGAGCTTCGCCGCATGATCGCCCCCCGCGACGTTTCGGTGGTGGTCCAGGGGCCCTGGAACCCGGACCAGACCCCCCAGGCATTGGCCAGCGTGCGTGCGCATCTGCCGGGCGCGCAGGTCGTCCTGTCGGTGTGGAAGGGGGGCCCCGACTTTCCGGCCCATGCCGTAGACGCGGATACCGTCCTGCTGAACGCGGATCCTGGTGCGGTCGACCTGCGCGGCCTCCTGCATCCGGACATCGAGTATCGCACCGCGACCGCCTCCTCCAACTTCAACCGGCAGGCGGACTCCACGCTGGCCGGCCTGCGGCTGGCCGATCGCCCCTATGCGCTGAAGCTGCGCACCGACATGGTGCTGGAGCATGCGGGCTTCCTGGCCTATCCGGCGCTGTTCCGGGACATCCCGGCGCCGATGCGGATGTTCGGCGAACGCATCGTCACCACCAACGTCCGCTGTCCGCAGCGCTCCTTCGCCATGTTCGTGCAGGATTTCTGCTCCTTCGGCCGGACGGAGGACATGCGGCTGCTGTGGGAGGCCGAGCGCCATCCGTCGCGCCAGGCGCTGCTCGACATGCCGCGCGAGGAGCGGGAGGTCCGGGTGCTGGTGCCGGAACAGCAACTGGTGGCCTCCGCCCTGCACCGCCGGCAGCACGAGGTGCCGATGCCGAATTCGCTCGCCAACGGCCCGGCTCTGGCGGAGTTGACCGAACGGGCGGTGGCGGGAAACTTCGTCTGCCTGGATGTCCGGCGTTTCGGCGTGCGCACGCTGAAGCCGTCGCTGGAGTGGGTCAACAGTGCGGATGAGATGCGGCTGTCCTGGCTGTGGATCCTGCGGGCGAGCTACGAGGAATATCTGTCCTGGTGCCGGCGCCATTGCGGGGACGCCGTGGACGCCCTGATTGCGGAATGCGGCGACGGCTACGCCCCCGCGATGGAGGATGCCGCCCTCAAGCGGCGGCTGGTGACCGGCCCCAACGCCCTGGCGCCGCAGCCGCTGTTCGACGAGGCCCTGCGCTGCTTCCTCGCCGGACGGAACGACGATGCCCTGCATGGGGCGACCACCCTGCAACGCGCCGGCCTGCGCGATCCGGCGCTCGACCGGCTTTTCGAGCGGCTGGGCCGCCGGCCGCCGGGATAGGACGCCGGGAGACGTGCCGGTTCAGGCGGTGGGCTGTCCACCGCATTGCCCGCCAGATTGCTCCTGGCACCAGCGGCGCCACATCAGCCGGTAGGCGCTCTCCAGGTTGCGCATGAAGCGCGCCTCGTCGCACAGCGCCGAGGTCCGGACCCGCTCGCGCATGCCCATCCGCAGCCGCATCAGCCGGCCGAGGTCGCCGGCCAGCTCGGCGGCGATGGCGGCATAGCGGTCGGGGGTGGCGGCGACCAGCTCCGGCAGGCCGATGGAGGCCATCAGGCTGGCGCCGACGCGGGCGGCGTGCCGTCCCCCCGCCAGCGTGACCAGCGGCGCCCCCATCCACAGCGTGTCGCAGGTGGTGATGGTGCCGTTGTAGGGATGCGGATCCAGCGCGATGTCGATCCGGTTGTAGGCGGCGAGATGGCCCGCCGCGTCCTTGATGAAGCCGACGAGGTCGAGCCGGTCCGGGGCGATGCCGGCGGCGGCGAAGCGCGCCCGGAGCCCGGCGGCGGTGCCCGGATCGGACAGCGGCCGGTCCTTCAGCAGGAGGCGCGAGTCAGGCACCCGCCTCAGCACCTCCGCCCACAGCCGGACCGTGTGGTCGGTGATCTTGGACAGCTTGTTGAAGGAGCCGAAGGTGACCTGCCCGGTCGCCCCGGCCGGCAGCGGCACCACCGCCGGCGCATTGGTCGGCGGGCGGAAGCACAGGAAGGGCGGCGGCAGCCGCACCAGCATCTCCACCGCATGGCCGTCGGTCGATCCGACCGGGTCGCTGACCGGGTCGACGATGCGGTAGCCGACCGTCTCCATGCCGGTGCCGTTGGGATAGCCCAGCCACGTCACCTGCACCGGCGCCGGTCGGTGGGCCAGCATCGGCAGCCGGTTCAGCCCGGAATGGCCGGCGAGGTCGACCAGGATGTCGATGCCGTCGGTCCGGATCAGCTCGGCGAGGGCGGCATCGTCCAGATGGCCCACCGTGCGCCAGCCGTCGGCCTGCGCCTTGAAGCGGGCGGTGTAGGCGTCGGCATGGGTGTCCGGCAGGATCGAATAGCAGACGATCTCGAAACGGCTGCGGTCGGCGGCCTCGAACAGGGGGGTGAGGAAATAGGCGCCCAGATGCTCGCGGAACTCGACCGACAGGTAGCCGATGCGCAGCCGCCTCTCCGGGGCGGGCCGGTTGGCATGCGCTGCCGGCGCCGCGGCTGGACGGCCGAAGCGCTCGTCGAAGCGGCGGTGTTCGGCCAGCAGCCGGTCGCCGGGAAGCTCGAGGTAGTTCAGGCAGAGCAGCCGCTGGCTGGCGATGCGCGGATCGCCGGGCGCCAGCCTTTCGGCCTGGCCGAAGCACAGGGCGGCGGCGGCGGCCTCGCCGCGCATCTGCCGGACCACGCCCAGGTTGAACCAAAGGTTGGCTTCCTGGTTCGGGTCGGTCTGGATCGCCCGGCTCCACAGGCGCACCGTCTCGTCCAGCCGGTCATTGCTATAGGCGTCGCCGCCCAGCCCGACCCAGGGCTTGGCGTAATCCGGCCTGAGGACCAGGGCGCGGCGCAGAGCCGCCATCCCCTCGGCCGGCCGGCCGAGTTCGGTCAGGACGAAGCCCAGGTTGTTCCACAGGTCGGCCGCCATGCCCTCCTCCGCCAGCAACTCGCGGTAGAGCGACGCGGCCTCCTCCAGCCGTCCGGCCATGAAGGCGTCGAGCGCGCGGCGCTTCAGGGCCTCTCCGGAAGACGGAGGAGCGGAAGACGGCAGGGTGGAGGAGGGAACGGCGGGCAGGGACATCAGGCCAGTCGGGCTTCGACCTGTTCGCACAGATAATGGTACAGGCAGATATGGACCTGCTGGATCAGCGGGGTGGAGCGCGAGGGCACGTCGAGCAGGATGTCGCTCAACCCCGCCATCTTGCCGCCGCCCTCGCCGGTCAGTGCGATGGTGGTCATGCCCAGGCTCTTCGCCACCTCGAAGGCGGCGATGACGTTGCGCGAGTTGCCGCTGGTGGAGATGCCGAGGATGACGCCGCCAGGCTCGCCATAGGCCTCGGTCTGGCGGGAGAAGACGGTGTCGTAGGAATAGTCGTTGCTCCAGGCGGTCAGCACCGCCGGGTTGGAGCTGAGGCAGATCGCCTTCAGCCCGCGGCGCTCCTTCAGGAAGCGGCCGACCAGCTCGCCGGTGATGTGCATGGCGTCCGACGCCGAGCCGCCGTTGCCGCAGACCAGCAGAGCCTTGTTGGCGCCGAGCGCCGCGGTGACGGCGGCGATCGCCGCCTCGACCCGGGCGGGATCCAGGCTGTCCATGGTGCGCCGCAGGACATCGATGGCGGCGGTGAGGCAGCCGTGCAGGGCGGCGGCGGAGTCCTGGGAAGCCGGGTCCTGGGAAACCATGGGTGGAACACCTTTGTGCTGAGGCGGACGATATGGGGCGGGCATGAGGAGTGCCGGGGCCGGAGACGGCCTGGACGGTCTCCATTCCGGTGCGCAGTGCATCCTACGGATCACCGTTGCCTGTCAACCGGGCGCCATGCAATGACCGCTTTGCCGCACCGGATGGAAAGCTTATTTTCCATCGATGCTCCCGAAAGCGGGAGAGTGGATGGCGGAACTGGTCCATGACAACGCGAACGGTCCGACTGGGCCCCCTCAGCGTGAAGATGTATTGCGCGATCGGCATGATCGCCGTGTCCTGGGCCCAGCTCGAGGACATGGTTTCGCTGTGCATCTCGCGCCTTCTCGGCACCGACCATACCGATTTCCTTCCCATCGCCTCCAACATGCAGGTCAAGGCCCGCTTCGACGCGCTGAAGACCATCGCCACCCTGCGCCTGCCCGCCGACGAGGCGAAGGCGCTGATCGCCCGCTGCGACGAGGCTCTGGAGCTGGGGCGGGAGCGCAACAAGATCCTACACGGCTCCTGGATCCAGGGAGAAACCGACGATGTCGCCATCCGCCTGAACTACCGCGCCCATGGCCGCGTTTCCGCCAACGCCCCGGTCATCTCCGCCCGCGAGATCGCGGAGATCAGCGACCGCATCACCATGCTGACCGAAAGCTTCGCCCAGATCCTGCAGCGGCTGGGCCTGCTCGATCCGAAGAACCCGATGCGCAGCCCGGCGCGCGCCGCCGGGGGAGCGGGTGGCGATGGCAAGCCGCGGGAAGCGGGAGAGGACTGAGGCGCTCCCGCCGTTCTCCCTACCTCCAGGGATCGAACCTTTCCAGGGCGGCGTTGCCGGGGGCTGGGCGTAGCAGCAGGTGCGGGGACGGGTTCAGGGCCGCGGCGGTGGCGGCGAAGGAACCGGTGCTGATCGCCAGGATGTCGGACCGGGTCAGGACATGGAAGTCCTGCAGATAGTCGAGCCCCTCCCAGCGGACCGGGAAATCGTCCTTCGTCACCGGGGAGAAGCGGGCGAATTCCGGCACCACCTTCGGCTCGTCGGTGGCGACGAACAGCACCGGATCCTCCAGCGTCGGCCACAGCCCGTCCAGCCAGTCGAGATAGAGCGACAGCGGTGTGTAGTCCTGGTTCCACCAGTCGGTCTGGCGGATGTGCACGGCGACCAGGGTGCGGCCGCAGCGGCGCAGCATCTCCACCGGCGGCTCCAAAAAGCGGTCCCAGCAGGAGCGCGGCGTCAGCCAGGACAGAATGTCGGCCCGCCGCGCCTTCAGCATCGCGTCGACCGGCGAGCCGCCCAGGAACAGGTCGCGGTCGCGGAGCGGATCGGCCACCCGTTCCGCGAAGCCGTCGGCGAACTCCCTGCGGCAGCGCAGCCAGCCCTGGAATTCCGGCAGGATCGCCGGATCGAGCCGAGGGTCGTCGAGGTCGAAGAAGGCATGGCCGACCCAGTCGGGGGTCAGGAACTCCATGCCGTAGGACTCGGCATAGAGGCGGACGGCGACATACTCGTTCACCGTCTGGGCGAAGCGGCCGTAATTGCCGAGCGAGGCCATGCTGAGCCAGGGGCGGTCGCCCCGCACCTCCCGCCGCCGGTTCCATCGGGCGTCCGGCGGCAGCGACCGGTCGAACCGCATCAGCGAATAGGCGATGTAGGCCGGGGAGTGGTTGTTCTTCAACTCCACGGCCCGTTCCAGCAGCCCATAGACGCCGTCTGCGTCTCCCTTCGCCTTGCGCACCTCGGCAAGCCCGGTCATCGCCTCGGCATAGTCGGACCGCGCGCCCATGGCGCTCCTGAAGGCCAGCTCCGCCCGGTCCAGATCCCCGGACAGCAGCAGGGCCATGCCCAAGTGATAGGCGGTGTCGGGGGAGGCCGGGTTCCGGCGCAGCGCGAGGCTCAGGATCGGCACCGCCGCCGCCGGGTCGCGGGCCTTGTAGGCGGCGATGCCCTTGACCAGCAGCGCCTCGGGGTTTTCCGGAACGGCCGCCAGGATGCGGTCGCAGATGGCGGCGCTGATGTCGAGCCATCCGGAATTGCAGTAGTCGAGCGCCTGCCGCACGGCATCGGGCAGGGACAGCTGCTGTCCGGCTATGGTTTCGATCCGGATGGACATGGCGGTTCCGAAGGATTCTGCCGAAGAGGTACCCCGTATGGGCGGACCTCACTTGCACCCTTGCCCGCGAGGGGTCAAGTTGCCTCGTTGCAAAGCCTCAAGATTTCACCGATCTTCCCGGCCCCAACCCCGACCGCCCCAACCCCGACCGCCCCAACCCCGACCGCTCCAACCCCGACCGCTCCAACCCCGCCCCCTCCAACCCCGATCGTCCCAGGCCCGATCCAGGCCCCGAGATCCAAATCCCGGACTTGGCGGGCCGCTTCGCCAGCACCCGTTCCTCCCCAGGATGCCAGCCCTGACATGACCTCGATCCAAGACATCCTGCAGAAGGCCGTCGGCCTGCATCATGGCGCGGAGGCCGGCCGTGCGGCGGCGCTTTACCGTTCCGTCCTGGCGTTCGAGCCGGCCCAGCCGGATGCCCTGCACCTGCTCGGCCTGCTGGTCCGCCGCGACGGCAGGACGGCGGACGGCGCGCTGTTGATGGCGCGCGCGCTGCTGCTGGAGCCGATGCATTCGGCGGCGCTTCTCAATCGCGCCCTCACCCTGCAGCAACTCGGGAAACCCGACGAGGCCGCCGCGCATTTCCGGCGCAGTCTGGAACTGGACCCGGCATCCGACATCTCCCTGTCGCGTCTGGCCAATGAGGCGCTCGTCTGCGGGCGGTTGGCCGAGGCGGGCCGGCTTCTTCGCCGCTCCGCCGCCTTGGGGGTGGGCAGCGGGACCCCGGACGACCGGCAGCGCCGTGCGCTGGAGCGCCGTGCCACCGCCCGCGACCTGCGCGAGGATGCGGAGGATCGGACCCTGCCGCCTGGGCTGGTGGTGCGCGGGGTGTTCCGTGACAGCAGCGGCTATGCCTTCGCCGTCCGCCGCTTCGTCCGGGGGCTGGTGGAGGCGGGAATCCGGGTCCGGCTGGTCGACCTGAACTATGCCGGCACCGACAATCTTCCCGACGACCAGATCGATCCGCTGCTGTTCACGCTCGACCGGCCGGTGCGGGCAAAGGCGGTGCTGACCATCACCACCCCGCCGGCGGTGGAGGTCGTTCCCGGCCTGAAGACCATCAATTACACCATGTTCGAGGCTCTCGACATTCCGCCCCTGTGGGCGGCGCAGAGCCGGCGCCACGACCATGTCGTCGTCGCCACCGGGTCCTCGCGCGAGGCGTGGCTGCGTGCCGGCCATCCGCCGGACCGCGTCCATGTCAGCCCCGCCGGCGTCGACGCGGTGGAGGCCGGCAGCATCCCCCCCTCGGCCATCGTCGACAGCGCCGGCCGCCGCCTGTCCGATTACCGGGTGCGCGTCCTGAACGTCTCCGACTTCAACGACCGCAAGAACCTGGACGGGCTACTGCGGGTCTGGCTGGGCACGACGCGGGCGGAGGATTCCGCGGCCCTGCTGCTGAAGGTCGGCAAGGGCGGCGGGGTTTCCGACGGCATGCGCGACCTGCTGACGCGGGTGTCGGCACAGATCGGCCGGACGCTGGCCCAGGCGGCCCCGGTCTTCCTGGTGGAAGGCAAGCTGTCCGACGCGGACATGATGGGGCTGCATGCCGCCTCGACCCATTACTGGAGCATGTCGCACGGCGAGGGCTGGGATCTGCCGATGGCGCAGGCCGGCGCCATGGGCCTGACCCTGCTGGCGCCCGATCACAGCGCCTACCATGCCTATCTCGACGACCGGGTGGCGCACATGATCCCCAGCCCCGTCACGCCCGGCATCACCGCCTATGCCGGCCAGGACTGGTGGAGCCCCGACGAGGGCGAGGCCGCCCGGCTGCTGCGCGCGGTCATCGACGATCCCGACGGCACCCGCCGCCCGGCACAGGCACACCTGCTGGAGCATTTCAGCTGGCAGGCCGCCACCCGCCGCCTGATCGACCTTCTGCGGGAGCTGGACGCGCTGTGACCGGTCCCATCATGCCCAATGCGAACCTGCCCGATCCCGTCACCCTCTTCTGCTGTCTGGCACCGCCCGACTATTACCGCCGGCCGCTGTTCTCCGACCGGGAGGTGTTCTGCGGCCCCGACTGCCCGACGGTCGAGACGGGCGACGGCTTCTCCTCGCTGAACACACCGCACGGCGAATATGATCTGGCGGCGGTCGTCGCCCGGCTGCCGGCGCACCAGCGGCCGGAACTGATCGTGGTGAAGGCCGACGCCACCCGGCGCAACCTTCCCCGTGGGCTGGACCGGATTCCCGGAACCAAGCTTCTGCTGGTCGGCGATACCCATCATTTCGCCGGTCCGCTGCGCACGCTGCTGGCCTATGGCGCGATGGAGAGCTTCGACGCGGTGATGCTCGACCATACCCGCCAGCATGCCCACGCCTTCCTGGAGGCGGGGTTCGAGCGGGTCTATTGGATCCCGGCGGTCGATTATGCGTTGCGCCGACGCGACATCCTGGCGGACCCCCCGGCGGAGTTCCGGTTCGACCTCACCTTCGTCGGGCAGATCGGCGCCTTCCACCCCTGGCGGCGCCATGTGCTTGACCGGCTGAACGCGGCGGGATTGCCGCTGGTGGGCATGCGGGCCAAGCCGGAGAGGGCGGCCGACGTCTATGCCGCCTCGCGCGTCACGCTGAACTGCTCGCTGAACGGCGACCTCAACCTGCGCGTCTTCGAAGCGCTGGGGGCCGGCGGCTTCCTGCTCACCGACGCGCTCTCGCCGGACGCCGGGCTGGAGCGCTGCTTCACCCCCGGCCGCCATCTCGCGACATACCGCTCGCCGGACGAGCTGGTGGAACTGGCGCGCCATTATCTCGACCACCCGGACGAGGCGATGGCGATCCGCCGGGCCGGGCAGGCGCATCTGCTGGAATTCCACAGCCCGCAGGTCAAACGTGCCCAGTTCTTCGCCGCCGTGTTCGACGACCGTGTGGATCCGGCGCTGGAGCTGCGCTCCGAACGGCGCGGCCTGAGGGCGCTGCCGGTGCGTGGCATAGGGTTCCAGCGCCGCCTCGCCGCCTACGAGGCGCTGCAGCTGCTGCAGCTGACGGCGTCGCGGCTGACCGTTCATGGTGGCGGGGGGCATACCGGTGGGGATCGGGGCGGGGGTGAAGACGGCTTCGCCGCCGACCTGCGCGCCATGGCCCGCGACCTGCCCCGCGTGGCCTTCGCAGCCCCGGACGGGATACCCGAACCGGTGGCGCTGCCGCTGCCGCCGTCCCCCGACCGGGTGCGGGACGAGGCGGTGACGCTGCTCCCCTGGCTCGACAAGGCGGAGACCGACCGGTGGATGGTCCGGCTGCCCGGCGCCTCTGTCCTCTGTCCCACCCTGTCGTCGCGTGGCCATGCCGCAGCGGCCGCCCATCTGGCCGACTGGGGCTTCGTGCCGACCGAGCCCGGCGGCATCCTGTTCCAATGCGCCGATGCCCTGCGCTATGCCGCCCGCTCGCTGTCCGATCCGGCCCTCGCGGCGGCGCTGACGCCGGAGCTGAAGCGTGCGCGCCTCGCGGCGCTGGAGCCGCTGCTGCGGACTGCCGACCAGATGATGGGGGTGGCGCAGCTCGCCAACCGGCTGGGCGACGCCGCCCTGACGGAGCGCTTCCTGCTGCGCTGCGCAGCACTGGACCGCCAGCAGCCGGACGCGCTCATCGGACTGGCCCGCCTGTGCGCGGCCAGCGGCCGGCGGGCGGAGGCTGCCGTCTATCTTGCTGAGGCCCGGCGGGCCGCCCGGCTTGCCGGCCTGCCCGATCCGGCTCCCGACCTGGGCGCCGATGCGCTTTCCAACGAGGCCGACCATCCGGCGCTGGAGCGTTACCGCGTGCTGTTCCGGCAGGCGACGGTTCCCTCGACCGGGCGGCCCCGCCGCATCCTGGTGGTCACCAACCTGTTTCCGCCGCAGGAGTTCGGCGGCTACGGCCGCAAGCTGTGGGAGTTCTCGGCCGAGCTGATCCGCCGCGGCCATACGGTGAAGGTGCTGACCGCCGACGTGCCCGACCTGACCCGGCCGGGCATGGCCGGGACCGAGGACATCGAGGGGCATGTCGACCGTTCGCTGACCCTCTATGGATATTGGAAGGACGGGCGCGCCTTCACCCACGACGACCCGGCCCATTGTGCCGCCCTGATCCGCACCAACATCAGCCGCGTGCTGGAGACCGCCCGCGACTTCCGTGCCGACGCCTGTCTGGTCGGTAACCTCGACATGCTGGCGAGCGAGTTCCTCGACCCGCTGACCCGGCAGATGGGCGTGCCGGTGCTGCATTGCCTGGGCAACCAGCATCCCGGCTACGCGCCGCCGGCGGCACCCCGCTCCCCCCTTTACCGTGCCGGGCCGGCCAGCGGCTGGGTATCGGAGCGGCTGGCCGCCGGCGGCTACGGCCTGCCCGCCACGGTGATCCATCCCGGCGCCCGCGTCGATTACTTCCACCGCGCGGTGATGCCGACGACCGACCGGCTGCGCATCGCCTTCGCCAGCCTGTTCGTCAACTACAAGGGGCCGCAGACGCTGGTCAACGCGCTTGCGATCCTGCACCGCGAGGGCATCGACTTCGACTGCACCTTCGCCGGGGAGGCGCCGGACGCCGACCTCGCGGCCCGCTGCCGCGACTTCGTGGAGCGCCAGGGCATGGCCGGCAAGGTGCGCTTCACCGGCTTCCTCGACCGCCGCGGCCTGTCCGACCTGTTCGCCCGCTGCAACGTCCTGGTCTTCCCCAGCGTCTTCCAGGAACCCTTCGGCATCTCGCAGGTGGAGGCGATGGCCGCCGGCCTGACCGTGATCGGCAGCGGCACCGGCGGCAGCGGCGAGGTGCTGCGCGACGGCGTCGACGGCCTGCTGTTCAAGGCGGAAGACCACGAGGCGCTCGCCGGCTGCCTGCGCAGCCTGGTCAGGGACCGCGCCGCCTGGCTGCGCATGGCCCTGTCCGGCCGCGACCGCGCCCGCGACTTCACCGTCGCCCGGTCCGTCGACCGCATCGAGGCGGTGTTCGAGGAACTGGGCGCCCAGAGGATCTGATCGCGCAGAAGGGGTGAGCGGGAGGGAGAACCGCAGCGCGCCGTCCGGTGAGACGCCGTCCGGTGAGAAAAAACGTCCGGATCCCCCTCCCCTTTCGATTGGGGAATGAAAGGTTGTAGAGTGGCGGAGCCGCAGTCCGCGGCGCGGATTTCCTCCCGGCCATGACGACCACCCTCTCCGATCTGTCCGATGTTTCGGCCGGCCCCCCGGTTGACTCCCGGCTTGACCCGGGGGCCGCCTGTTCCTGCCTGCTGTGCAATGCAACAAGCTGGGGCGCCGGCTGGAGTGCCGCGCCCATCGCCGCAGGGCTGGGCGCGCAAGGAGGGCCGCAGGGTGCCTCCTTCGCCACCATCTCGACCCTGCTGGCGACGGGGACGCCGCGCTGGGGCAGCGGCGGGGTCGGCAGCGGGGCGACGGTCAGCTATAGCTTCATGGAGCAGGCGCCGTCCTACGCCTCCGGCTCGGACACCACCGGCTTCGCGCCGCTGTCCGCCACGCAGCGCGACGCGGCGCGGCAGGCCTTCGCCGCCTGGAGCGCCGTCGCCAACATCTTCTTCGTCGAAACCTCCGACAGCGCCAACAGCGGGCAGGGCGGGTCGATCCGCCTCGGCACCAACCGGCAAAGCTCCAGCGCCGCCTACGCCTACTATCCGACCGGATCGCTCTATGACGGCGGCGGCGACATCTATCTTTCCAACAGCGCCGCGACCAACGCCAGCCCGACGCAGGGCAGCTACGGCTACCTGACCATCCTGCACGAGATCGGGCACGCCATCGGGCTGAAGCATCCCGGCAACTACAACGCCACCGGCGGCGGGGGCGAGCCGCCCTATCTGTCCTCGACCGAGGATAATTACCGCTACACGCTCATGTCCTACAACTCGCATCCCAGCCTGGGCCTGAACGGGCTGACGACGGGGCCGGCGCTGTACGACATCGCGGCGGTCCAATACCTGTACGGCACCAACACCGGCACCCGCATCGGCGACGACCGCTATGCCTTCGCCAGCAACATCGTCGCGGTCAGCCAGGCCATCTGGGATGCCGGCGGCACCGACAGCATCGACGCCAGCGGGCAGGCGTCGGCCGTCACCATCGACCTGACGCCCGGCGCCTTCAGCTCCATCGGCCCCAACGGCTCGGGCGGGCGGGCAGTGGACAATGTGGCGATCGCCGACGGCGTCACCATCGAGACCGCCATCGGCGGCGGCGGCAACGACATCCTGATCGGCAACACCGCCAACAACCTGCTGACCGGCGGCGAGGGCTCCGACACGCTGACAGGCGGATCGGGCGACGACACGCTGCAGGGCGGCGGCGGCACCGACACCGCGGTCTACAACGGCAGCCGCTCCTCCTACGCCGTCACCGTCTCCGCCGACGGCGCCACCATCTCCGGCGGCAGCGAAGGCACCGACAGTCTGACCGACGTCGAATTCGCCCTGTTCGCCGACACCCGCATCAGCCTGATGCCCCCGGCGGTGACCGCCCGGACCGGCCGGGTTTTCATCGGTTCCTCGATCGACATCGACAGCCTTGTGACGGCGACCGACCCGGCCGGCGGCCTTGTCACCCAGTATGAGGTGGTCGACAACACCCAGGGCGCCGGCTCCATCATGGTCGGCGGGGTGGCCCAGGCGACGGGTGCCGCGGTCTCACTGAGTGCGGCGGCCTTCGCCGGCGTCACCTTCGCCGCCTCCACCCTGACCAGCCTCGACGAGCTGTCGGTGCGCGCCTACAACGGCGTGGCGTGGAGCCGTTGGATCGGCTTCATCATCGCCTCGCGCCCGGCCAACCGGCCGCCGGCCGTCCAGTCGGACAGGACGCTGGTCGTGCAGGAAGGCGGGCCGGCCATATCGCTGGGCATCGATCGGCCGAGCGATCCGGACGAAGGCGACAGCATGGCCGTGACCCTGGCGCGGCTGCCGACCGGCGGCATCCTGCGGCTGGCGAACGGCACCCCCGTCACCGCCGGCATGACGCTCGGCACAGCCGATCTGGCCGGCCTGACCTATCAGGTGCCGTCCGGGACATCGGGGACGCCCGGCTCCTTCGCCTATACCATCACCGACAGTCACGGTGCGGTCAGCGGCCAGACCGTGACGCTGCGGGTCACCTCGCTGGCCGAGACGATGGCCGGGTTCGACCCGCTGGCCTATCTCGCCTCCAACCCCGACCTCATCGCCGTCTTCGGCACCGACGAGGCCGCCGCGCGCGAGCATTACCTGCGCTCCGGCCGGGCAGAGGGGCGGACCGCCGCATCCTTCGACCCGCTCTCCTATCTGGCTTCCAACCCGGACATGGTCGCCGCCTTTGGGTACGACCGCAACGCGGCGACCCGGCATTATCTGGCCTTCGGCCGGCGGGAAGGGCGCAGCGCCGGCAGCTTCGATCCGCTGGCCTATCTGGCGGCGAACGCCGATCTGGCCGCCGCCTTCGGCACCGATGCCGTCGCCGCCACCCGCCATTACCTGACCTACGGCCAGCGTGAGGGACGCGGCACCCGCTTCGACGGATACGGCTATCTGGTGTCGAACCCGGATGTCGCCGCCGCCTTCGGGCTCGACCCGGCGGCGGCGGTCCGCCATTACCTGTCCCACGGCCGGCAGGAAGGGCGCGGCGTCGGCTTCGACAGCCTGGGCTATCTGGCTGCCAACACCGACCTCGCCGCCGCCTTCGGGCCCGACCCGGCGGCAGGGGGCCGCCATTACCTGTCCTACGGCCAGCGGGAAGGGCGCGGCAGCAGCTTCGACGCGCTCTCCTATCTGGCGGCAAATCCCGATCTGGCCGCCGCCTTCGGCACCGATTCCACGCGGGCGGCGGAGCATTACATCCGCTACGGCCGGCTGGAGAACCGCAGCACCAGCTTCAACGCCCACGACCATCTGCTGGCCAACCCGGACCTGCTGAGCGTCTTCTCGGGCAGCGAACGGCAGGTGAAGCTATATGTCGTCCTCTACGGCAACACGCCGCGGCGCGACGCCGCCGGTTTCGACGCGCTGAGCTATCTGGCCGCCAACCCGGATCTGGCAGCAACCTTCGGCACCGACACCGCGGCCGCCACCGCCCACTACCAGTCCACCGGACAGGCGGACGGGCGTCCGACCCGGTTCAACGCGCTCGCCTATCTGATGGCCAACCCCGATCTCAGCGCCGCCTTCGGCGGCGATCAGCAGCAGGCGCTGGTCCATTTCATCACCTACTGCCGCAACGAGCTGCGCCCTAACCCGATCGGCTATGTCCGCCCGCAATCGGCCGGCCTTGCCATGGCCGGCGACGGGCTCCTGGCGGTGGGGATGGAATGATCCCGGAAGTCCCTGCTGGCCGTCCGGTCAAAACCCCGTCTCGCGGATCAACACCGACGCGGCGATGCGCCAGAAGCGTTCGGCGATGCTGCGGGCCTCGCCCGCCACGCGGACGATGCCGCGGGTCACGCGCTCTGGCCCCTCCTGTACGGAACCGGGAACCCCGGGCACCGGCTCGACATCCAGGGTGATGCGGTAGACCGCCTCCACCGGGGCGAGCGCGCTGCGGCCGGGACTGCCATGTGGCTGGCCCGGTTGCGGTCCCGCCTGTCCCTCCACCGCCACCGGGCCGCCATTGACCGAGGCGAGCGCCGGCACGTCCAGAGCCGAGACGGCGACCGGATCGACCGCGCGCACCCGCGCCGCACGTCGGGAAGCCAGCGGGTCGTCGGGGTGGAACTCCGCTCCTGCACCCGGGCTCAGCCGGTCGAAATCGCCCTCTCCGACATAGCCGACCAGTTCGCCGCTGCCGGGCGCCACCACCATCGCCAGCGGCAGCTTCGGCCCGATCCAGCGGCCGGGGGTCAGCGCATCCTCCATGTCGCGCACGGTCCCCGACAGGGGAGCGCGCACTACCAGCCGCTCGCGGCTGTCGAGAAGCCCCTGCCGCTCGGCCAGGGCGGCGGCCAGATCCTCCTCCATCGCCCGCACGCGGTCGAGCTGCTCGCGGCTGGCGGTCAGGCGGGCGATCTGCTCCTGCATCCAGTCGATACGCAGCTCCGCCTGGCGCAGCTTGCCCTCCAGGTCGGGGGCGGTCAGGCGGAACAGCGGCTCGCCCTCCACCACGCTCTGGCCGCGGGCGACCAGCGTTTCCTCCAGCCGGGCGGGGAAGGGGGCGTAGACGGTGGCGAAGCCGGATGCCCGCCAGACCACCGGCACCGAGACGGTGGTGGTCACCGGCAGCAGGGTCAGCCCGACCGCCGCCGCCAGCCCCGCCAGCGTCAGCCCGGTGCGCAGGTTGACCCGGAAGCGGTCGCGCAAGGACCACCAGACCTTCACCTCATGCAGGAGGGGCCGCGCGATGAACCAGCCAATCTCGATGGCGAACAACAGGATCCCCAGTACCTTGATGGCGACGTGGTAGACCAGCAGCGCGATGCCGAGGAACAGCACCAGCCGGTAGACCCAGGTGACGTAGGAATAGGCCAGCAGGATGCGGCGCCGCGCCGCCGGCATCTCCTCCGGCGGGGCAATGCCCAGGCCGAACAGCCATTCCCGCAGCTTCCAGCGCGCCATGGCGAAGCCGCGCTCCTGCAGGTTGGGCACGTCCAGCGCGTCGGACAGCAGGTAATAGCCGTCGAAGCGCATGAAGGGGCTGAGGTTGATCGCCAGCGTGGTGATCCAGCTGACCGTCGCCAGGAAATAGGCGGCGCTGCGCAGCGGCCCGTCGGGCAGGAAGCTCCAGGCCAGCGTGGCGAAGACGGCGATCGTCAGCTCGGTCAGCATGCCGGCCGCCCCCACCGCCAGCCGCTGCCGGCGCGAGACCAGCCTCCAGGCGTCGGTGGTGTCGGTGTAGAGCACCGGCCACATCACCAGGAAGGCCAGCCCCATGGTCGGCACCCGGCAGCCGTAGCGCTTGGCGGTGTAGGCATGGCCCAACTCGTGGCAGATCTTGGTGCCCAGCAGCGTGACGCCGTAGAGCGCCAGCCCTTCGGGGGAGAAGAAATGCTGGAAGGTGTGCAGGAAGGCATCCCACTGCCGCGCCACCAGGAGCCCGGCAAGGAGCGCGGTCAGCAACACCAGGGCCAGCCAGGCCCGGCTGTAAAAGGGCGCCACCAGCCCCACCGTCGCCGACAGGAAACGGTCGGGCCGCACCAGCGGGATGCGGAAGAACAGGTAATTGTGGACCAGCCACCAGAACCAGCCGGTCTTCCGCGCCGCCGCCTGACGGGCCAGAAAGGCGGTGTCGACGGTGACGGTCAGGTTGTTGGCCGCCAGGAACTGGTAGAAACCCATGACGTCGTCGACCGTCGGTTCGAACAGGCTCTCCTCGGCCACCGCCGCGGCGATGGCGGCCGGGTTGGCGTGGTGCCAGTGCGCGATCAGCGCGAAGGCCTCCGGCCCGATGCGGAAATAGCGGTTGCGCACCAGATCGTGGATGGTCCAGCCCGGTGCCCCGTCCTGCCCCGCCGGCGCCGGCAGCAGCGCCAGATCGTCGCGCAGGCCCGGTAGCCGCATGGCGGCCCGCGGGTCGGCGGGGGCGGAACCGACCGCGCGGAGGCTGGCAGAGGGACCGGCGGGGGGCGTGAGGGCTATGGACACAGGAGGACGATTTCCAGAAGAGTAGTGATGTTGACGCAAAGTAATTTTATCAACTGAAAGGGCATTTTAAATGCAACTATTTGAATAAAATTGTGAAAGAATCGACAACTTTTTCTGCCCCGTGATCCATATTGTAGTTAACGGTTCGTCCGTCTGAATATAGATATGATACTGACATCGGAGACATAACGGTAGGATTGAAATGGTAAAAATGCTCTTTCATTACAAATGACGAATAAACAACTCTTCTTACGTTTCCGTTGAATGGAGTATCATAGTCTACTATTGTGTCTACAACGCTAATGGTCTTATCGGTGGGGGGTATTTTTACATCTCTGCTTGACCAAGAAATTTTTGAAGGATTTGTCCTGTTGATAGCATCTATAAATTCAAGCTTGTCTGTGTTGTAACCTGCGGCCTTCAAAAATCCAAAATCACGTGGAGCAATTAGTGTTTTTTCGTGGAACATTGTTTCTATGGTCATGCTTTTTATAGATCTGATTCCATCGGAGCACCACCAGTACCACCCAGCAACAGATAATATAATTAACCACCCAATGGCTCCGTGGGCTAACTCATTTTCCTCTTTTTGATTATCGGCCATTTCTAATTTCCTTCTGAATTAATCCACAACAACGACATCTGTCGAATTTGCGAGCTTTTCCGTTAATGTTGTTTTGGATGCCTCTCAAATCCCCAGCGACTGGCGCAGCAGGGCCAGCGGGCGGCGGAACAGGTAGAGGGCCAGGGGTACGCGGTCGCCCAGGATCTTGGCGGTGCCGCGCAGGCCGATGCGCGGCGGGGCCTCCCCCGGGTTCTGGCCCGGTTCCAGCGCCGCCTTGACGCGGTAGGACAGCACGCCGGCGGCCGACAGGCCGGCTTCGTAGCTGGCATGGGTCAGGCGGGCCCGGAGGGGATGGAGCGGGTCGACGTTCAGGAACAGCTCCACCGGCGAGCCCGGCTCCAGAACCAGGGCGTCGCCGACCGGCACCATGATGTCGATCTCCGGTGCCTGCGGGTCGGCCAGCGTCAGCACGCGCTCGCCCACCGACAGCGGCTTGCCCAGCCAGTCATTGACGTCGGTGAAGACGGCGATGCCGGCGCGCTCGGCCTTCACCGTGACCCGGTCCAGCAGGTCGCGGGCGAGCGCCAGCTCGGCCCGGCGCAGCTCCACCTGGGCGCGGAGCTGGGAGACGCGGGCCTTGGTCTGCGGATCGGCGAAGGCGGCCTGGGAGGCGGTCAGCAGTTCCGCCTCCGCCTGGGTCAGCCCCTTGCGCGCCACCTCGAAGCGGCTGCGCAGGACGGTGGAATCGAAGCTGAACAGCGGCTGTCCGGCCGCCACCGCCTGGTTCGGCTGCACATGGAAGCGCTCGATCACGCCGTCCAGCGGAGCGGCGACGATCACCGGGTTGCTGGTCTGGATCTCGGCCGGGGCCAGGCTCGACATCGGCACCGGGATGGCGAGCGCGCCGGCGACGGCCAGCAGGACCAGCAGCGGCAGCAGGGCGCGGCGCAGCCCGCGCCGCTTGGCACGCTTGCCCGACAGCGCCCACCAGGCATGGCCATAGCCCTCCGCCAGATGGCTCAGCAGCAGGATTTCGCCGTCGGTCCACGGCTCGTCGCGGCCCAGCCACAGGCCGGCCAGGGGCGGGGCGGCCTTGTCCCGGCTTTCCGCCTGGGCGCCGGGCAGTGCCTCACGGGGGGCCTCCCGCTGGGGTTCCGGCTTGCGCAACGGGCACCACAGAACCTGTGCCGGCCCCCATTCGCCCCAGGCGCCGCGGACCTCGGCGGACAGGGCGGCGGGATCGACGACATGGACGGCGTCGGCCTCAGCACCGGTGGCGACGGTGTGCACCGCCTGCTCCAGCCATTGGGTGAAGGGAGCGTTCGGCTCCAGGACCGCGATGTTGGACACGGCCTCCAGCGTCGGCCGGCCCCGGTCCGCCAGGGTCAGGAAGGCGGCCTGCCGGTAGGCGATCAGCCGGCGGGTCTGGTTGACGATGTGATAGCGCAGCTCCGGCGCCGTCGCCTGCCGCCACGCCTGCCGCTGCAGTTCCAGCAGCATCAGCAGGCCGTTGACCGGCTGCGGCGCTCCCTGGGGAGCTGCCTGTGGAGCCGCTTGCGGCGCCGCCTGCTGGGGCGGGGGCTGGGCCATCACGGCGCTCATGGCTTCGCGGTTCCGGGTTTGGCAGTCCCCTGGGAAGCCCCCTGGTTCCCGGCCGGCAGCGCCGACAGCGCCGGTTCGGGGAAGATGGCGGTGCCGCTCATGCCAGCGATCAGGCCGGAGAGGGTGCCCTCGCCGGTCAGCTTCGCGGTCACCTTCACCGACTGGCTGGCCGGATCGACCTTGGCGCCGGGCAGCACCACCTCGCCCGGCAGGGTGACCCCGGTCTCGTCGACCCGCAGGTCGAAGCGCTGCCCCGGCTTCAACCACACCAGCCAGGAGGAGGGGACGATCAGCTCCACCTTCAGGTCGCGGTCGGACAGGATCTCCAGCAGCGGCGCGCCGGCGGCGACCGACTCATGCTCCTGGATCCGGCGTTCGACCGCACGGCCGTCGAAAGGCGCCTTGATCTCGCAGCGCCGGGCCTGCACCTCCGCCTTGCGGACGTCGGCGCGGGCGACCTGGACCTTCGCCTCGGCCAGCTGCACCTCCGCCTCGCCGATGGAGCGCAGGCTGTTCAGGCGCCGGTTGACCCGCGCCGTCACATCCGCGGCGTTCAGCTGGGCGCGGGCGGCGTCCAGTTCCGCCTGATAGCTGGCGCAGTCGAAGGCGACCAGCAGGTCGCCGGCCTTGAAGCTCTGGCCGGCATCGACGCTCATGCGGGCGATGCGGCCGGGGATCTCGGAGGACAGGACCGCATGCCGCCTGGCCTCGATCAGCGCGCGGACCTGCCCCTGCGAGGTGTCCTGGGCGACTGCCGGGCTGGAGGCGAGGCCCCCGGCCAGCAGGACAGCCACGAGTGCGGCGGCTTGGGCGGTGGCTTTGGCCGCCGCGCCGGGACGGATCACAGCGACGCGACCCTGCCCATCGGCAGGCTGTCGGATTGGATTTCCTGAGCAGAGAGGGTACGAACGGTGCATTCCCGCTGCTTGTCCTTCACACGATGACAGAACCGCTCGGCCGCGGCGCGGTCCGCGAAACCGCCGGCGCGCAGTTGGACGATCGGCTTGCCGTCCTCGCTGCGCCGGGTGGTGACGTACAGGGCGCCGGCCCCGTCCATTCCCGTTCCCAGGCGTTTGGCGATCATACCCCATTCCCGCTCGGCAAGCCTGTGGCTTGCGTAAGCCCCAAGATCTGCCTGGATGACAGGAGAGAAGGACGCCGTCGCAACTGGAGCGGGGGCAGGGGCCGAAACCGGAGCCGCAACCTGAGCCGGCGCCGATTCCGGAGCCGCGGCGGGTATTGCGGCGGGTGCTGCGGAAGACGCCAGAACGAAAGGCGTGGAGGCCGGAGCCGGTTCGGCCGCCGCGGCCTTCGGCGCTTCCGCAGCCGCTACGGGGGCCGCTACGGGGGGTGGGGCCGGAGCGGCCGCCATGGGCACAGCCGCCTTGGCGGATTCAGGCTTGACCGGTTCCGCCTTGGCCGGTTCGGTCTTGTCGGCCTTGGCCGCGTCCTTCGCCACCAGATCCTTCACGCGGAGAACGTTGTTGGCGCGCTCCTGCCAGGAGGACAGACCCTTGCCCACCGCCTGGGTCAGGCTGGGCAGGTCGTCGGCGGCCATCGTCTCGGGCAGCGGATCGACGCCGGCAGACACCATGACGCGGGCATAGGCGTTGTGCAGGTCGGCCAGCACCAGGTCGCGGCGCAGATCGGACAGCAACGCCGTCACCTCCGACTGGATCACGCCCAGCTCGCCCACCTGGCCGGCTTCGCCGACATTGGTGTATTGCGAGCGGATGCGGGTGTCGAGGTCGGCCTGCTCGGCGGTCAGGGCGAATTCCTGCTTCAGTTCGCGGAACTGCAGCACCGCCACATGCACCTGGCTCAGCACCGCCATGCTCAGCGCCTGACGGCGGAAGGCGACCAGCTCTTCCTGCGCATCGGCGTAGGACTTGGTGGCGGGGGCGGAGACCAGGTTGATCAGGTTCCAGCTGATCCGCGCGCCGTAATCGGTCCAGCGCTGGTTCAGCAGGAAGCTGTTGCTGTCGTAGCGCAGGGCGGCGTTGACGTCGATGCCCGGCAGCAGCTTCAGCAGCGACCGCCAGGTCTCGTCGGTGGAGATACGCTGGTTGTAGCTCTCCTCCAACAGCTCAGGCCGGTTCAGCAGGGCGTAGGTCTCCAGCGCTTCCACCGCGACGTCCAGCTTGGGCGGCGCCTTCATGATGCTGGCCGGCGGCAGCTCGATCTCGAACGGCTCGCCCGGCGGCAGCCCCATCAGCGCGCCCAGCTGCGACTTCGATGCCACCAGCTCGCGCCGCAGCGACTGCAGCTGGCGCAGGGTCTCGACCAGGGTGCGGGTGTAGGTCAGCGCCTGCAACGGCGCCTGGATGCGCAGCGCCTCCAGCGTGCGGGCGTCGCGGCGCGCACCCTCCACCCGCTTCTCCACCGGCTCCAGCCGCCTCAGCAGCCGTTCGGCGGCCACGGCGCGCCAATAGGCGGTGCGCACGTCCTGCATGATGCCCTGGACGACGCGGCGGCGGCGCTCGTCGGCGATCAGCACCAGATTGGCGTTCTGCCGCGCCCGCAGATAGCTGACGCCGAAATCCAGCACGTTCCAGGTGAAGGCGAGGTCGCCGGTGCGGCGGTGCTTGTCGGTGGCGGTGGTGCTCTCGCCCGTCCGCCGGCCGGTGGCGAGGTTCAGGCTTTCCGATCCGGCGTCGTTGTTGCGCCCGACATAGCCGGCGGCGGCCACGACGCGCGGCAGCATGTCGTAGCGCGACAGGTCCAGCTGGTCGGTGGCGACCGCCACCTCCATCAGCTTCACGCGTTCGTCGAGGTTGTACTTGATGGCGCGCGCCATCGCCTCGTCCATCGAGACCGCCTTGGTCAGCGGTTCCTGCGGGGACAGCACGACGCCCAGATCCTTGCGCACGCGCGCCAGATTTTCCTCGGCCGTCAGCGGCTCGGGTTTGACCGCGCAGCCCGCGGCCAGCAGGGATGCCGTCAGGACGGCGACGGGAACCACCGAAGAAAGCAAGCGGCGGCGGAGTTGAGCGGTCGAGGTCTTCATGGCGGGAGCAATTCCGTTCGGCGGAAAAGGATTGGACGAGGAAGCGATTCTGAAAGGAAGAGCACTGGGATGGAGTGGGCCGCCGTCAGGCGGCCCAGCTGTCGGGCAGGATGTGGCTGGCGAGTGCCGCCAGCAGGTCGGTGGCGCCGGCCGGACCGCCATGGGCGCGGGCGACCTGACGGGCGAAGCCGGGGGAGGCCGGCATGATCTCGGCACGGTCGTCCGTACCACGCTCCGCCGGCTGTCCGGCCCCGTCCGCCGGGGTGCCGCCGCCATCCTGAGGGGCGCTCTGGTTCTGGGGCTGGTTTTGGTTCTGGGGCTGGCCCTGCTGCTCGCCCTGGCCCTGACCTTGACCCTGCTGGCCCTGCGGACCCTGGCTCCCCGGCTGTCCGGCCGCCGGGCCGCGGCCCTGTCCGGTGCCGAGGCCATTGCCCCGCTCCTGGCCAAGGCCCTGTCCTTGCCCCTGCCCCTGTCCGTTGTTCAGGCCGTTGTCCTGGGTGCCGGTCTGGCCAGGGGTGCTTTGGCCGGGAGTGCCCTGGCCGGTCTGGCTGCCGCCGGTGTTGCGCGTCGCGCCACCCGTGCCAGCACCAGTGCCCGCGCCCGTTCCGGTCCCTCCGGGCGTGCCGCCGGTGCCGAGGCCGCTGCCCAGGCCATTGCTGCCCAAGCCGCTGCTGCCAAGGCCGCCGCCGTTCAGACCGCCGCCCAGGCCGCTCCCTCCCAGCACGCCGCCCAGACCACCGCCCAGACCACCGCCGAGGCCGCTTCCTCCCAGCCCGCTGCCGGAGCCAACGCGGGAGCCGCCGCCGATGCTGTTCAGCGTGACCGACCGGCCGGCATCCGTGCTGGACGAACCGCCGCCGATGCTGTTCAGCGTGACCGACCGGCCGGCGTCCGTGCTGGACGAACCGCCGCCGATGCTGTTCAGCGTGACCGACCGGCCGACATCCGTGCTGGACGAGCTGCCGGGCGTTCCGCCGCTGTTGCCGCCGTTGCCGCCCGGCAGGGTCGGTCCGGAGCCGGTGCTGCCGGAGCCGCCCAACGGGCTGTTCGAGGAGCTGCTGGAGGACGGGCCGTTGGACGAGGAGCCGGTCGTCGAGCTGCCGGACTGCGACGGGCCGTTGCCGCTGACGGTGACGGGCGTGGTCGTCACCGGGGTCGTGTTGGTGGTGGTCGTGCTGGCACGGGCCACCGTGACCGTCACCGTCGCCGCGGCCGAGCTGTTGCCGGCAAGGTCGCGGGCCTGGATGCTGATCGACCGGCTGGTCGCCGCACCGGCGAAGCTCGGGTCGGTGGCGCTCGACCGCAGCCCGATCGCCTGCACCGCCGCCTGATAGTCGGCGGCCGACGCCACGCCGGTCAGCACGATGCTGTTGCCGTCGCGGGTCGCGGTGATGCCGGCCGGCAGGGCGCCGATCACCAGTTCGTCGCCGCTGCGGGCGTCGGTCAGGGTGACGGTCACCCGGTTCAGCGAACTGGCGTCCGACAGCGAGACGGCGGAGCCCAGCGTCGCCGTGCCGCCGGCGCTCAGCGTCGGAGCGGTCCCGCCGGCGGACACCGTCGGGGCCTGGGTGTCGACCGTCAGGCTCAGCGTTCCCGACCGGCCGATGTTGCCGGCGCTGTCGGTGGCGGTGGTCACCACGCTGTGGGTGCCGTTGGTCAGCGGGGTGGTGACGGCGAAGCTCCAGGCTCCGTCGCTGCCGGCGGTGGCCGTTCCGACGGTGACGCCGTCGATGATGACGGTGACCGTGCTGTTCGGATCGGCGGTGCCGGTAAGGGTCGGCCGGTCGATCGGGGTGACGTTGGCGCTGTTGTCAATGCCGCCGGCAATCGCCGGGGGCGACAGCACCGGCGGCGTGGCGTCGACGGTCAGCGTCAGTGCCGCCGAGGTGCCGCTGCTGTTGCCGGCCGGGTCGGTCGCCCGGCCGGTGATGGCATGGGTGCCGTCGGCCAGCGGGGTGGTGGGCGTGAAGCTCCAGTTGCCGTCGGACCCGGCGATGGTGGTGCCGACCGCGACGCCGTCGATCAGCACGGTGACGGTGGAGCCGGCTTCCGCCGTGCCGCCGACGGTCGGACGGTCGAGGTTGGTCAGCCCGTCGGTGGTGGAGACGCCGGTGTCCTGCCCGGACGCCAGCACCGGGACCGAGGGGGTCGCCGGGGCGACGGTGTCGACCAGGACGTTCTGCAGGCCCGGCATGCCGGTCAGCGTCGCGGGCAGCGGAATGCGGGCACGGTCGGTGATGCTGCCGCCGTTGTAGTTCAGTCCGGTGACGGCGATGCCGTCGGCGTCGGCGTCGCCCGCCTGCACCACATAGTCGAAGCGCAGGACCGTCCCGCTGCTGGCCGCCGGGTTGTAGACCGCCTGACGGGTCTGGCCGCCGACATCCAGCGTGATCGTCGGGACACCGTTGACGATCACCACCTCGCTGGTCTGGACAAAGAAGCTCATCGTCCGGCCGACGCCGTAGGTGCCGTCGGTGGGCGCAACGATGCTGCTGATCGTCGGCGCCGTGGTGTCGATGGCGATGTTCTTGTTCAGCCCCAGCGACCGCACGTCGCCCGGCATCGTCAGGGTCAGGACTCCGGCATTGCCGGCGATGTCCGTGATCGAACCGGCAAGTGCCGACGTGCCGACCGCGTCCAGGTCGGCGGCGGTGTCGCCGGCCTGCACCGTATAGGTGAAGGTCAGCGTGTTGGTGCCGGCCCCGCTGCTGTAGGTGGCGGTGCGGCCGGTGTTCAGCGCCAGCGTCGGAGTGCCGTTGACGGTCACCGCCTCGCTGAAGGTCACCTGGATCGAGATGGTCTCGCCGGTGGTGTAGGTGCCGTTCTCGGTGCCGGCGGTCACGTTGGTGACGGTGGGATGGACACTGTCGATGCGCACGGCACCCATGCCGGCGACGTTGTTCAGCGTGCGGATCGCGCTGTTGCCGATCAGGTCCGCGATGCTGCCGCCGCTGATCGAGGCGCCGATGCCGATGCCGTCGGCGTCGGTCAGGTTGGTGCCCACGGTGTAGCGGAAGGTCAGCGCGGTGCCGCCCGATCCCGACAGGTAGGTTGCCTGCACCACCGTGCCGTCGTCGAGCGTGATTCCGAAGGTCGGCGTGCCGGTGACGGTGACCGCTTCCGAGAAGGTGACGGTGACGTCGATGGTCTCGCCGGCCCGGTAGGTGCCGTTCACCGCCGAGACGGCGCTGACCGTCGGGGCCGCGGTGTCGATGACGATCGCCTTGTTGGCGCCCAGCGAGTTGGCGGCGCCCGGTGCCGCCAACGTCAAGATCGCGTCCAGGGTGGTCGAGCTGTCGGCGATGCTGCCGCCGTTCAGCGTCAGCGCACCCGTCGAGGCATAGTCGAGGTCGGCTGAGTTGTCGCCGTCCTGCACCGTGTAGGTGAAGGTCAGCGTCGTCGTCCCCGACCCGCCGCTGTAGGTGGCGCTGCGGCTGGTGAGACCCAGCGCAAGCGCCGGCGTGCCGGTGACCGTCACCGCCCGGGTGAAGGTGACGGTGATTGTGACGGTGCTGCCGGCCTTGTAGGTGCCGTCGGCGGTGGTGGCGGTGACCGACGAGACAGTCGGGTTGACCAGCGAGGTCAGCACCAGGTCGTTGCCGGTGCCGCCGACGTAATCAACCGTGTAGAGGTCGCCGTTCGTGCTCAGCGTGTCGCCCTGCGCCAGCCCGGACAGGGTGCTGGACACCGCACCGACGCCGGTCTGGTCGATGACCGTGTAGGTGGCGGCGTTGACGGCGGCGAAGCTGTTGACCCGGGCGACGGTGACGGCGCTGGAACCGCTGGCCAGCGTGACGCCGCCGCTGACGATCACCTGGTCGTAGCTGCCGGCCGCCGTGCCGGCGATCTCGACCGCCAGGGTGCCGCTCATCGACAGGTTGCCGTTGACGGTCAGGCTGCCGATGCCGTTGTTGGTCCCGGCGACGCCGGGGGCCAGGGTGCCGCCCGCGTCGATGGTCAGCGTGCCGTACAGCAGAGCGGTGCCGGCGAGAGTCGCGCCGCTGTTCACCGTGATCGCGCCGTCGTAGGAGCCGCCGCCCGTCAGCAGCAAGGTGCCGGCCGACACCGTGGTGGTGCCGGGATCGGGACTCCCGCCGGTGGCGAGGGCAAGCGTGCCGGTTCCGGTCTTGGTGAATCCGTGGTTGCCCGAGATGACGTTGCTGAGGGTGGCGGTGTATCCCGACCCGACGTTGATGGTGGCGACGCCGCTCTGTTGGATGTAGTTGCCGAAACTCCCCGTCACCGCGAAGCTCAGCGTCGTGCCGGCGGCCAGCTCGACGCCGGACTCGCCCAGGCCGCCGGTGGAGGCGGCGATGATCGTGCCGGCGGAAATGGTGGTACCGCCGTTGTGGGTGTTGGCTCCCGACAGGGTCAGCGTGCCGCTGCCCTGCTTGGTGAGCGACCCGCCGCCGGAGCCGCTGATGACGCCGCTGAACTCCGTCGACGTGTTGTTGCCGCCGGCCTCCAGAGTCCCGACCAGCACGATAGCGCCGGCTCCGGCGATCGACCCCACCGTTTCCGTGCCCGACACCGACAGCGTCGCCCCGCTCGCCACCGTCACCGCGTTGGTGTCGGCGATGGCCGAGTTGCCGGTCAGCGCCAGCGTACCCGCCGACACGGTGGTGGCTCCGGTGTAGCTGTTGGCGCCCGACAGGGTCAGGGTGCCGGTGCCGGTCTTGGTCAGGCCGCTGCTGTTGGTGGAGGAGATCACGCCGGAGAAGGTCGTGGAGCTGTTGTCGCCGACCGTCAGGCGGTAACTCAGCACCACGGAGCCGGCCCCGGCCAGCGATCCGATGGCCTCGTTGCCGACGACCAGCGACAGGGTGGCGCCGCTCGCCACCGTCACCGCGCTGGTATCGCCGATCGCCGAACCGCCGGACGCGGCCAGCGTGCCCGCCGAGACCGTGACGGCGCCCGTGTGGGTGTTGGTTCCGGACAGGGTCAGGGTGCCGCTGCCCGTCTTGGTCAGCGCCCCCGATCCCGACAGCACGCCCGACAGCGTCGCCGCCGCCGAGTTGCTGATGGTCGACCCGTCGGACAGCGCGATGGCGTTGGCGATGGTGGTGGCCCCGGTGATCGACAGGGCGCCGCCGTTCAGTGTCACCGTCCCGGAACCCAGGTTGTCGGCGGCGGCGACCGACAGCGTGCCGGACGACACGGTGATGCCGGTCATGCTGTTGGTTCCGCCCAGCACCAGCGCGCCGGTGCTCGTGTTCGCCACCGTCAGCGCGCCGTTCGACACCGCGCCGCTCAATGTCAGAGCCTCGGTGATGGTGTTGTCGACCGTCCGGGTCGCGCCGCCCAGATCCACGCTGCCGGTAAAGGTCAGCGCCGCCGAACCGGACATCGTCATCGTGCCGCCCAGCACGAGGTTGTTGGCGATCGTCCGCGCGGTGGTGTCCGACCCGCGGACCTTGCCGCCGTTGATGGTCAGCGTCCCGGTTCCCACCGCGGCGTCGTTGCCGAATTGCAGGATGCCGCCGCCGAGCGTCGTGCCGCCCGTGTAGGTGTTGGTCCCCGAAAGGCCCAAGGCATTGCCGCCGTCGGTGCTGGCGATGCTCAACCCGCCCGTGCCGGAGACGGTGCCGCTCAGCGTGACCGCGCCGGCAGAGACGTCGATGGTGCCGCCGCCGCTGCCGAGCGTGACGCCGTTGCCGCTGCTGAAGGCCGCCGTCGAGGCCAGCGTGCCGCCGTCCAGCGTCAGCGTCGTCTGGCCCAGGTTGGCGGACGCCCCCACCGCCAGGGTGCCCGCCGTCACCGTGATCCCGCTGACGCCGGAGCCGGAGCTGTTGTTGGTTCCGGACAGCGTCAGCGTCCCGCTGCCCGACTTGGTCAGCGTGTAGCTGTTGCCGGTGATGTTCCCGCCGATCGTGACCGCCGCATCGGTCCGGACCGCCGCCGATCCGGTCAACGCCACCGCATTGTCGATGGTGGTCGCGCCCGTGACCTGCAGCGTGCTTCCGGCCGCCAGGCTGACCGTGCCGGAGCCCAGATTGCCGTCGGCGGCGATGCCGACCGTTCCCGCCGAGACCGTCAGCGTCGAATAGCCGTTGGTCCCCGACAGGATCAGCGTCTCCGTCCCCGTCTTGGTGAGGCCGAAGGAGTCGCCGATGGTCCCGCTCATCGTCAGGCCGCCGGCATTGACGCCGACCGCCGCCGCCGCCGTCAGCGTCACCGCCCCCGACAGCGTGTTGGTTCCGCTGACATTGTAGATCGCGCCGGAACCGGACACGCCGGTCCCTGCGGCCGACACCGCCTCCGCCAGCGTGATGCCGCCCTGCAGGCCCAGGGCGGCGCCGCTCGTCACCGTGGTTCCGCTTCCCGTCGTGCCCAGCGCGTCGGCGTGCGCCGCGATCAGCATTCCCGTGCTGACCGTGGTGGCGCCGGTGTAGCTGTTGGCGCCCGACAGGGTCAGCCCGCCCGACCCGACCTTGGTCAGGGCATAGGCGCCGGAGACCACCCCGCTCACCGTCAGGGAGTCCGTGCCGTTGTAGGCGCCGATGGCGGCGTCCGCCGCCAGGGCGATGGTGCCGGTGAGCGTGGTCGCACGTCCGTTGGCGTCGTCATTGACCTTGATGGCGCCGATCCCGGCCGAGACGCCGATGCCGCTGATGGTGAAGTTCTCGGCGATGGTCAGCCCGCCGAGCAGGCGTAGCGTCGCGCCGCTTGCCACCGTGGTGCCGCCGTCGGTGCTCCCCAGGGCGCCGTTGCTGCCGGCGATCAGCACCCCGGTGCTGACGGTGGTGGCGCCGGTGTAGCTGTTGGTGCCCGACAGGGTCAGCGCGCTGCCGCCGGTCTTGGTCAGGGTGCCGGTGCCGGAGATCGTGCCCGACAGGGTGGCGGTCCCGCTGGCCTCGACCGTCCCGCCGGAGTTTCCCAGCGTGATGGCGTTGTCGATGCTGCCGGTGCCAGTCAGGCCCAGCGTGCCGCCGTTCAGCGTCACCGCCCCGCTGCCCAGGTTGCCGTCGGCGGCGACGCTCAGCGTGCCGGCGCCGACCGTGGTCGTGCCGGAGAAGTTGCCGCTGTTGCCGCTGTTCGATAGGGTCAGCGTGCCGCTGCCCGCCTTGGTCAGCGCCGACGTTCCGGACAGCGCCCCCGACAGCGTCACCGCGGCGCTGTTGGTGATGGTGGAGTCCGCATTCAGGTCGATGGCGTTGTCGATGGTGGTGGCGCCGGTGACCGACAGGCTGCCGCCGTTCAGCGCGACCGTGCCGGTGCCCAGGTTGGCGTCGCCCGCCACCGACAGCGTGCCGGCGCTGACGGTGATGGTGTTGATACCGGTGCCGCTGGTGCCGCCGGTCGCGGTGTTGTTGGTACCGCCCAGCACCAGCGTGCCGACGCCGCTCTTGGTCAGGGCTGCGGTATCGGTGCCGTTGTCGGCCAGGGTGGAGTCGATGGTCAGCGTGTCACCCTCGCTGACGCTGACGCCGAAGCTGTTGCCCAGCGTGAAGCCGTTGGCGGCGATGGTGATCGACCGGCTGTCGGTGTCGCTGTCCATCGCCAAGGTCACCCCGTCGCGCACCGTCAGGGTGGCGGGCAGCGTGATGGTGCCGCCCAGCGTTGTGGCGAAGCGGATGGTGACGTTGCCGGTTACGGCGTTGGCAAAGGCGATGGCCTCTTTCAGGTCCAGGCCGCCGCCGTCGGCCTTGTCGGCCGTATAGGTGCCGGCCGGTGCGCTGCTGTCGATGGCGGTGACGTCGACCGTCAGGTCGTTCGTCACGCTGATGCTGAACACCTTCTCATAGGTGGCGGTGCCGTCGCTGACCTGGATGCGGATCGAGTAGCTCTGCCCGGCGGTCAGGGTGCTGGCGTTGTTCGCCTGAAGCGCCGTGCCGGAGATGTTGAACAGGGCGTTGTCGGTGTCGCCGGTGCCGCTGACCAGCGTATAGGTGAAGGTCTGGCCGGTGTCGGCATCGGTCTTCGACAGGGTGCCGACCACCGCATTGGTGCCGTCGAAGATGGTGACGGAACTGTTCGACAGGGCGATGTCGGTCGGCGCGTCGTTGATCGAGGTGGCGGTGACGACCGTGCTGCTGTTGGCGCTGCTGCTGGTCGTGCCGTCGCTGGCGGTCAGGGTGAAGGTGGTCTGCACCGTGCTGCCCGGCACCACCTGGTTGTTGGTGGGGGTGAAGACCAGCGCCTGCAGCAGGGTCTGCAGCCCGCCGGGCGTGGTGGCGGTCAGCGTGTAGTTGCCGGCGGTGCCGGTCAGCCCGCCGCCGGCGCTGGACAGCGTGCCGTTGGCCGCGGTGTAGGTGATGAGGACGGTGAAGGTGCCGGTGTTGTCGTCGGTGTCGCCCACCGTCACGTTGCCGAAGGGCGTGGTGGTGGCGTTGTCGTCGACGGTGCCTGCGGTGGTGAAGGTGCCGGCCAGTGCCGGCGCCTGGTTGACCGGTCCGGTCAGCACGACGTCGTTGCTGTTGCTGCCGGCGGCATAGCTGACGGCGATCGACCCGTTGTTCAGGGTCAGCGTGGCACCCGAGGCCAGCCCGGTGAAGGTGCCGGTGACGGCGTCGCTGCCGTCGTTGGAGATGATGGCGAAGCTGTCGCCGCTGGCGGTCTTGGCCGGGGAGTAGCTGCCGCCGGCGTTCAGGGTGGCGCTGCTGACGTCCACCGCCCCGGTGACCGCCACCTGGTCATGGCTGCTGGTGCTGACCAGATCGACCGCCAGGGTGCCGCCCGACTGGATGGTCAGGCCCCCGTTGACGGACAGGGTGCCGACGCCGTTGTTGGTGCCGACGATGCCGGGGGACAGCGTGCCGCCGGACTGTACGGTCAGGCCGCCGTTGACGGTGCCCGTGCCGGCCAGCGTGCCGCCGCTGCCCACCGTGACCGCGCCGGCCGACGACCCGTTCAGGGTGCCGGTGACGATCAGGGTGCCGGCCGACAGGCTGGTGGTGCCGGTGTAGGTGCCGGTGGCGGACAGGGTCAGCGTGCCGGCGCCCGACTTGGTCAGGCCGCCGGAGCCGCTGATGACGCCCGACAGGGTCAGGGCGTTGCCGGTGTCGACGCTGACGGTGCCGTGGCTGCTGCCGAGCGCGACGGCGTTGGCCAGCGTGAGGGTGCCGGTGGAGGCCAGCGTGCCGCCGTTCAGCGTGACGGTGCCGGTGCCGAGGTTGGCGGCCGCACCGACCGACAGCGTGCCGCCGGTCACCGTGGCGGCCCAGGCGGTGGCGTTGTTGGTGCCGGACAGGGTCAGCGTGCCGCTGCCGCTCTTGGTCAGCGTGTTGGTCCCGGCGGCGATGGTGCCGGACAGGGTCAGCGCGTCGGCCGTGCTGACCGTGCCGCCGCCGGTGCCGACGGTCAGGCCGTTGGCCAGCGTGACGCTGCTGCCGGTCACCTCCAGCGTGCCGCCGTCGCTCAGCGTGATGTCGGCGCTGCTGATGTTGCCGGACCCGGCGATCGACAGTGTGCCGGCGCTGACCGTTGTGGTGCCGGTGTAGCTGTTGGCGCCCGACAGCGCCACCGTGCCCGCCCCCACCTTGGTCAGAGTGTAGCCGCCGGAGATCGCGCCGGAGATCGTCAGCGTGTCGCCGGCGGTGTAGGAACCGATGCCGGCGTCGGCGGCCAGCGTGACGGTGCCGCTGAGGGTGGCGCTGCCGGTGCCGCCCCCGTTGACCTTCACGGCACCGACGTCCGAGCCGGAGATCGAGACCCCGCTGCCGCTGATCGTCAGGTTCTCGGCGACGGTCAGGCCGCTGTCGATGCGCAGGGTGGCGCCGCTGGCCACCGTGGTGCCGCCCGCCGTGGTCCCCAGCGCGTTGGCGTGGGTGATGTAGACGATGTTGGCGTTGATGTTGGTGGCGCCGGTGTAGGTGTTGTTCCCGCCGAGCGTCAGCATCTGCCCGCCGGTCTTGGTCAGCGAGCCCGACCCGCTGATGATCCCCGACAGGATGGCGCCGCTGCTGGAGACGTTGATCGTGCCGCCCGACGCCCCCAGCGCGATGGCGTTGTCGATGGTGCCGTTCACGTTGGCGAGGACGAGCGTGCCGCCGTTCAGCGTCAGCGTGCCGCCCATCAGGTGATCGTCGTTGCCGATCGACAGCGTGCCGTCCGACACCGTGATGCCGCCGGTCAACCCGGCCTCGTTGCCGGTGTTCGACAGGGTCAGGGTGCCGGCGCCGCTCTTGGTCAGCGCCTGCGCGCCGCCGGAGAAGGCGCCCGACATGGTGACGGCGGCGCTGTTGGAGATCGTGGCATTGCCCGACAGCGCCACGGCGTTGTCGATGGTGGTGGCGCCGGTGACCGCCAGCGTGGCTCCCGCCGCCAGCGTGACCGTGCCGCCCACCAGCGCGTTGTCGTCGGCCACCGCAAGCGTGCCGTCCGAGACCGTGACGCCGCCGGTCAGCCCGGCCTCGTTGCCGGTGTTCGACAGGGTCAGGGTGCCGCTGCCGCTCTTGGTCAGCGCCTGCGCGCCGCCGGAGAAGGCGCCCGACATGGTGACCGCGGCGTCGGTCCGGACGGTGGCCGCACCCGACAGCGCGACGGCATTGGTCAGCGTCGCCGCCCCGGTCACCTGCAGGGTGGTGTCGGCGGCCAGCGAGATCGTGCCGGTGCCGATGTTGGTCTGGCTGCCGATCACCAGCGAACCGGCGCCGATCGTCGCCGCCCAGGCCGACCCGCTGTTGGTCCCCGACAGGGTGAGCGCGCCGGTGCCGCTCTTGGTCAGGGTGTTGGTGCCGGCGGCGATGTTCCCCGACAGGGTCACGGCGGCGCTGTTGGAGATGGTGCCGCCGCTGCTGAGCGTAAGGGCATTGCCCAGGGTCATGGCGCCGGTGAGGTCCAGCGAGCCGCCGCTGAGCGTGATCGTGCCGGTGCTGATGTTGTTGGCCGCACCGATGCTGAGCGTACCGGCCGAGACATCCAGGCTGCCGCTGTGGGTGTTCGTCCCCGACAAGGTCAGCGTGCCGGCCCCCGCCTTGGTCAGCGCCCCCGTCCCGGAGATCACCCCGGACAAGGTCAGCGCGGAGCCGTTGGAAATGGTCGCGGCGCCGTTCACCACGATGCTTTCGTCAAGTGCCGTGGCGTTGGAGATGGCGAGCGTGCCGCCGTTCAACGTCACCGTCCCCAAACCGAGACTTTCACCCGTCGACGTGGCGTTGACCGTGCCGCTGTTGATCGTCCAGCCGCCTTCGAGAGCATCGTTGTTGTTCGACACCGTCATGCTGCCGGCGCCGCTCTTGGTCACCGGCCCATCGCCGGAAACCCCGTTGGACAGCGTCAGGTGTCCGCTGCCGGTCTGCAGGAAGGTGGCGCCGCCGGTCCCGATCGCGAATGTGTTGTCGACGGTCAGGACGTTGGCGGCGGTGGCGAAGACGCTACCGCCGCGCAAGGTGACGTTGCCGTCGCCGAGATTGCTGTCGCTGGAGATGGACAGCGTGCCGCCGGTGACGGTGGTGGTGCCGGAATAGCTGTTGGTTCCCGACAGGGTCAGCGTGCCCGACCCGCTCCGCGCCAGGTTGCCCGCTCCTTCGATCACGTTGGCGATCGACTGGGTGTCCCCCGATCCGCCGGAGATGGTCAGCGTCTTGCCGCTGGCGATCGAGATGGTGTCGCCGGCGGCGGCCGCCGACAGGGCCAGCGTGTTGATCGAATCGGCGTCGAAGGTGATGTTTTCCGAGATGGCGAGCGAGCCGAGCGACAGCTGGATGCCCCCGACGTTGAACGAGATGGTGGCGCCGCCGGCTTGGGCGTTGGCGATGGCCACCGCCTCGCGCAGCGACAGGCCGGTGCCGTCGTTCAGTTCCGTGGTGTAGCTCGCCGTCCCTGCCGCCTCGTCCGTCGCCGTGGTGACGATCAGCGAGCTGGAGACGGTGACGGTCAGCGTCTGGTCGGTGGTCGCGCTGTTGGCGTCGGTCGCCCGCACCACCAGCGTGTAGGTTCCCGGCGTCAGGTTGGCGGCGTTGCCGGCGGTGACCGCCCCGCCGGCGCTGACCGAGAACAGGGTGAACGGGCTGCCCGAGGTGGCGCTGTTGACGCTGACCAGCGAATAGGTGATCGCGTCGCTTTCCGGATCGGTCGCGGTCAGCGTCTTCACCGCAGCGCTGGTCCCGTCGAAGGTGCTGACCGACGCGGTGTTCGTCGAGGTGAAGGTCGGCGCGCCGTTGACCGCGGTGACGGCGACGGTGCGGGTCGCCGCCGTGGCGGCGTTGCCGGCGCCGTCGGTCAGGTTGAAGGTGACCGTGCGGTTCGAGGTGCCGGGATTGTTGGAGGTGTTGTTGTACCGGATGGCGGCGACGGTGTCCTGGATGTTCTGCGCCGTCGCCGAGGACAGGAAGGTGATGGTCCAGGTGGTGCCGTTGGTGACGCTGGAGGTGGTCACCGTGCCGATGTTGGTGGTGCCCGACCGCAGGTCGGTGCCGTTGATGTTGATGCCGGTGCTGGTGCCGGTCGGCAGCGACAGCGTGTCGGCCGCTTCGTTGTTGGCGGTGATCTGCACGGTCAGCACCGACCCGCCGGGGGTTCCCGCCTCCGTCAGCGTGGCGGTGGAATCTAGCGCGGTCGCCGCGCCATTTTCGGTGTAGGCGAGCGCCGTCCCGTTGGAGATGGTCAGTACCGGCGCGGTGGTGTCGATGGTGATGCTGTTGGAGGATGCGGCGCTGACGTTGCCGGCCGCGTCCACGGAGTAGATCTTGTAGGTGCCGTCGGCCAGCCCGGTGGTGGCGATGCTGGTGTTGGTGTTGGCGGTGGCGACCGTGGCCTTCTTCGCCGTGGCGGCGGTGACCAGCGCCTCCAGCGAGGCCTGATCGGTGATGGTGGCGGAGGACAGCACGAGATAGACCGTGCCGGTCTCCGTGCTCTGCGCCGTGCCGACGCCCGCGCTGTTCTTGATCGTCGCCGTGGTCACCGACGCGGTGGGGGCGGCGGAATCGACCAGGACGTTCGCGGTGGCGCCGATGCTGTTCAGCGTCGTGGTCAGGTCGTTGCCGCCGTTCTTCAGCGTGCCGCCGTTGGCATCCAGGCTGCTGACGGCGATGCCGTCGCTGTCGGTCAGGTTCCCTTCGACGGTGTAGCTGAACACCAGCGCCGTCGTGCCGGAGCCCGACTGGTAGGTGGCGTATTTGGTGGTGCCGCCGATGTCCAACGCCAGCCGCGGCGTACCGCCGGTGGTATCGACGGTGATGGCGGCCGATGTGTTGACCGTGAAGCTGAGAGTCTGGCCCTGGACATAGGTGGCGTTCGACGGCACCGAGACGGACGACACGGTGGGACCGGCGCTGACG
Source organism: Azospirillum thiophilum (assembly GCF_001305595.1). Lineage (NCBI taxonomy): Bacteria > Pseudomonadati > Pseudomonadota > Alphaproteobacteria > Rhodospirillales > Azospirillaceae > Azospirillum > Azospirillum thiophilum. The sequence continues at coordinate 166,900 of NZ_CP012407.1, forward strand.
GTGAAGGCGCCGTCATGGTTGATGGTGGGGTCGTCGGTGCTGGTTCCGCTGTCGGCGCCGCGCACGCCGTTCTTGGCACCGCTCGAAACCGAGTCGGTAACGGTCTGGCCGGTGGTTTCGTTCAGCTTGTAGTAATGCAGAAGCCCGGATTCCGAGCCGGCCAGTTCGGTACTGCGATTGTTGCCGATTTCGGTTGCTGTGCGGGCCGTGTTCCAGATGCGGATTTCGTCCATGACGCCGTTGAAGGAGGTGCCGCCCTGATCGGTTACATCGGCACCAAAAACAAAGCTCAGGCCAGAATAATCTTTGAAGTTGCCGCCAGCTGACGGGCTGAACGATTGCGTGCCCTTGGATACGCCATCAACAACCATTTGGATGTTTACAGTGCTCGTATCGCCGACTGTAAAGACAGCGGCAATGTGCGTCCACTGTCCTGTGGGTATCGTGACTGCAACGCCGGCGTTCGGGGCTTCTGTCGATGACGTGGCGATTAGTTGTCCGGAATTGTACCATAGGGTCAAGCTTCTGGTTTCTGAGCCCCCGGTATCGTTATCTATGGGAACGTCGCAACTAAATATAGTGGTGTAGTTGGTCCAGCTCGTCGGATTGACCCAGAGTTCGACGGTGAATGCAGTAAGACCATTCAGATCATTGGCGACGTTGGTAAGCGTTATCCGATCATCTGCGCCATCGAAAGTATAGGCTCGGTTGGCGCCGCTGTTCAGTTCGGTCGCGAAGAGCGACCGTGCGTCCGCCGTGAAGGGAGTGTCGGTTTCGATCGAACCGGTCTGCTCTTCCAGCGTCCAATCGCCGGTGACGTTCCGTCCACCGGTGACGTCGTTGGAGGCGGCGACATCGGCGCCGGTGGCGGAGGACAGGGCATCGAGGAAGGCGGTGCTGCCGGGTTCCGCGACATCGCAGCCGTACAGCAGCAGGTCGCCGCCGGGGCTCAGCGCGCGTCCCCATTGTGCCAGCGAGTCGCGCAGGCCGTCGATGGCGGCGGCATCGACGCGGTCGGCCCCCAGCGTCACGAACCCGGAACCACCGTGCGACACGATGTGGATGGCGTCATAGCCGCTGTGGGTCTGCGCCCATTGGGCGATCTGGGCGACGCCGCTGGAATTGCCGTCCAGCAGAACGACCTCCACCCCCGCCTTGGCCCCGTCGATCAGCGTCTGGTAATCGGCGACGTTCGATTCGATGAAGACGACTTCGCGTCTGCCATCGTTCTGCGCCGGGTCGGCGGCGCGGATTTCCACCGGGGGCGGAACCGGGGCGGTCGGGGCTGCGGGTGCCGCCACCGGGGCGGCGGCCTGCGGCGCTTCGGAGGATGGCTGCCCGGCCGGGTGATCCGGGCCGGTGTCCGCCGGGTGGTCCGCAGCATGATCGGTTGCGGGGTCGGGGGGCGCCACCGCCGCCGGGTCGGCGACGGCGGCCCCGGCGGCATCGAACATGAATCGGGGTTCCAGCGCGAAGGCCATCGGGGCCTTGCCCGCCGTCCGCAGCACCTTGCCGTCCGCCCTGCCGCCTGCGGCACCGGTCTTCGCAGCACCCGTCTTCCGCCCGAACATCGATTTCATCCCCGCACCCGTAGGAAACCCGAGAATTAGCACTCTATGATCAATTCTAGATTGATATTGGAAAGCGGCGTCAGGCACAACATGCAGGCATGCGTCGAAATGTGACTTTTCACGGGGAGCCGTCCGGCGCGGCAGCCGCAAAGGGAAATCTTTGTAACATTCTCTCCCTCCATTATCCCCGCAAGAGAAGGGGGTGGGGCCGGTGCGCGGTCATCTCATCCGGTCGAGGACAGGTGCCGTAATGCCGCGGGCGGTGCCGGGACTGGCTGTGCATTGCAACGCAAAATCATTAATAACGGATTTTCATATATGCGCTAAATTGTGACATTTTCCGAAACAGATGGATCTTCCCCTGCCAAGCCGATAATTTTGCAACCAATACGGCCCGGCCGGCGGCATGGGCTTCGGTCCGAAGGCGTGTGCGGCGCGGCATTGGCCGCCGCGGCCGAGGTCAACGAGGCGGGGGCAATAGGAAGGGCATCGGGAGCAAGTCTATATATCGATGAGCAACGATCATCCACGCCATCTCCGCGAAGGCAGGATCCAATGCGAGCATCCGCGAGCCACATGAATCTTTTGCGGAACAGTGGCTACGCCGCCGCAGATTCTGCTCACGCTGGCTTCCCGCTTTCGCAGGAATGCCGGGGTTAGCTGTTTACTTTCACTATATTATCGACCCGCGGCATATGGGCATGCGCGATGCGTCTTCGTGGGGATGACGGAATGGCGGGGGTGATGGTGGACCGTTCCGCCCGTTTCGACAAAACCCAGAAAGTTGTGTCGAAATGCGACTTATAATCCAATGAGATAACAATAGAGCGCAAATTCCCTTATTTGGAGAGGCTCATAGATTGCATTGACTTCTAAGGGATTTGATATTATTGAAGACTCGGACGGAGAGTATTTCATAAACTATTTTCTCCCATCCATTGCCGTTCCTGTAAATAATCAACTTTAAGGAGAAACGCCGTGGATCCGATGCTTGGCATGATATTCATGGTTCCCTGGAACTGGGCGCCGTACAACTACCAGCTCTGCCAGGGCCAGACCGTCACCCTCCAGCAGTACGAGGCGCTCTATTCGCTGATGGGCACGGTGTTCGGCGGCAACGGCAGCACCAACTTCAACCTGCCGAACCTGGCGGGGCGCGCACCGATCGGCACCGGCGCCATGCCCCCTTACAGCTACACCCTGGGGGCCAACGGCGGCAGCGTGGCCACGACCCTCAGCGGGCAGAACCTGCCGGCCCACAACCATGGGGCAACCTTCATCCCCACCATGGGCCAGCAGGTCGTCAGCATCCCGGCGACGACCGGCAATCTGGGCGTCGGCGTGACGATCAACGCCACCGGCAACGCCGGCACCAAGGCGACCCCCCAGACGGGCTTCAACCAGTTGGGCCAGGTGTCGACCGGGACCGGCGCCCCCTCGCCGAGCGCCCTGCTCTATGCCGCGCCCGCCGGCACGCAGGTCCCGCTGGCCGGCGTCAGCGCCTCGCTCACCGGCACTGCCGGCAGCGGTGCTGCCACCGTGACGATCAACGCCGTCACCGGCGGCACCGTGGTGACGGGGCCGGCCGGCAGCGGCACGGCGTTCTCCAACATGCAGCCCTATCTGGCGCTGAGCTTCGTCATCGCCATGAACGGCCTGTATCCGGACCGGCCGTGACCGAGCTGCGCGCCCTGTCCGCCGCCCTCTTCGGCCCCCACCTGAACACCGTCTTCACGATGGTGTCGGAAGAGGGGCTGGAGATCGCCGCCACCCTGGTCGCCTGCAACGAACATCCGCGCAACACCATGCGCGGGACCTTGCGGACGGCCTTCGACCTGCTGCTGGAATGCCCCGCGGAAGAGGTGCCGCACTTCAACGGCGCCTCCTTCACGATCGGCCATCCGGCAGTCGAAAGCTTCGGCCCCGTCTATGTGGAGCGGATCAATCCGGCCACCCCCGCCGGGGCTGACACGGCGGTGTTCCAGATCATCTTCAACTGACGCCGCGGCCCGCCGCCGCTCCGCCACCGGGGCGGCGGCGGACCGTCCGGCGTTCCGAACCAGGGATTTGCCGACGCATGGCCGGTTTCGCCGGATCCTTTGCCCTGCCGGGCAACCTGTCGCTGCGCTTCGCCGCCCCCTCCGACGAGACCTTCCTCCTGGAGCTGTTCATCGAGGCCCGCCCCTGGCTGTCGTGGGCGGAGGGCGACCGGGACTTCCTGCGCTCCCTGTACGAACAGCAGTACAAGGCGATGCGCGCCGGGCAGGAGGCGATCTATCCCGAGCATGTCGACCTCGTCATCGAAAAATCCTCCGACCGGGTGGGGCGGCTGGTGATCGACCTCGGCCGTGCCGACTGGCGGGTGTCTGAACTCCAGATCCTGGCAAGGGCGCGGGGCAAGGGCATCGGCTCCGACGTGCTGCGCGGCATCCAGGCCGCCGCCGCCAGCATGCTGGCGCCGATCACGCTGTCCACCCCGATCGCCGGCTCGCACGGGCGGCAGGTCTACGAACGGCTGGGCTTCCGCGTCACCGCCGTCGATCCTCCGCATTTCCACATGGCCTGGGCTCCGATGGGCCACCCGCTGCACGCGGCACTCAGCGCGATCCCGGTGACCGCCGATCCGCTTGCCGGCTTCGCTCCTTCCGGCATGCCGGCCTCCCCGGGCGCCCCGGCCTGACCGCCGGCCCGCTCGCCCGCTCGCCCGCTTGCAGCCGTGAGTCTCCCGTCCTCCCGTCCTCCGCCCCGGTTTCCCGTCGACGCCGTCCTGCCCGGCCTGTTCGATGTCCTGCGCCGGCACGGCGGCGCGGTGCTCCAGGCGCCGCCGGGCGCCGGCAAGACGCTGCGGATTCCGCTGGCTCTGCTGGAGCAGCCCTGGCTGCCTGGCCACCACATCCTCGTGGTGGCCGCCGACGGGCTGGCCGCCCGCGCCGCCTGCCTGCGGATGGCCGCCCTGCTGGGGGAGGAGCCCGGCGTTACCGTCGGCTTCCACACCCTGTCGGGCGGCGTGGCCGGCCCCCGCACACGGATCGAGCTGCTGCCGGCCGCCTTGTTCCTGCGCCGCATCCAGGATTCCCCCGAGCTGGCGGATGTCGGCGCAGTGCTGTTCGACGGCCTCGACGGACAGCGCAGCGATGGCTTTCCGGGTGACGGCCTGCTGGGTGCCGCCTTCGCGCGGGAGGCACGCGAGGCGCTGTGCGGCCGCACCCTGCTGCTGGTGATGACAGAACCGATGGAGACGGCCCCGGCTTCCCTGGCCGCCCTGCTGGGCGGCGGAACCGGCCCGGTCCCCGTGGTGACCTGCGCCGCCGCCGGCTTCCCGGTGGAGATCCGCCCCATCGAGGCTTCCGTGCCGGGGGCCGCCTTGGAGAGCGCCTTGGAGACCGCAGTGGCGACGGCGGTCCGGCGCGCCCTGCGGGAGGAGCGCGGCGGCGTGCTGGCCATCCTGCCCGACGGTGGTGCGGTCCGCCGGGCCGCCGCCCTGCTCCGGGAGGCGGGGGAGGTCGGTCCGGACATCCTTCTCCTCTCGCTGTGCGACGAGGCGGCGTCCGACCTGCCGGCCGCCGTCGCCCCGGCACCGCCCGGCCTGCGCAAGCTGGTGCTGGCCACGCCGTCGGCCGAGGCGGGGCTCGGGATCGCCGATGTCCGCATCGTGGTCGATTGCGGCCTGACCCGGCTGCCGTGCCACGACCGCAACCGGGGCATGGCATACCCGCTCATGCTGCCCGCCGGCCGGGACGCGGCGCAGCGCCGGGCCATCGCCGCCGGCCGGCATGAGCCGGGGGTCTGCTACCGTCTTTCGCCGCCCCGTGTTTTGCCGGAACCGTCCGCCTGCGACCCGGCGGCGCCAGCGGCGGCGGCGGCGGAACTGGCCTTGGAACTGGCCGCGTGGGGGGAAAAGGACGCCGGCGCCGCCCTCGGCCCCGGCGCCGCTGGCGCCGCTGGCGCTCAGGCATCCTCCCTGCTCGTCCTGCTGGGAGCCATCGGCGCCGACAGGGCGATCACCCCGCTGGGGCAGCGCATGGCCCGGCTCGGCCTGCCTCCCCGGCTGGCCCGCCTGATCCTGTGCGGGGCGGACATCGGCTTGGGCGGGCTCGCCTGCACGGTGGCCGCCCTGCTGGCGGAACCGGACCATCCCGGCGGCGGAGACGGCACCGACCTGCGGGAATGGGTCGACCGGCTGCTCGCCGCGGAAGGCGAGGGGGCCTGCGACACGGATCGCGACTTGCCGATTCTGGTGCGCGCGCAGGCCTGGCGGTGGCGGATCGGCATTCACCAGCCGGTGGACCGCGCCGGCTGCGACCGCATCGGGGAACTGCTGGCGCTCGCCTATCCCGACCGCATCGCCCGCCGCCGACCGGCCGCCCCTGGAGCCATCGAGGAGGGCGCCCCGGTGCGTTACGGCTTGGCCGACGGCAGCTTCGCCCGCCTGCCGGCTGGCGATCCGCTGGCGGCGGAGGCGCGGCTGGCGGTCGCCTTCCTCGATGACACCAGGGTCGATGACACCAGGGGCGGCCCTGCCGACGATCCGCGGATCGCCTTGGCGGCCGCATTGCCCGAACCGGACCCGCAGCGGGATGCCAGCCCATGAATGCCAGCCCATGACCATGCACCCGTTCCAGCCACAGCCTGCCGCCACCCTCGCGGAGGTCTGGCGGCTTCTGGTCGAGCACCCCGGCGATCCCGACCTTCTGAACTCGCTGGGCGTCCTGCTGGACCGGGAAGGGAAGCGCGAGGCGGCCCTCCTGCATTACCGCCGCGCCCTGGCCGTCGCCCCCGACCATGCCGTGGCCTGGAGCAACCTGGCCATCGTCCTGGCGACGCAGGGCCGGCACGCCCGGGCCATCGCCTGCGCCCACGTGGCGGTGGCGCTCGCTCCCGACAACCCGACCGCCTGCCTCAACCTGACCGCGGCGCTGTACAGGTCCGGTGACTTCGCGAGCGATCTCACGGTGCTGGACCGTCTGGTCCGCCTGCAGCCGGACAATCCCAGCCTGACCTGGGGGCGGGCGCAGGTCCGCCTGCACCAGGGCGACTATGCGCGAGGCTTCGTCGATTACGAGGGGCGCTACTGGCTTCGGGAATATCATTACCGCATCCACCGCGGACCGCGCTGGGACGGCGGGCCGCTGGACGGGCGCTTCGTCATGGTGACGCTGGAGCAGGGCTTCGGCGACACGCTGCTGATGGCCCGCTACCTGCCGATGCTGAAGGCGCGCGGCGCGCGGCGTGTGATCGTCGAGCTTCGCGACGAGCTGCGCCGCCTGTTCGCGCCGATGGACGGGGTGGACGCCTTCATCGCGGAGAATGCGGCGCCGACGCCGATCTACCACGTCCACAGCTCGATCATGAGCCTGCCGCTGCATTTCGGCACCACCATCGACAGCGTGCCGCCGCCGGTGCGCCTGACCGTCCCGGACGAGGCGCGGGCCAAGGCCGCGCGGCTGCTGGGACCCGACGATGGCCGGCTGAAGGTCGGCATCGTCTGGTCGGGCAGCGCCGCCTTCACCGACAACGCGATCCGCGCCACCTCGCTGGAGCGCTTCCTGCGTTTCGCCGGGATCCCCGGCGTCCGCCTCTACAGCCTGCAGAAAGGACCGCCGGAGGAGGAGCTGCGCGCCCTTCCTCCCGGCACGCCGATCACGGCACTGGGGCCGGAACTGGACGATTTCGCCGACACGGCGGCGGTGGTGGAACGGCTCGACCTGGTCGTCATGACCGACAGCTCGGTCGCCCATCTCGCCGGTTCGCTGGGGGTGCCGGTGTGGGTCCTGCTCCAGCATGTGCCGTACTGGGTCTATGGCATGTCCGGTGCGACGACCCCCTGGTATCCGTCGATGCGCCTCTACCGCCAGGGTCCCGAGGAGGAGTGGGAGCCGGTGTTCGACGCGGTCGAACGGGATCTGCGTGCCCTGGCCGCGCGCCGGGCGGCGGCCCTGTCCGAGCCCTGCTGCAATCCTTGATCCAAAATTCTAGCGCCGCAAACCCAATCTTTTAGGGTCGGGACAGGCGCATTTTTTCTCTTTTCCCGCTACCGTTTGGTTCTTCACGCTGCTTCTCAATGTATTGCTTCACGATCTCCAGCGGAGCGCCGCCGCAAGACGCGGCGAAATAGGACGGACTCCAGAGATGGTCGCCCCAGAGCCTACGCTTCACTTCCGGAAAGTTCTGTTGCCGTAAGCGACGACTGGACACGCCTTTGAGGCTGTTCACCAGCCTGGAAAGCTGGACGGTGGGCGGATATTCAATGAGCAGATGCACATGGTCATCCTCACCGTTCACCTCCTTTAGCGTCACGCCGAACTCGGCACAGACACCGAGGAAGGTGTCCCGAAGGGCGAGATGGGCGCGATCGGTGAAGACGTCACGCCGGTACTTGGTGACGAAGACCAAATGGACGTGGAGCGCACATACCACACTTCTACCCCTACGATATTCGGTGTTCATGCCCTTTCCCCTGTCCAGCAGACCTATTATACTGTCAGCATGAAGGCTCTGAAGGCATACCGCTACCGCGTGTACCCAACCCAGGAACAGGAAATGCTGTTCCGGCAGACGGTCGGGTGCTGCCGGTTCGTCTACAACCTGTGCCTTGAGCAACGACGCCTGGAGTGGCACCGCAGCGATCCGCGCCGCCTCAGCAGCTACGACCAGATCAAGGACCTCCCGGCGCTGAAGATGGAGGCGCCGTTTTTGCGCGACGTGCCGAACCATCCGCTTCAGCAAGCGATCATCGACCTGGACAAGGCGTTCAAGAATTTCTTTGCAGGACGCACCGCCTATCCGCGATTCCGCAAGCGCGGCGACCGCGACAGCTTTCGCTACCCGGACCCGAAGCAGGTCAAGATCGAACCGAACCGCATCTTCCTGCCCAAGGCCGGGTGGGTGGCATGGGTGCGGCATCGCCCGCTGGACGGGGTGCCGAAGACCGCCACGGTCAGCCGGGAGGCCAACTGGTGGTTCGTGTCCATCCAGTGCGAAATCGACGTGGCCGACGCGCGTCCAAATTTGGCACCGGCGGTCGGCATCGACATGGGCATTGCCAAGCCGATGATGCTGTCCACGGGCGAAGCTGTCCTGCTGCCGCGCACCACAGACCAAGAGCGCCGCCGGCTGGCGGCGTTGCAGCAGCGGGTTGCCCGCCGGGGGACAGGATCGCGCAACCAGCAGAAAGCCCGTCTGGCCGTCGCCCGGTTCCAGGCGCGTCTGGCGCGGCGGCGCAAGGACGCCGCGCACAAGGCGACGACGAGGATTGCCAAGAACCACGGCGTCATCGTTGTCGAGGATTTGAAGGTGCGCACCATGACGGCAAGCGCAGCCGGAACCTTGGATGAGCCGGGACGCAACGTCCGGGCCAAGGCCGGACTCAACCGCTCTCTGCTCGACGTGGCCCCGGCGCAACTCCGCTCCATGCTGGACTACAAAGCGGCATGGCACGGAAGTCGCGTCGTCGCCATTCCTGCCGCCTATACCAGTCAGCGGTGCTGCCGATGCGGTCATGTCGATGCGGACAACCGTGTCAGCCAGTCGGTGTTCTTGTGCCAAGCCTGCGGGCACGTCGAAAACGCCGATCTTAACGCCGCAAAGAACATTCTGAGGCTTGGCCTCGCAACCGGAGGACCTCCGGAGTTGGCCTGCGGATCGAACCGGGCGACCGGTCGCAAACAGGAACGCCGCGTCGCGAGGCGCGGAAGCTCGGCCCTTCAGAGCCGAAAGTAGTCACGAAGAGAGACATCGATGTCCCAGACCATGCCCGTCCTGTTCCAGACCGACCTGTTCATGCCCACCTACCAGCCGCGCGAGGGCGCCAACTGGTTCCTGTCGGTGTCGCCCCTCAATCTCGGCGTCGGCTATTGGAGCGGCGGCGTCCTCATGCAGAACATGGCGGTCCTGGCGCGCAAGGAGGCCGAAGGGCGCTCCAGCACCTGGATGTCCCTGTCGGCCCGCGAGGTCGAAAGCCAGGAGCTCGGCTGCCGCGCCGCCGTCGGGGATACAGTGGTGATGGGGCTCGGCATGGGGTGGGCGGCGGCCAACACCGCCTTGCGGCCGGAGGTGACGCGGGTCACCGTCATCGAGCAGGATGCGGAGGTCATCGGGCTGATCGACGAGCTCGGCATCTTCGCCCAGCTGCCGGCGGAGGCCGCGGCGAAGATCGTGGTGGTCCAGGGCGATGCGCTGACCTACACCCCGGCCACCCCGGCGGACACGCTGCTGGCCGACATCTGGATGCCGCTGAACGGCCCGGGCCGGGTGGCGCAGGTCCAGCGCATGACCGCCAACACCGGGGCCGGCCGCGTCTATTTCTGGGGCCAGGAGATGGACATCGCCCGCCATGCCCGGGCGTTGGGGCTGGGGCTGGATCCGCTGGATGGGGCCGGTCTCGCCCGTGTCCTCGGCGAGTTCGCCCTGCCGCTGATCGGCCCGGAGCTGCCGGCCTATCCGGCGATGATCTCGGAAGCCGCGAGGAAGTGGCTGAAGGACGTCGACGACGCTCCCTGACGGCGCTGGGGAAGGGCAGGAACGGGCGGCTGCACAAACGGCGCCGCCTGCGCTATAACCGGTGGGACAACCCTCGGAAAAGAAGAGAGCCTCCGATGCGTGCCCACACCAGCTTCCCCCGGATCGCAGCCGTCGCGGTGCTTGCGCTGTCCACCACGCTGGCCGGCTGCCAGACCGGCTCGATGGGCACCAAGGAGGGGTTCGGCACCGTCGGCGGCGCCGTCGCCGGCGGCCTGATCGGCTCGCGCTTCGGCGGCGGTTCGGGCAAGCTGGTGGCGGTCGGCATCGGCACGCTGCTGGGCGCCTTCGCCGGGCGGGAACTCGGCGCTTCGCTCGACCGCGCCGACCAGGTCTATGCCGACCGTGCCGCGACCCAGGCCTACAGCGCCCCCATCGGCCAGCGGATCAGCTGGAACAACCCGCAGTCCGGCAACCAGGGCGTCATCGTGCCGGTGCGCGACGGCTATGACGGCTCCGGCTCCTACTGCCGCGAGTTCCAGCAGACCATCGTCGTCGGCGGCCGCACCGAACAGGCCTTCGGCACCGCCTGCCGCCAGTCCGACGGGTCTTGGAAGATCGTGGGGTAGGACAAAGAGGGGAGAAGGCCGGGAACCGGGGCTCGGCCGCGCTTTGGACACTGCTTCAGCCAGCCGATCGTCAACCCCGGTCCGGAGAGCGGAGTTTTACAACCGCCGCAGCCAGGCGTCCGGCCGATGGGTGGTGTTCCGCTCCAGCCCGCTTCCATTGAAGGGCCAAACCGGCGTTTCATACCGCCTCCAGAAATTTCTGACTCGCGTTGTGTCGCAGGGGATTGAGGCTGCGGCTTTGGTGTGATTCGCTGTCCGCTCTATTCAGCGGGCGAGCGGGAATGCCAGCGATAGCGATCCGACAGGACATCTCTGTCTGCGAGTTGCGCCGGCAGGCCCGATTGGAGGAGGACGGGCGGGTGGCGGCGCGTCTTCTGGCGATCGCCGCCGTGCTGGACGGTCACAGCCGGGCCCACGCCGCGCGCTTGGGCGGGATGGACCGGCAGACCTTGCGCGATTGGGTGCATCGCTTCAACGCCGAGGGCGTGTCCGGCCTGCGCGACCGTTCGCATAGCGGCCGGCCCCGCCTGCTGGCCGACGAGCTGCGCCCGGAGCTGGCGACGCTGATCGCCGCAGGTCCCGACCTGGAGCGCGACGGCGTGGTCGAGTATCGGCTGGCCCACATCCAAGACTTGGCCAAGCGCCACTTCGGTGCCGACTACAGCCGGGGCGGCATGCACAACGTGCTCCAGCAGATGGGGCTGTCCTGGCAGACCCCGCGCCCGATCCACCCCAAGACCGATCCCGCGGCCCAGGAGGCATTTAAAAAAACTTCCCCGACCAACTCGCCGCCATCGCCAAGCGCCACCCCGGCAAGCGGCTGGAGGTCTGGTTCCAGGATGAAGCCTGGGTCGGCCAGAAGGGGACCCTGACCCGGCTGTAGGCGCCGCCCGCCCGGGTGCGTGCCGTGCGCGATCATCGCTTCAAGTCGGCCTACATCTTCGGCGCCGTGTGCCCGCAGCGCGACGCCGGCGTCGCCTTGGTGATGACGCGCGTCAGCACCGAGGCGATGACGCTGATGCTCGCCGAGATCAGCCAAGCCGTGCCGGACGAGGGGTACGCCGTCGTTCTGCTGGACGGAGCCGGTTGGCACATCGCCAATGAGTTGGAGGTGCCGGCCAATCTGACTTTGCTGCCGCTGCCGCCCTACAGCCCCGAACTCAATACCATCGAGCGCTGAGCTGGTCCCCGTATCCTGGACAAGTCCGTTGGCTCTGGTTCTGATGTCGCCGACGCGAGAAGGACCGGACGAGATGAGCAAGGGCACGCGCCGCAATCATGGAGCGGCGTTCAAGGCGAAGGTGGCGCTGGAAGCGCTGCAAGGGGAAACGACGGTTGCGGAGATTTCCGCCAAGTACGGGATTCACCAGACGTTGGTGAACGAATGGAAGCGCCAGCTTGTGGACGGCGCATGCGGCGTTTTTGAGAAGGGCGGCGGCCGGGCCGAGAAGGCGACGGAAGCGGTGACCGACGAGTTGTACAAGCAAATCGGTCAGTTGAAGGTCGAAAACGATTTTTTGTCGCGCAAGCTCGGTCGTTGAGCCGGGCGGAGAAGAAGACGATGATCGACCCGACGCACCAGACGCTGTCGGTGACGCGGCAATGCGGGCTGTTGGGGCTAAGCCGCTCCACCTTGTATTACAAGCCGGTCAACGACAACAGCGAGGATCTGGCCATCAAGGCGCTGATCGACCGGCAGTTCCTGGAGACGCCCTATTACGGCTCGCGCAAGATGACGGCGTGGCTGCGGCGCCAGGGGCAGAGCATCAACCGCAAGCGGGTCCGCCGCCTGATGCGGGAGATGGGGCTGGCGGCGATCTGGCAAAAGCCGAACACCAGCAAGCCGGCTCCCGAGCACCGGGTGTGGCCGTATTTGCTGCGCCATCTCGTCATCGACCGGCCCAACCAGGTGTGGACGGCCGACATCACCTACATCCCGATGCCCAAGGGCTTTTTGTACCTGGTGGCGGTGATGGACTGGCACAGCCGTAAGGTGCTGGCGTGGCGGCTGTCCAACACCATGCACGCCGATTTCTGCGTCGCGGCGCTGGAGGAGGCGATCACCCGGTTCGGGACGCCGGACATCTTCAACACCGATCAGGGCGCCCAGTTCACCGGTTCCGCCTTTACCGGCGTGCTGGAGGCCGCCGGGATCCGCATCAGCATGGACGGCAAGGGGCGCTGCATGGACAACATCTTCATCGAGCGCCTGTGGCGCAGCCTGAAATACGAGGACGTCTATCTGCGCGCCTACGCCACGGGCACCGAAGCCCGTCAGGGCATCGGCCGCTGGATCGACAGCTACAACCGGTTGCGCCCCCATCAGGCGCTCGGGTACCAAACCCCCGACGAAATTTTTTCCGCGCCGCGGGTGCCGGGGCTCGCCCCGGCACCCGCGGCCGTCGCCGCATAGAAAACAACCAACCGACCATCGGTCAGAGCCAACGAACGCTATTCCGCCGTCCAGCCCGTGGGGGCCAGCTCACGCCTCTGGCAGGTGATGCGGGAAACCGTCCTCTCGCACCGCCTGTTCACCGACACAAAGCACATTATCGACGCCTGTTGCCGCGCCAGGAACTCCCTCATCAACAAGCCTGACCGCATTCAATCAACCTGTGGTTATCCGTGGGCCACACAGGTCAAAACTTCATGAACTTGGTATGAAGGTGGAGCCGGCCGGCCGGACCGACACGGTCGAACCGCTGCGCTGCGAAGTAGGCCGGCGTCTTCGGGCTTCCGCTCGGCAGCAGACAGGTGGGCGGCAGGGTCAAACCGGCGGCGCGCGCCATCCCGGCATAGGCCTGCTCGATCGGACCGATGTCCGCCGGATCGTCCTTGCCGCGGAACTTCACCAGCCAGTGCGACCAGCCCTCCGGCGCCACCAGGGCGCCATGGATCAGGGCGCCGCTCTGATCGTCGCGGCAAACCACCGCCTTCGGCCGGGCGCCGCCGGGGGAGCCGCCCACCCGCAGCAAGGTGGGGAAACGAGGTGATCGTCTGGGCCCAACAGACGTCGCATCCAGAGGATAAGAGCCGGACGGTGTGGGAGGTGTTCCAGGCGGAGCGGCCGGCGCTGATCACCGTGAGCGATCCTTTCGACGGCTTCCACGAGGCCACGCTCAGCGGCTCGAAAACCTGCCTCATCCACTTTGACCGCAACCGCTACAGCGTGGCCGCGGTCGCCGCCGGCAAGCCGGTGCAGGTCCGCGCCTACGCGACACGGATCGTGGTGTGGTTCAACGGCGCGATCGTCGCCGAGCACCCACGGGCTTTCGGGCACGGCCACACGCGGTACAATCCGCTGCACTACCTGCCGGTTCTCGTCCGCAAGCCGGGGGCGCTGCGCAACGGGGCGCCGTTCCGGGACTGGGATTTGCCGCCAGCCCTGGCGACGGTGCGGACCCGCCTGGGCCGCGGCGACGACGCTGACGCTGTCCATCGAGCCGGCCGCCGACTGCGGGCGCTACGACCGCCTGCGCGCGGTGCGGGAGGGCTGCCATGGAACGGCATGAGCTGATGGCGCTGATGGCCGAGCTCAGCCAGTTGTACTCGCAGACCTCGGTGTTGATCACCACCAACTTGAGCTTCGCTGAATGACCGACGGTGTTCGCTGGCGACGCCAAGATGACCACCGCTTTGCTCGACCGGCTGACACATCACTGGGTCGTGTCCCACGAGGTGGTGTAGGAGCTGTGGGGAACCGGCCCGCCGCAGCGCCCTCTGATGGCTGGCGTAGGCGGGCCGGTTATCCACAGCGGGCGGTCATCGTGGTTCTTCGGTAGAGTCTGGTCACCACAACACAACCTCCACCGAAGGTGACCACGATGACCGACGAGATGATGGCGCTTCGCGCGATGCTTGAGAAGGGCGCGGATGCCGATGTTCTGCGTGAGATGATCGGCTTTGCCGCCGAGCGCCTGATGGAGATGGAAGTTCAAGGGCTGACCGGCGCCAGGCATGGCGAACGCTCGGCCGAGCGTCTGGTCCAGCGCAACGGCTACCGGGACCGCGATTGGGAGACCCGGGCCGGCACCGTCGAGTTGCGCATTCCTAAGCTGCGCAAGGGCTCCTACTTCCCAGGCTTTTTGGAGCCGCGGCGGATGGCCGAGAAGGCGCTGACGGCGGTGAACCAAGAGGCCTACATCCAGGGAATCTCGACACGCTCGGTGGACGATCTGGTCCAGGCCATGGGGATGTCGGGCATCTCCAAAAGCCAGGTCAGCCGGCTGTGCGAGGAGATCGACGAACGGGTGAAGACCTTTCTTGGCCGTCCCATCGAAGGCGATTGGCCCTACCTGTGGCTGGACGCCACCTACGTGAAGGTGCGCCAGAACGGGCGCATCGTCTCGGTGGCCGTCACCATTGCCGTGGCGGTCAACACCGACGGCCGGCTCCCAGCGAAGCTCCGCTTCGCCTGCCGCCGTCAGCGCAAGCAAAGCTTGCGCGAGAGGCGCGAGGTGCTGGGCATGGACATCGGCCCGTCGGAGGCCGAGACCTTCTGGATCGAGTTTCTGCGCAAGCTGAAACGCCGGGGGCTGAACGGCGTCAAGCTGGTGATCTCCGACGCCCATGGCGGCATCAAGGCCGCCGTTACCCGCGTCTTCCAGGCGACGTGGCAACGCTGCCGCGTGCATTTCTCCAGGACCGCGCTTGCCCACGCGGGCCATGGTAACGATTCCTTCCACGAATTCACACATGGCCGGATAGCACGCCGGGAAGCCGCCCTTGGGCCGGGCCCGAACCCGGCGCCGCAGCCTGTCCGTCGGCGGGCAGGGGCGCTGGGACGCGGGTGAAGTCGAGCGTGTAGTTCCCGAAGCGGTTGATGTGTTCGGTCTGGTATGGGCTCAGGCCGGCCAGGGCTTCCTCCTCGACAGCAACGCCCTCGGCCGCCAGTTGGTCGAGGGATCGGGTCATCGAGACAAGAGTGTGGAAGATCAGCAGGTTGGCCACCAAGTGGTTGTACTTGATGAGCTTGCGCTGCTCATCCCGCACCCCCTCGGTGATCAGCCCGCTTTCGCCGAAGGCGACCCACTGGACGTATTTGTTGAACAGCTCGCTCTTGTTGGTCACCGCCTGAATCAGGTGGCGCAGTTCGAGCGAGGACAGGAATTTCAGCAGGAAGATCGTCCGGACCACCCGGCCCAGCTCCCGGAAGGCGAAATACAGCTTGTTCTTGCGGCTGTAGGTGCTGAGCCGGCTCAGGATCGTCGAGGGCCGGATCCGCCCGGCCTTGATCGAGACGGCGACGCGCAGCATGTCGGGCAGCATAGCTTCGATCAGGGTCCAGTCCACCGTGGCGGTGAACAGGCTGTCGATGTGCGGGTAGTGGGTGTCCTTGTCGGGTCGGTAGAAATGCAGGTCCTGCCAATTGCGGATGCGCGGCATCAGCTGGATGCCGAGTAGATAGGCCAGGCCGAAGATCGGGGCGCTCTGGCCCTGGGTATCGGCATGGAGGGTGTCCGGCTGAATGGCCGACCGGTTGTCGCTGACGATGTCCAGGATCGCGTTGCCCTCCCACGCTCCGCAGGCCATGAAGCGGGAGTACAGCGCGATGTAGGTGTCCGAGACCAGATAGTAGCCGATCCCGCCATAGCCGCCGTAACGGATGTGGTACTCGGACATCAGGCTTTGCGGGTGGAGATCCCACTGCGTCCCGTCGCCCGAGGCCGAGCGCCCGCTCCCCCAGTGCCGCGGCAGACGGAAACCGGCGTACGCATCGATGACGGTGGCGATCGCTGCGTCGAGGGCCTCCTCGGTGACGTGGCGCTGGTTGAGGAAGGCGATCTGCCGCCGGTCCAGCGTCTTCATGGCCCGCGCCGCCTGCGACGGACCCAGCTTGCAGCCGTAGCAGAAAGCGGTGGCGAGGTAGCGCTCCCGCGGCTGGTCGATCTTGGCATCGAACCCGGAGACCGGGCCGAAGTGGCGGGTCCAGTTCAGCCAGTGCTCGGTGTCGGCCAGGGCGTCGATGAGATCGATCGGCGTCAGCCGTTCCTTCAAACTGCGCTCCAGCGCGGCCGCACCGGCGATTTCGGGTTGGGCGCGCAGGCGTTTGAGGGTCGGCTTGCCGTTGGTGATCACAACATGCTCGTTGGCGGGAAAGCCGGCATCGACGGCCTTGGCCGTGGCGGACAGCTGCTCCCGGAGCGCGGCGACGATGGCGGTCGGGGTGGTCGGCAGACCGGCCTGCTCGGTGTAGGTGGCCATCTCCCGCCGGCAGGTTTCCCACGGCACCAGCTGGTCGCGGTAGTCGCCGTAGGTGTCGCTGCCGGGGATGCACAGATCCCCCGACTTGAGTTCGATCATCGCCTGGGTGAACACGCACAGCTCGAAGAGCTGGCGGCTCACGGTCGCCGGCGCCGGATCGCGGGTCTTCTGTCCGGCCACCAGAGGCCACCATGACGGAGGCACGAAGGACAGGTCGATCCCGGCGACGCGCAGCGTGGGCCGGCGCCGGTCGCGATGCGCCAGCACGAAGGCGATCGCTTCTTCCAGGCTGCGGTCCTGCGAGGTCGAGGCGAGAGGCACGGCCGCCAGGAACCGCAGGAACAGCCGGCGTTGACCGCGGGCGAAGCGGGCCAGGAAGGGAAGATGGCCGTGCTCGGTCGTGGAGGTATGCGCCGCGCACCGCTCCAGGATGCCGTCGGCATCGGGCAAAAGCAGCGCCTCGACTTTGGCCAGCCGCTGCTCCGGTGGCTCTTCGCTCTGGCAGGCCATCACGGTGTCGCGCAGCAGCGCGATCAGAGCCTCGGCGTGCCCGAACCGCTGCAATTGCTCGGCGGCCAGGGCTTCCTTCGCGCGGGCGTGGGTTCGCTGCATCTGCCGAACGAACATGTCGGCGAGATCGTCGAGGGTCCGGGCGATCTGGCTCTGCAGCAGCGCCGCCATCAGGGTCAGCCGCTTGGCCTCGACCATGTCGGCCAGGACGTTGGCGGTCAGGGTGCGCGCCTCGGCGGCAAAGCTGCGGACTTTGGCGGCCGGGAGGGAGGCGAACACTGCGGTGCCGGCGCCCTGCGCCCGCAGCCAGTCGAGATGGTGCAGGAAATCCCGCATGTGGTGTGTGGCGTCGACCGCTTCGGTTCGGCCTTCACCCGGTCCCAGGCGGTGCGCGCCTGACCGGGCGGCAGCGTCAGCAACTCGTTCAGGCGCCGGCGTGCCTCGGTCGGCAGGGTATTGGCGATGTGCCGGTGGCAGTCCCGGTTTGCCGCAGCACGGGCCGCGGTGGCGATCTTCGCCAGAGTGCCGAAAGCCGGCAACTCGAAGCGCCGGCGTACCAACTCCTCGATCACGGCGTTGATGATGTCGGCGACGTCGTCGCGCATCCGGGCGGCTTCGGCGGCCGCCGCCTGCGCCACGGTGCGCGCTAGCAGGGTGCGGAAAAACCATTTTGCTGCTGCGGTCGGGTTCTTTCCGGCAATCTCGCGTCAAGACCTTGCAAGATACCACCAGTATCTTGCTTCGGCCTTTCCTAATCTTGCCGAAAATCCCCCTCCCTCGCGACGCAAAAGCCTTTTTCCGCACCCTGCTAGTTCTACTGTGTCATAAAATCTGGAATGGTACAGAGGTTCGTTGTAATAAGGGGATTCATGCTTCGTTCATGAGAGGCGGTATGGCTCGCCTTGGCACCGCAGACGGCATTGAATCACGGTTCGCGGCGTATGTCGAGCGCTTGGCGCCGGCTTTAGGTCACGCTGATCGCGCGGCGCCATTTCGTGCCTATTGCACCGGATTGATCCTTCCAGGCGAGCGCAAGAGCGTCGAGCCGATGGCGGCGCGGGTGGAGCCGGAACGTGTCGGCGCCGCCCATCAGTCCTTGCACCATTTTGTTGCCAAGGCGGCCTGGGACGATGCCGCTGTGCTGGCCGGGGTGCACGATCTGGTTTTGCCGGCGCTGTTGGAACGCGGCCCGGTCCGCGCCTGGATCATCGACGATACTGGCATGCCGAAGAAGGGGCGCCATTCCGTTGGCGTGACGCGCCAGTACTGCGGCCAGATCGGCAAGCAGGACAATTGCCAAGTCGCCGTGTCGCTGTCGCTGGCAACCGACCACGCCAGCCTTCCCGTCGCCTTCCGGCTGTACCTACCGGAGACATGGGCCGGCGACGCGGAGCGCCGGGTGCGGACCGGCGTCCCGGACGGGGTCCTCTTCCAGACCAAGCCCGCCATCGCGCTGGACCAGATCCGCACGGCCATGGCGGCGGGTCTGCCGCCGGGCGTGGTGCTGATGGACGCAGGCTACGGCAACGACACCGCCCTGCGCGAAGGCGTGACCGCGCTGGGGCTGACTTACGTCGCCGGAGTCCAGTCCTCGCTGACCGTCTGGCCGCCCGGTGTGGAGCCGCTGCCGCCCAAGCCGTGGAGCGGCAAAGGGCGGCCGCCGAAGCTCCTACGCCGCGCCCCTGGACATGAACCGATCTCGGTAAAGGCTCTGGCCGAAGGGTTGGCGCCGGAGGCTTGGCGCTCCGTGACGTGGCGGGAAGGCACGAACGCGCCGCTGACCTCCCGTTTCGCCGCCGTTCGCGTTCACGCCGCGCACCGCGACGAGGAACGGGCGGAGCGTCGCCCGGAGGAGTGGCTGCTGATCGAATGGCCCGAGGACGAAGAGAAGCCGACCAAGTCCTGGTTGTCGACACTGCCGGAGACAATGTCGCTCGACGACTTGGTAGAGACCGTCAAGTTGCGGTGGCGCATCGAACGCGATTACCTCGAACTCAAACAGGAACTCGGCCTCGGCCATTATGAGGGCCGGGGCTGGCGCGGATTCCACCATCACGCGACGCTGTGCATCGCCGCCTACGGATTCCTGATCAGGGAACGGGCGGCGATTCCCCCCTCAGCACCACCTCGCTCCGGGCGCCTCCAAGCGCCTAACCTTCCCGAAAGCTTCCGACCCCGCGGGGCCGCCGCCGACGCGCCCTGAGCGCCACGTCCCGACCTCAATCGCCACCCTGCGCATCGCAATCGCCAGAATGCTCGCCAGAACCCTCCAGCGATGTCCATGCTGCCATCAATCGCGAGCTTTATGACACAGTAGAACTAGGCGGCCGAAGGCGGCGACCCCGGCGTACTCCCGGACCAAGCTGGTCAGCCGGCTGCGATAGGTGGAGGTCTGGTAGTCGGCGAGCACGGTGGCGGGGTTGGTCAGGCCGGGGACCGCGTCCGCCACATGCTCGACGATGACGGGAGGGATGTCTTCGAAAGCGACGAAGTACCCGAGCCGCTGGAAACTCTTGAGCAGAACGAGCAGAGCCAGCCGCACGCCATCCTGGCGGGCGCGGCGGCGAACGAAGGCGATTTCCGCCGGCGTCGGCGTGAAGCGCGCCACCTCCATCGCGGACGTATTGATCTCCAGACGAGGGTAGGCGGTGTCGCTGACCAGGGGCATGGGGGACGAGACTCACGACAAACACCTCTTTGTCGTGAGTTCCAGACGCAGCGCATCATTCGATGCCGACCGCGCCATCCGCTTCACGAGAAAGCCGGAGAAATCTATTGCCGAAAACCCTTCCTCCGGCAAAGGTTATCGGGAGGAGCGGAGGTTGTGTCCCCAACACAGACCGCGCCGGACGCCGTGACCGGCAGACGGAGGGCACCATGGCAGCAATCGGGTATGCCCGGGTTTCGACACGGGAGGACCGTCAGGTTCTGGACCGTCAACGCGATGCCTTGCAGGTGGTCCCCTGCTCACGGATTTTCGAGGACCGGACAAGCGGTTTCCATGCCGAGCGTCCCGGCCTAACCGCCTGCCTGGACTACCTGCGCCCCGGTGATGTTCTGGTGGTGCTCGACCTTGATCGGCTCGGCCGTCGGGCGCGCGACCTGATCGGGCTGGTCGAGGACCTGGAGAAGAAAGGCATCGCCTTCCGGGCGCTGAACACGCCGATGGACACCAGCACTCCGGCCGGCCGCGCCTTTCTGCAGATCCAGGCCGCCTTTGCAGAAATGGAACGCAACCTGATCCGGCAACGGGTCCAGGAAGGCCTGATCGCGGCCCGTGCCCGTGGCCGCCAGGGCGGACGACCGCGCATCATGACGGTCGAGCGCTTGCGTTACGCCCAGCACCTGATGGCCGACCAGACACGCAGCATTCCCCAGATCTGCCGCGAGCTGGGCGATATCCCCTCAAGCACGCTCTACCACTACCTCCACGCCGACGGCACTCTCAAGGAACCGGGGTGCCGATTGCTGGAAATCGTGAAGCTGTAGAGGCTTGTCGCCACCGGCATCGACTTGGCGGGCGCATTTTCGGACCGACCGGGCCGATGTGTGAATTCGTGGAAGGAATCGTTACCGTGGCCCTACATGACGCTGGAAACCATCGCCCCGCTCGGCGATGATCCCCTCGTCAGCCTGCCCGCCGTGGCTGCCTGACCATCCGGCCAGACAAGCCGGAGAACATGATGAGCGACCCAGGTCCTACACCACGCTCAGGGGCACGATCCATCACTGCGACATCCTGGAAACCGGCAACGAGAGCTGGCGGTTCAAGAACCGCTCCTGATCCAAAGCCTTCCCCCCGTCCGTTGCCCAGGGGGGCCCACAGGCCCCTCCCGTGGACTCCCTGGACAACGAGTTCTGCAACCGCAAGCGTGGCTGGAAATTGGAAGCCGATTGACACCGTCGATCGCCTGTGGACGCGTGCCGAGCTTCTCCGGGCTACTGTCCCAACTCCGGTTCGCCGAAGGATAGCCATGGCGGAACATCGAGCAGGTCAGCTATTCTTTGGCTTCAAGGAATGGAATGGCGTGGCCCGGTATGCGAGTAGCGTTGCTGAACACCTTCGATACCAATGGCGGAGCAGCCCGCGCGGCGTACCGGCTATTTCAAGGGTTGGGGCGCATCGGGATCGATCGAAAGTTGTATGTGTCGCGACAAGACGATCCACACCCCGATGTCGTCGTCGTCCGTCCGGAGACACCGGCGGAGATCGCGGACTGGCAGGAGCGTGAAGCGGCGATACGCGCTGAGGAGGCCGCATACCCAGCTCTCATACGGCCTTTTTCACCGTTCCATTCCGAGCGTGCGGCCCGTGCCGAGTTGTTGGAACGGCGATTGATGCCCGCCGATGTCATCAACCTTCACTGGACCCGTGGTCTTGTGGATTGGAGCCATTTCCTGGCAGCCCGTCCGGCGGACGTGCCTCTGGTCTGGACGCTGCACGACCAGCATGCCCTAACCGGAGGTTGTCACTACACCGGGGACTGCGTAGGGTTTACAAATCGCTGCGGATGCTGCCCCGTTTTGGAGTCCAGAGATCGCGACGATCTGTCGGCCCATGTGCTGGCCCGCAAGCGCGCGGCCTTGGCGTTCTTCACGGGGCCACTGCATGTGGTGACCCCCAGCCGCTGGCTCGCCGATCAGGTGCGGCGCAGCGCCCTGTTCCAGGACCGCCCGGTACATGTCATCCCCTATGGCCTCGACAGCGATCGGTTCCGTCCGCGCAATGCCGGTGCCCTGCGCGACCGGCTGGGGATTGGGCGCGACGCCCTCGTGCTCCTGTTCGTCGCCCATGACCTGACCGATTCCCGCAAGGGGTTGGATATGCTGCAAGAGGCGCTTCGTGCGGTTGCGTGTCCCGACGGCTGTGTCCTGGTTTTGGTCGGCCAGGGAACGGTCTCCCATTCGGCTGGGGTGCGGGTGGTCGAAGCAGGCGCCGTGACGAACGACGACGAGATGGCGATGTACTACAGCATGGCGGATCTGCTGGTGGTGCCCAGCCGACAGGACAACTACCCCAACACCGCGTTGGAGGCCCTGGCCTGCGGCACTCCGGTGCTGGGGTTTCCGATTGGCGGTCTTATCGATCTGGTGGGCGGGACCGAGCGGGGGTTTCTCGCGACCGGAGACAAGGCGGGAGATCTGGCCCGCGCCCTGGCGGACACGGTGTCTGATCGCCGACAACTGGAACTCCGGGGGCATGCCGCCCGGGACTTCGTAAAGCGCGAGTGCACCCTAGAGCGCCAAGCCGAACGCTACGCCACCCTGTACGCTGAACTCCATGCGTCGGCCACGGTAAAGCCGAGCCGACCTCAACCCGAACGGCGGCCCGGCGGGAGCATGGTGGACCGACGCGATGCCATCCTGTCGCTGACTCCGGCCCATGGGGGCATGTCAGTCACCTCCTATGGCGTCTGGGATTTCATTTTCCGCACCCAGGCGGAGCAGGGCATTGCCGGCGACGGACTGGAGATCGGGGTGTTCCGCGGCACAGGCGCTGCTGCCATCTGCCTGAATCTGCGGGCGGGCGAACGTTTTTGTGGCATCGACCGGGACCTGGACCGGGATGGGGTGCTGGCCAATATCGCCGCCGCCGGCTGCAACGGGACGGCCCGTATCGAACTCCTGGCCGCCTGTTCCCGTCACGTTCGCCGGCAGGGGCTGGCGGACGCATACAGGAGCAGCTGCCGCTTCCTGCACATCGACGGCGAGCATTCTTATGACGCCGTGCGCAGCGACCTTGATCTATGCATTCCGCTGATGACCGATGGCGGCGTCATCAGCGTGGACGATTTCTTCAATCCAGATACCGTTTGCGTAACCCATGCAGTATTCGACCATTTGCGCGACCGGCCGCACGACATACGGTTGTTCCTGTGCGGCGGTGGCAAGGCTTATCTGTGCGCGCCGCGGGACCTGCGGGCATGGCGCGCAGCTTGCCTGGACCGGCTGGTCCCCTTCTTGGATTCTGTGCACGGAACTGCGGTGCGTCTGTCCAAGAACAGCCACGCCTGGGAGTTGGACTATCTGGGACTCGCGCCGCGTGGCGACGGCGCTCCTTATCAGGAGATCGGCCGTTATCGGGACACGCCGCCTGCATGAAGGGCGCAAGGGGTGGTCTCGACCGCCCCTTCGGTCATGGCTGGGGACCGTTGGCGCATCCAAGCATAGGCGGTCGTGACTGTGTCGGCGATGTCGGTGACCGTCGGTGCCCAACCCAGCGTCTTCCGCGCCATGGCCGCGTCGGCCACGAGGATCGCCGGATCGCCGGGCCGTCGCGGCAGCAGCCGGTGGGGAACAGCGCGGCCGGTCACCTGCTCCACGACCTCCAGCAACTGCAGGACGGACGTTCCGCGTTCCGTCCCAAGGTTGAGCGCGACGCTCCGGCCACCGTCGCGGAGATAGTCGAGCGCACGGACATGGGCATCGGCAAGATCGCAAACATGGATGTAGTCCCGGACCGCACTGCCGTCCGGCGTTGGGAAATCCGTGCCGTAGACATCGAAACATGGAATCCGGCCATCCACCGTCATGAGCAGAAGCGGAATGGCGTGTGTTTCGGGATCGTGCAACTCTCCGATCTCTCCATCGGGATCGGCCCCCGCGGCGTTGAAGTAGCGCAACACGACCGAGGCGATGTCGTAGGCTCGGCTATAGTCGGTCAGAACGTGCTCGACCATCAATTTGCTGGTGCCGTAGGGGGTGATGGGGCGTTGAGGATGGCTTTCGGTCAGCGGCACGACATCCGGAATGCCATACGTCGCGCAGGTGCTGGAGAACACCAGCATCTTCACGCCGTGCCGGCGCATTGCGTCGAGCAGCGTCAGGCTGCCAGTAACGTTGACGTGGTAATAGGGGCCAGGATTGCTCATCGACTCGCCGACATATGCGAGAGCCGCGAAGTGCATCACGCAGTCCGGCCGATACCGCTGGAACACCCGGTCCAGCGCAGTGGCGTCCGAGACATCTCCAATCTCCAGCGGTCCCCATCTTACCAACTCGCGCCGCCCACGGCTGAGATTGTCGAAAACGACGGGTTCGTGCCCGCGGCGCGCCAGCTGCTTGCACACATGGGAACCGATGTAGCCTGCCCCTCCTGTGACCAAAACACGTGCCATTTCACCGCCTGCGATTACGCTGCCGCATCATGAGGATGGTTGTCGCGCGCTGCCGTGCGCACAAGACTATGCGACACCTGCCAACAAAGCCTTAAACACTCCGGCGGCAGACGGTCCATCCGATCTCATTCAGGCACCGGGCACGCCGCCGACTCCCAGATGTTGCGCTTGATCCATTGACCATCAGCCTTCCGGCCCCAGACCCGCGGGCTGCGAAAGCGATCAGCGATCCCATCGAACCATTCCTCCGTCCGCCCCACATAGTCCAGCCAGAAATCGAGATCCGAGGGGCGAACCTGATCGTACTTGCGAACCATGGCGATTCCCTGCTCACGGCTCATGTAGCCGTCGCGGATGTCTTTGCAGGCGTGGTCTGTGCCGCGGCCATAGCCGAACTTGATGTATTTCATGAAGTCATGTGCACCATTCTCGTATCGGTCATCCAGGTTGGACATGGTGCGGTAGGTGCGGTCGAACGCGACAGGGGAGGGTTGCCAGCCATAGCGCTCGGTCACCAGCTTGGAATGAGCGTTGGCATCCCAGCGGTCATAGTTGCCGATGTAGATGCCGCGCGTGCCATTGGCCACGATCTCCTCGTCGGACGGGTACTTGAAGCACTCAAGCTCCCCCTCCTCAACGGGGTCCTCTTCGTCGCCCACGAAGTCGTGCCAGTCGAACCCGCGCAATGCCATGTCCTTACGCCAACGGGCCGTGAACTCGGGATAGTCGTTCACCGACAACATACCGCCGACCAGTGTCCAGCCGTGCTCGCCATAGAACACCAGCTTGATGCCCATCCGGGTGGCGATCTTCATGGGAAGAGTCTGGATGCCCGCATGAGCGTGCCAGTTCATGTCCCCCGTCTTGCGGAAGCCCAACCGGTTCATGCGGATCAGCATGTCTACGGAGGGGCTTACGACAAGATGGTCGGTCTTGAAGACCTCTTTCATGCGCATCAGGTTGCGCCAGCCGGTTTCCAGATAGTTGTTGCCGTTGTAGGTCACCAGAAGTGGTCGCAAGCCCAGCTTCTCGGTGACGAAATGGGTCTGGAAATAGCTATCCTTGCCACCCGACACGCCGATCACGCATTCATAGCCGGACGGTCGGCGATAGGGTTCCACCAAGTCCAGAAGTTCCTGCAGCCGAGCGTCCCAATCCAGTTGGCTGCGCAGTCGGTGCACCCGGCATCCCGAGCAGACGCCGTTCCGGTCGAATGCCATAGGAAGAGCGGAGCTTGCGGGATAGACGCAGTGCGTGCACCACCGAAGCGCCGGCGGTTCCGTCGGACAGGGAATGCCCTCTTGGGTCATCGGATATCCTCCAGGTGGCTGCGCAGGAAAGCCTTGGCCACGGGATAAGCGTTTTCCTTGAAGTGGAAGATGTTGCCGGCCGCCACGGCCATTGCGGGGGTTTGGCTGAGCACGGCCAGGAAATGGTCGTTGCGCCCAGCACCGCCGCAGGCGATGACAGGAATGGAAACGGCGTCCGCGACGGCGGCGATGGTGTCGAGGTCGAAGCCGCCGGCCATGCCGTCCCGGTCCATAGCGTTTAGCAGGATCTCGCCCGCGCCCAGATCCTGGGCCCGTCGAGCCCAGGCGACTGCATCATGACCGGTGTATTGGATGCCTCCCCCGGTGAAGACCCGCGCCTTGCCCTCCAGTATCCGGTAGTCGATGCTCGCCACCACCGCCTGCGATCCGAAGGCGCGCGCCGCATCCGTCACCAGGTCGGGCGATTGATCGAGGGCGGTGTTCAGGGTCACCTTGTCCGCCCCGTTCTGGATGCGCAGCACAACATCTTGCAGCGTGCGGATTCGGCCGCCGAAGGTCAGCGGCATGCAGCACTGTCCCCCGACGCGGTTGATAAAGTCCAGCACCGTGGTCACCGGCGCGTAACGGTAGTCCAGGCGGTGGTGGTCAAAGCGCGATGCCTCCTCCCCAATGTCCAGAACGACCAACTCGTCAACGTCCCACTGCGCCATCCGCTCCACGTGGGCCACGGGGTCGCCGATGAAATTGTGGATCGCGAAGTCCTCGCTGCGCACCATCCAGCCGTCCTTCAGGTACAGCACCGCGATCAGCCGCCGCTTGTGCATCACCCGTCCTCCAGGAAGCGGGCCAGCAGATCGGCTCCCGCGGCCGTGCTTTTCTCCGGATGGAATTGGACGCCCAGGATGGCGCCGCGCCGCACGGCCGACACGAACGGCCCGCCATACTTCGTGGTAGCGGCAACGAAATCGGCGGGGCAGTCCATGGCGTAGGAATGGACGAAGTAGAAGTCCCGCCCGTCCAACGGGCCGAACAGCGGGTCGTCCGGGTGACAGGCCCGCACCGTGTTCCAGCCCACATGCGGAACCCGAAGGGTTGGGTTGCCGGCGCCCAACCGCACAACCCGGCCTGGGATCCAGCCCAAGCCCTGGTGGCTGCCGAACTCCTCGCAGGCGTCTGCCAGCATCTGCATGCCTACGCAGATGCCCAGGAACGGGGTGCCGCCCCCCAGCACCCGGTCGGCCAGAGCAGTGTCGAGACCGGTCTCACGCAGGCGTTGCAAAGCCGTTCCGATGGCACCGACACCGGGCAAGATGATGCGGTCGGGAGCAAATGCCATGAGGGCCACTCCGTCGGTCACCCGCTCGGCCGTCGCCGTCAGTCGCCGGCAAGCGTTCAGCACCGACTGGACATTTCCGATGCCGTAATCGATCACCGCGACGCGCATGCCGTACTGCTCCTCACACCACGCGCCGCGCCGCGCACCACATGTGCGATGATTGGCCGGACGCGGCCAGGAAGGATTGGAAGGGGCCGCCAAGTTCCTCCCACCGTTCAACCAGCACCCGGTGCAGGAAGGGCTGGGTGGACAGGTCGAGGACTCCGGACATTGCCTTTCCCCGCACGATGTCGGCGTCCAACTGGCCGGGGGTCGACAACTCCACCAGGGCCAGCCCCGCGTCTTCCACCATCCGCCGCATTCCAATGGGGGTGAACAGGGTCACATGCTCGGGATAGACGGAGTCCGACGCAGAGTCCAAGGTGGCGATCTCGAAACCATCGACGTTTGGCGTACTCAGCATGAGCAGCCCGCCCGGCTTCAAAAGCCGGGTCATGGCTCGGACCGCGGCGGCAGGATCCGACAGATGCTCCACCACCTCGAAGGCGGCGACGACGTCCGCCACGCCGTCGAGGCCGCATACCGATTCTACCGGCGCTTCGAGTGTCTCGATCCCGAGGTCGCGACAGGTCTGTGCTTGGACCGCGGATGGTTCGATCGCGATCACCCGGGAAAAACGCCCGGTACGGCCCGCTTCCTCGCAGAGGATTCCGTGGGCGGCGCCGACCTCCACCAAGCAACCGCCCGCGAGGCCATGACGGACGCACAGGTCCAGCAGCCGGTCCATCCGTGGCCGGAAGATGCGCGTTCGCCGCACATCCCGGGTGGCTGGAAAAATGACGTCGTTCCAGACCCGGTACAGTTCGGACCGCGCATAGAATTCGGCGAGAGTTTCGGGCGAGGGCCGCGGATTCATGAACGCGGTCGCGCAGACGCCGCAACGGTCCCAGCGGAATCCCAGTTTCTCGTAGGCGGCGCGGTCGGCCCGGCCTTGGCAGGCCGGGCAGTTGGCGGCAGCGAAAGTGGCGTGGCGCGACCGCAGCCATGCCACATCCCGCGCGCGCGCCTCCATACGCAGATCGTCGAACTGCTGCGGGCGGATATCGGCTTCGCGCATGTTCATGGGCGTTCGGACCGGCGATGGATGAACCAGCGATAGTCGCCGTCCGGGCCGTGGAACGGATCGAAGCCGGTGGCGACCAGGGGCAGCGCACGCGGATCCAGACGAAAGGTGGATGCCGGAATGCGTTCATGGCCATGCTGAACGACGCCGGGCCTATCCATGTTGTGATGGACGAACCAGCCGGCGGTGATGGCCTCGATGCGCTCGAGATAGGCGGCCAGCGGTTCCCGCCCCACCTCCGACAGGCTGAACATATTGACCGCCGCATCGACCGATAACGGCGCCAAGTCGCGTATGGCGTAGTTTGGCATGATGTATGTGAGACCGGGGCGCAACATGTCGCGCCGGGTGGGCGTCGGTCCCTCGCCGTACAGGACCACCCGGTCGCCGCCGCGGCTGCCCAGATGGAAGAACGCCGCGATGACCGCCGTTTCCGGCAGGTCGTAGTCCAGCCACACACCATGGGGCTGATCGCGCAGGAAGAACTCCGCCAGCCCACCATAGCCGCCGCCGATTTCGGCGACGACCGGGGTGGAGAGTGACCCGACCATTCCAGCGAGTTCGCGGGCCATCAGATGGTAGCGCGAGGCCTTAGGCGCCACCACTGTGCCCTCGATCATGCAGCCCCAGGGATTGCCCACCGGCGGGGTAGCCAGGGCGGCTGTCGGGGCATTGGTCAGGGCGCGCCAGATCAGCCAATTGCGGACCACGTTGTGCAGGAAGCGGCGCGCGGCCTCGTCGTCGCCGGCGGCCAGGGCCGCGTGGGTGGCGTATTCCTTGACTATGGGCGCCAGTTCATTGCGCCAGAACCCGCTGAGGATGTCGGCGGCAGGCTCGATCCGGTCCTCGGACAAGGCGTCGTACAGGTCTGTCCGACTTCTGAGCGCGATCGCCCACTCGCCGGCCGGCAACCAAGCCAATGGAAGACCGGCTTGGTCGCGCTTCATGGCGCGGTAGCTTTCGGCCACACGCTCGACCATCGCCAAAACCGCGGGGCCGGCTGGCTGAGAACCGCAGGGCGCAAGCCCTGTGGATAATGCCCCAGGGGTGGCGAAGGGAGCCGGGTCGAAGCGTGCCCCGTGCCCGCCACCCGGAAGAAGGGGACCGTAGGGGTTCATTCCAGATCCTCGAACCGGACGGCGGTCGACTCCATCACGGGCCGCGCCAGCCGCCGCCCCAAGACATGCGGAAGGTCCGATGGGGCCAGGGGACCGGCCGGCCGGACCACCAGGATGTCCTCCGCGCTCAGGACATGACCGACAGGCAGGTCGCGAGCAGCCCACAAGGACCGGCGCGCCCGCGTCCGTACTGCGTTCTCCTGCGGCCCCACCTTTGGGTGCCGGGGGGCGAGCGCCGCCTCGGCCGCGCGGATGTCGCCGATGTAGGCCGCCAACATCGCCGGTTCCATGGCGTAGGCGTGATCGAACCCCTTGGCCGCACGGTCCAGGGTCATGTGCTTTTCGATCCAGGTTGCTCCCAACGCCACCGCAGCGACCGCGGCCACCGAACTTTCCGTGTGATCGGAGAAACCGACCGGCACGTCGAACGCCCCTTTCAGCACGCCGACGAAACCGACGTTGGCGATCTCCGCCGGGCAGGGATACGCCGACACGCAGTGCATCAGAACCAAGTCTCCCCCGGCCCGAGTGACGACCTCGACCGCCGCCTCGATCTCTCCCAGCGCAGACATCCCCGTGGACAGCAGGATTGTCCGGCCACCGGCACACGCGGCTTCGATCAGTGCATGATTGTTGGTGTCGGTGGACGCGATCTTGATGTAGGGCGGGTTCAGCGTCTCCAGGAAGCGCAGATACGCCACGTCGAACACGGAGGCGGAGAACGGAATGCCTTGCTCGGCTGCGTACGCGGCGACCCTGTGCCATTCGTCCCTGGAAAGGCGCTGTGCCTCCCGAGCCGCCACCACCGGGTTGTCCACCAGGGCGCCGTCTTGGCGCAGACGGGTTAGATAGAGGCCGGCAGGATCGATGAACTGGAATTTCACCGAGTCCGCGCCGGCGCCCTGCGCCGCCGCGATCAACCGCAAGGCCGTGTCAACGTCGCCTTCGTGGGTGGTGCCCGCCTCGGCAACAATGTGAACGGCAGAGGTCATGCCCGTATCCTTGGAATCGCCAGTCACCGTAGCCTCACTATAGCGGAGCGGATTCGTTCCTGTCCTGGGAGAGTTCCCCGAAACGCCAGTCTCCGGCCTTCGGGCCGTGGGCTGACGTCCTGCGCCGCCATGTGCTCAGGACCGAGGGGCGTGGAACGGAACACTTCCTTCTCCATGGTCCCGGTAGGTATGCACGGCCGCGGCAAAATCGGCGAAGCCGGCGCGCATCGAACCGCGCAAGGCGGCCCACCGGGGCTGCGCCGCCGCGCGGATGGCAGGCAACGCACTCAAACGGTCCAGTCGGTCGGCGACGGCGGCGGCAACATGGGGTGTCTTCACCATGTCGATGTTCCAGTCGCCGTAGCCCGCCGTCTCCATCAAGCTGAGCGCGCGCTCATCGTAGGAGATCTTCACGCACGGTGTGCCGAAGGCAAAGCAGGGCAGCGCGGAATGCAGCCGGTAGGTGACGTTAAGTCGGGCCGACCGAAGCAAGGTCAGGAAAGTGGCGGCGTCGTCTGCATAGATGAACTCAAGGCCGTTGAACGACGCAGCGAACTCGATGTCCCGGTAGTCATGGCAGAGCAGCCGGGGTTGACCCCAGCCCCGCGCCACGAGCAGATCGACGATCGCGCAGATGTCTTCCCGTACGCGGGAGCGGGCGTCCAAGGGGATGCTCATCAGCGCGGGATTGCGGATGGACAGCAGAACCTGGCCGCGGCTAGGTTCGGGGATATCCGGCAGGCGATCGGCCAGCTCGTCCAGGAACAGGGTCGGGCAGCCCCCCAGCGCCGCCTTGGTGATGCCCAGCCCCTTCAGGTAATCGTGGGTGGCGCCGCACCGGGCGAAACTGACCAGAGCCTTTTCGTTGAGCGCGCGGACCCGGTCGTCCGGCATGGCGTTGGTCCGGCGCACCAGCCGGTCGAGGCGTCCATAGATGCGCCCCATAGACAGGCTGAACAGCATCAGCGGCGCGTCCAGGGCCGCCAGTGCGTTCTGATCGAACTGCAACTCGCCATTCTCGTAGAGGTTTCCGCCACCCACGATGACGCCGTGCCCGTACTGGTTGATCTCGTAGATGGTCGCCGCGTCGAGCCCGGCCTTGGCGTGCGCCTCATACTTGGCGGTCGCCGGCAGTGAGATCAGGTTTACCATGTCGCCGAACGCCTCTTTCACGAAGGCGCGCAGGCCAAGGGCAATGATGTCATTGCCAACGTTCAGGGCGCGGGGGCGGATGTTGAATAGGGTGATCATTGAACCTTGCCGTCGGGCTGTGCGGGCGTTCGAAGTGTCTGAGGCAGCGCGGGCGACGGCGCCGCTCCGGGCAAACCGCTGACTGGCCAATCGTCGGGAAGCAGGCGGAACAGACCGCTCGCGACCGCCTGCCTATAAGTGACCCGATCCCATGGAACGGAGCAACTGAGGGCGAAGCAGCGCAGGGCATCCAGGTCCGCCGGTTCGTCCACCGTCAGGCGTACCCGCCAGTCGTCGCGCCCGAGGTTCTGGTCCGCGCCGTCCAGAGCATGCAGGTCGGTCGCGTCCAGATGCGCGTAGAGACAGGTCGTGACGTGTTCGCGGTCGGTCGGATTCAGGCTGCGCGCCAGGCAGACGCGAAGGGCCGTCGGCCGAAACAACTCGACGCTTACGCCGTAGGGATGGCGGCGCGGCCGCAGGTTGGTGACGCAGGCGGCGCGGCCCTGGCGAAAGATCCCCATCGCCCGGTGGATCAGGCCGGCGTCCAGAAACGGAGAATCGCCGTTGACCCGGAGGACACCGTCCAACCTCTGGGCATCGGCCGCGGCCAGGAGGCGGCCGGCGACATCCTCCACCGCGCCACGAAACACCGTCAAGCCCAATGCTGCCGCCTCCGCCGCCAACGGATCGTCTACTGCCCGGTTCGTCGTGGCGAGGACCGGCGGCGCATCGAACAGCGGGCGGGGCAGCCGGCAAGCCACATGCCATAGCAAGGATCGATTCCCGATGCGGGCGAGTGCCTTGCCCGGCAGCCGCCGGGAGTCCATCCGTGCCAGGATGATGGCTCCTACGCGGTCCATGCGCTCTCCGTCACGGCCGCATGGGCATGCTCCAGGATAACGTCGAGGACCCGTTCGACCCCACGCCCATCAAGCAGCCCTTGTTGCCGGGTCCGCATGCGCAGCAATTGCTGGCGATCGTCGAACAGGTCTTCAACGATCTTCTTCAAGCCAAGATGGCTGTCATTGTCGAACCGGCCACCCTCCAGGCACAGATGATCATAGTCGGTCACCACCTCGCGGGAGGGATCGTTCAGCCGGTGCATGGAGATGACGGGAAGCCCGGCATAGATCGCTTCCAAGGTGGACAGCCCGCTGGACAGGATGGCCAGGGCGCAGTTGGACGCGACGCTCCACATCGAGCGGTTGGTGCGGGCAATGATGATCTCATGGCGGTGGTTGTCGCGCACCGCGCCCGCAAGCTCGTCCTGCGAATGCAGATAACCGTTGCCTAACATGACCCAGAGCAGAAGCGGCCGCTCGATATCCCGCAGCACCTCCAGCACCGCGCGGGAGTGGTTGTCGGCGTCGGCTCCGCCAAACGACATCATCACCGACAGCACCGGGGCCGCCACCGCCTCGCCGAAGCGATCTGGATCGATCGGCCGGCACCGGGCGTTCAGGATGGCGTAGCGCAGGCCGGAATAGACCCGCGGTCCCGACAGACCGGTCGGCGGGTGGCCACGGGTGAAGAAGAGGTCGGTTTGCGCGGCGTGCCGAAACACAGGAGAGATGGAGGCGAGCAACCGGCAACAGCGGCGAACCCGTTCGAACGAGCGGTCCTCCAGTTCCACCAGATCGGTCACCACCACATCCGGGGCGAAGGCGACCAGCCGGTTGATGGCGTCTTCCTCCCGCGCCTCAAACGCCGGCGGGTGGCTCAAGCCGTGAAAGACGGAGGCGAAGAGGCTGTCGGCGATCGCGAAAACCCGAACGAAGGCCGTCCTCTCCGCCGTCTGGGCAAAGCTGAAACTGCGGTACAGGTGCCCCAGCCCTTCGCCAACGGAGCCACGGCACAGAACGGCAATACGCATCGATGACGTTTCTTGCATGTATTCCGCGGGATGGAAGCGATCGACCGGGCGAGCCGGGGACGACGCTGCCGATGCGCTCCGATCAATACGACGCTATTGCTAACAAAATCATAATTCGTCCGGTGGCCGGCCTCTGGCGCTCAGCGCGTGATCTTGCGCTCCACAGCCATCAACTGGTCCGCCACCCATGGCCGGCAACGGATGTAGAAGCGCGTAACCTGGGGTGACATAGACACCGCCGCGCGCATGGCCTCCTCGGCCTCCGAAAGGCGCCCGGTCTCCAGGTACACATGGCACCGATTCACGTGGATCCAGATGCGGTGCCAGGAAATGACGTCGCTGTCGGAGATCTGGCTCAAAACCCGTACCGCCTCTTCCTTCCGTCCGGCCCGCAGATGCAGAATGGCCATGTTGGAGCGATCCCGCTCGGTCGTGACGGGAATGGCCGCTGCGGCGTCAAGGCGGTTCATGGCAATCAGGCACCATTGGAGGATCGCGGTCACCCAGGACTGATTGCCGCTCTCCGCGGTTGCCTTGCGCAGGGTTGCCTCCGCGTCCTCCAACCGCCCTGTCGCCAGCAAGGAGAGACCGAGCAGGACCTTGGGCGGCATTTGTGGCAGGAGGCGCAGGGATTCGCGCGAGGCGGCTATTGCGTCTTCCAGGCGGTCCTGCATTTGCGCCGCGATGGCGGCGAAATGCCACGCCATGGCATGGCCGGGATTTTGCTTCAGATAGAAGTCAAGCGCCGCCGCCGCCTCGTCGATGCGCATATCCTCGACGAGCTTCCGGGCAAGCGTCAGGCTGTGCCTGACCAAGTCGGGGGCGAGAGCGATCGCCTGGGTGGTGTAGCGCTTCGCCTCCTCCAACCGGCCATGCGTGGCATGCAGTTCTCCGATCCGCTGCAACAGCGCCGCCGCCGGCAGCGGCACCGCGCCTGGCCGCCCCAAATAGGACTTCAACTGGGCTTCGCAGGCCGCGATATCCGACAGGTCGAGGTAGATCCGGGCCAGTTCCAACTCGGCCTCAGCCAGATAGGCAGGATTGATGGCCACGGCCTGCGCAGCTATGGCCTGCGCCTCGGCCGATCGTCCCTGATGCTCGAGCAAGCCTTGCAGTCTCATGAACGCGGCGGAACAGCCTGGATCATTGTGCAGTGCTGCGCGGTAATGGGCCTCGGCGGCCTGCGGCTCTCCCTGGGCTTCGATGGCCAGCCCCATGCACAGATGGTAGTTGCCGAAGGTCGTTTCGCGGATGCGCTGCCGCCACCTGTCGAGCGACCGATCATCGGGCAGGGCACCCTCAGCCCCTTGTGCGTCCGTCGTCGGTGCCCACTGCCCAGCTTGCATCGCTCCTACCTTCATCGTCTTTCGTGCGACTGCCGTCGCCCGCGTTGCGGGATCGATCCTAGCTTAGGCATTTCAGCCCGCCAAGAGAGAGAACGGGCGGGCGGGCTCCGTTGACTGTGTACCGATGGGCAGCACGGGTGCTGTCAGGTTGGCGGTCGGCGACCCGATAGATCAGGTTCCGGAGCCAGCATATTGGACGTATGGGAGGGATGCCCTAGGCAGAGGGCTGCTATCGAGGTGGCTCGATCTCGGACGCCGCGATCCGTTCTCATCGCCTGACCGACCAGAGGAAGCTGAGGCCTCCTTTGCCTCTTCCACCTCCATGCAACACGCTGCCTCCCGGCACTGTCACGATCAACGCTTTCTTTCCACTTCGATGTCGAAGATGAATGGCGGGCTGGCTGTGGCGATGATGCATCACGGTCGGTGACACGACGGCGCGGACAATAAAGGCACAGCACGGGCATGAGCATCACGGGATTCGACTTGGACACGGCGTTTCGCCAGATTGAAGCGCTTGCCGCCCAACCCCTGCCCGACGAGCCTTACTGGTATGGGCTGGGGTACCACATCCTCGACATGTGCGAGCTGCCGGCAACCTTCCCACTGCGCTTCCAGGTGCATCACGGCCCCATGATCGACCCGGAACCGTTTCGAATGTACACGGAGTCGCGGCTGCCCATCCTTATCTGCCACGAAGCTTTCGCCAAAACCCTTCAAGGGCAGCCGGGGCGCAAGATCATGGTACTGGGGGCGCCTCAGGTCCGCTACCGCCGCTACCAGGGCATCGTTCAGGACGCCGATGCCTGCGGTACAATCGCCTTTCCCTGCCATTCCACCCACCACATTGACACGGAGTTCGACCACAGCGCCTATGCCGAGCAACTCCGCACCCTGCCGGAGCGGTTTCAGCCGGTTTCGGTGTGCATCTACGCCCTGGATCTGCTGAAGGGGCGGCACATGCCCTATCTGGAGGCAGGTCTGCCGATCCTCTCCGCCGGCCACATGGCCGACCCGGAATTCACCACCCGGTTGTACAACTTCCTGCGTCGAGCCCGTTTCACCACCGGCAACGAGATCGGAACCCACTCCATCCTATCGCTGGAGATGGGCATCCCGTACTTCCATTCCGGCCCGCAACCGCTTTACCGACCGGGAGCCGGTGCGGCCGAGCACGCGGCCATTGCTGATAAGCTCGGCAAACCGCTGTTGAGTCCGACAGACTACAACCGGCCGAAGTCCGCCCGTCTCCGCGCCTTGATTCCGACCGTAACCGACAACGTCGCGATCTCCCCCGACCTGGCGGCGCTGATCCAGGACATTCACGGCTGCGATGACGCGGCCAGCGTGGACGACGTGCGCCGCTTCATCCTGGATTCCTATGTGAGCTTCTACCCGGCCACCCAGACCGTTCTGCGCCATGCACGGAAAACGGGAGATTTCCTCGGAGTGTGATGACGGCCATCGCCGTCAAGGTCTTATACCAATTCCAGAAAGTACCGACCTGTGGTCGGTACTTTCTGGACCCTCAATCGCCGGGCGGCCCGCGGACGCGGGCCTTGGCTTCGCGGGCATGAGCCCGTCCGCCAAAGACACCACTACCGGACGGGCACACGCCTCCCAGCTTGCCATTCAAACGGCACTGTGAGGTAATTCCCGCGGATGCCGATACCCGGCATCTCGCCGCACGCGCCACCCATGGCTTCTGGAGCTGGACCCGTGGACTTGCCACCGGATTATGATGCGGCGTTCCTGCCGGTGTTCGATGTCGCGCGCGAAGCGACCATGAGTTCGTCTTCACGCATGTATGCATTGTACAAGGCAGTCCACCACGTTGTTGATGCCGGCATTCCAGGTGACTTCGTGGAGTGCGGGGTGTGGCGTGGCGGCTCCGTAATGGTAATGGCCCTTGCATTATTGCAACGGGGGGTCACAGATCGGACCATCCATCTGTTCGATACGTTTCAGGGCATGTCGCCGCCGTCGGACTGCGATGTGTCCCTTCTGAATGAATCCGCAGCCCACCTGCTGGAGACACAGGATCCGCAGGATCCGAAGTCCGTCTGGTGCCTGGCTAGCCTCGACGAGGTCAGGCGCAACGTCCTGTCAACCGGCTATCCGGAAGACCGATTCCACTTCGTCCCGGGCCGGGTGGAGGATACCATACCGGCAACGGCCCCTGCCGGCATCTCATTGCTTCGGCTCGATACAGACTGGTACGCATCGACCCGGCATGAGTTGGAGCAGTTGTATCCGTTACTGGCGCTTGGCGGCGTGCTGATCGTCGATGATTACGGTCACTGGCGGGGGGCACGCCAAGCTGTTGACGAGTACTTCAGCACTCACCCCCCCATACTGCTGAACCGCATTGACTACACGGGCCGGATCGGCGTGAAGACGGTGCCCTGACGGGCGCAAGGGTGTGCCGACACGGGTCGGCCAATGCGTGCGGGTTCGTTGACAAGTTTGCGCAAATACGCATGGATTTACCGAGAGCCCCCTAGTTCTACTGTGTCATAAAGCTCGCGATTGATGGCAGCATGGACATCGCTGGAGGGTTCTGGCGAGCATTCTGGCGATTGCGATGCGCAGGGTGGCGATTGAGGTCGGGACGTGGCGCTCAGGGCGCGTCGGCGGCGGCCCCGCGGGGTCGGAAGCTTTCGGGAAGGTTAGGCGCTTGGAGGCGCCCGGAGCGAGGTGGTGCTGAGGGGGGAATCGCCGCCCGTTCCCTGATCAGGAATCCGTAGGCGGCGATGCACAGCGTCGCGTGATGGTGGAATCCGCGCCAGCCCCGGCCCTCATAATGGCCGAGGCCGAGTTCCTGTTTGAGTTCGAGGTAATCGCGTTCGATGCGCCACCGCAACTTGACGGTCTCTACCAAGTCGTCGAGCGACATTGTCTCCGGCAGTGTCGACAACCAGGACTTGGTCGGCTTCTCTTCGTCCTCGGGCCATTCGATCAGCAGCCACTCCTCCGGGCGACGCTCCGCCCGTTCCTCGTCGCGGTGCGCGGCGTGAACGCGAACGGCGGCGAAACGGGAGGTCAGCGGCGCGTTCGTGCCTTCCCGCCACGTCACGGAGCGCCAAGCCTCCGGCGCCAACCCTTCGGCCAGAGCCTTTACCGAGATCGGTTCATGTCCAGGGGCGCGGCGTAGGAGCTTCGGCGGCCGCCCTTTGCCGCTCCACGGCTTGGGCGGCAGCGGCTCCACACCGGGCGGCCAGACGGTCAGCGAGGACTGGACTCCGGCGACGTAAGTCAGCCCCAGCGCGGTCACGCCTTCGCGCAGGGCGGTGTCGTTGCCGTAGCCTGCGTCCATCAGCACCACGCCCGGCGGCAGACCCGCCGCCATGGCCGTGCGGATCTGGTCCAGCGCGATGGCGGGCTTGGTCTGGAAGAGGACCCCGTCCGGGACGCCGGTCCGCACCCGGCGCTCCGCGTCGCCGGCCCATGTCTCCGGTAGGTACAGCCGGAAGGCGACGGGAAGGCTGGCGTGGTCGGTTGCCAGCGACAGCGACACGGCGACTTGGCAATTGTCCTGCTTGCCGATCTGGCCGCAGTACTGGCGCGTCACGCCAACGGAATGGCGCCCCTTCTTCGGCATGCCAGTATCGTCGATGATCCAGGCGCGGACCGGGCCGCGTTCCAACAGCGCCGGCAAAACCAGATCGTGCACCCCGGCCAGCACAGCGGCATCGTCCCAGGCCGCCTTGGCAACAAAATGGTGCAAGGACTGATGGGCGGCGCCGACACGTTCCGGCTCCACCCGCGCCGCCATCGGCTCGACGCTCTTGCGCTCGCCTGGAAGGATCAATCCGGTGCAATAGGCACGAAATGGCGCCGCGCGATCAGCGTGACCTAAAGCCGGCGCCAAGCGCTCGACATACGCCGCGAACCGTGATTCAATGCCGTCTGCGGTGCCAAGGCGAGCCATACCGCCTCTCATGAACGAAGCATGAATCCCCTTATTACAACGAACCTCTGTACCATTCCAGATTTTATGACACAGTAGAACTAGCGTGGGCGGGCGGAAGGAAGTGCGATGGGCAGGGAAACATTCTCAGGTCTGCTGATCGAAGGTCGGGCAGCAGTGGCGCGGGGAGACGAAGCGGCGGCAGAACGCTGGTTTGCCCGTGCCGTGGATGCAGAGCCAGAGAATTCTGAAGGTCATGTCGAACTTGGCCGCTGCCTGAACCGGCAAGGCGATCGCCTGGGTGCCATCCGGTCCATGAGCCGGGCTGTGGGCATCGATCCCAAGGCCCACGCCGCGCTGAACCGGCTACGCTGGCTGCTGCGCGACGAGACGCTGGACACGCCCTCGGCTCTTGCCCGTATCGAGGCCCGCGGGCTGAAGGTGGAAACCGTTTTGGACGTCGGTGCCTCGGATGGATCCTGGTCGCTGAAGGCCCGGCCCTGCTGGCCCCAGGCCCGCTACCATCTGGTGGAAGCCTTTGGCCACTGGCGGGAAAAGCTGGAGACTTTGTGCGGGGCCGAGCCGCAATTCAGCCATGTCATCGCCGCTGCCGGCGCCGAGGAGGGGGAGATCTGGTTCACCAATGATCCCGGCGCCCCCTATGGCGGAGCGGCCAGCAGCGAGCCGGGAAAAGGGTCCTGGTCGGTACCGCAGGTATCTCTGGCCGGAGAAGTGGCGCGGCTCGACTTGCCCGGCCCCTATTTGATCAAGCTGGACACGCATGGATTCGAGCGGCCGATCCTGGAAGGCGCGGCTTCCATCCTGGACCGGACCAACCTGGTGGTCATCGAGACTTACGTCTTCCACATCCATCCCGATGCCATGCTATTCCACGAGATGTGTGCCTATATGGCCGAACGGGGGTTCCGGGTCATCGACATGTCTGAGCCGCTCTGGCGCGAGCATGACCAGGCGCTGTGGCAGGTCGATCTGTTCTTCGTCCGGGCGGACCGGCCGGAGTTCAGCCATAACAGCTACAGTTGAACCGTGAGTGATCGCCGGACCGGGCCGCGCTTGGCCATATTGAACCCCATTGATCCGAGCCATCCCGTCGCAGAGCGCGAACTGGCGTTGCGCATTGCCCGGGCCATCGAAGGCCTGGGCTGGGAGACGGCCATCCTCAGCCGATCCTTGCAGGTGGAAACCATGGATCCGGACGGGGTGCTGTGCCTGCATCCGCAAGTCACCGCCAAGCTGACCCATCATCCCTGGTTGGCCTGCTACTGGAATCCTCCCTCTTTGCTGAAGGGGGCGAGCGACACGGCCCGGGTTCATGGCGAGGCGTTCGAGCTGACCTTCGATGCCTATCTCGTCTCCGGCTCCGGGCTGGAGAGCCATCTGGCCGGGCTGATGGCGGAGCTGGGGCGAGATCCCCCCCCTGCCTGCCCTTTCATGTCAGCTCGCCCCGCTCCGCCCTGACGCCCAACCTGGGGCCGCACAGCCGCCTGTTCTATGTCGGCTCCAACTGGGATGGAAAACGCTATCCCACCTTGCTGCGCCGGCTGGCCGAGGCGGACGCCCTGGCCCTGCACGGCACGCAGGAACGCTGGTCGCACCTTCCCGAGGCCTACCAGGGTCCCTTGCCCTTCGATGGGCGGTCGGTGATCGGGGCGGCCCACCATTGGGGCATGGGCCTGTGCCTGCATCTGCCCCAGCACCGCGCCTACGGCGTGCCCAACATGCGGGTTTTCGAACTGGCTGCCGCCGGCGCCGTCATCATCGCCGACCGCCACCCCTTCATCGAGCACTGGTTCGCCGACAACGTGCTGTATATCGATACCGACGGAGGGGAGGAAGAGACCGCCGCCCGCATTCTGGATCGCGTTGCCTGGATCCGCTCCCATCCGGCCGAAGCCCGGGCCATGGCCGCCGCCGCGCAATCCATCTTCAACCGCCATCTCTGCCTGGAAAGGCTGCTGGAACCGCTGCCCGGCCTGTTGGCCGCCCTGGCGCGGGACCGGTCCCACCCCCGATCCCGACCCGTCCATGTCGGAGTTCTGCTGCCTGGCACCGGCGACCTGGCTGAACGTTTGAAAAGCCTGAACCGACAAAAAGACGAAGGCTGCCTGTCCTTGACCGCCTTGATCCCGGCTGCCCAGCTTTGCGCCGACAGCACGCACCTTGCGCCGGGACCGACGGGACTGACGATCCGTTCTCTGGCGGAGCCTGCCGGACCGGCGACTCTGCAGGCGGCGCTGGACGGGATCGACGCCCTGGCCATTTTGCCGGAAGGCATCGAGTGGCATCAGGGGCATCTGGCCGGACTTGCCGCCGCGGCGGAGGCGGAGGGAGGCGCCATCGCCGCCGGCATCTGGCCAGCTCCCGAGGAGCCGACCGGCTTTCCCATCGATCCGGCCGAGCCCCTGGCGCTGCCTCCGCCCGACGACGGACTGATCCCGGAAGGGCGGCGGCTGGCCCGCGCCTGGTTGCGGGCCGGAGGGTTCTATTGCCGGGTGGAACGGCTGGACGGACTGGCGGCGGAAAGCGAAGACTGGCTGACATTGGCGCTCAACCTGCCTCCCGCTCTGGCCGAAGCCGGCGAACTGTCCCTGCCGCCCGTGCCGAGTCTGACCCTGCTCCGTCTGCCCGCTCCCACCCTCGTCCCGGCGCTGCGCGCTTGGCCCGGCGCGAAGGAACCGGAAAGCCGCGACCGGCCGCCCCGGCTGACGGGGATCAACGACCTGAACCCGGCCCTGGCAGCCAGCGTGCCCTTCCTTTGGCGCCCCGGTGATTTCGAGCAACTGCCGGCCGTGGGGCCCCTGTGGCTTTACGGCGCGGGGCAGGGGGGCGAGCTGGTGCATGACGGGCTGCCTGCGGCCGCCCGTACCCGGCTGCGGGGATTTCTGGACAGCCGCCGGCAAGGGGAAATGCTAGGCCTGCCCCTGCTGCGTCCCAGCGACCTGGATCCGGCCGAGATGGCGGCAACCACCATCATCATCGCCGCGCAATACGTGTCCGACATCCTGCTGACCTTGCGGCGCGGACAGATAGCTCCGGCCCGTATCGTGAACGCCTATCCCTACATCGCGGCCCGCCAGGAGGCGATGGCGAGGCGACAGGCCGACCCCCCGCTGCCCTGACACCGCCTTGGCCCGAGACGTGCCGGGTGATGACGGCCGGGAAAGCCTCTCAGCCCTGGCGCAGCTCGGTGTAAAGGCGGATATGCGGACCGGCATCATAGATGTGCTTCACCCCCAGGGCATGCAGGGTCGCCGTCATCGCCACCACATGTTCGCTGGCGATGATGAAGAGTCCATCCCGCAGATGGTCTGGCGGCAAATCGGCCGGACGCAGCACGGGCAGTCCGAACGCCAGGCCCGGTCGGCTGCTGTCCAGCACAGCCGTTACCGTCAGGTGCGGATGTTTCGACACCTCACCTAACACGATCCGGCCACCGCCGCCGCTGCCATAGACATAAAGCGGCCGCCCTCCAGGTAGGGCATGGAAGTCTTGCGGCCGGGACAGGGACGGCAGATCAGGCCTGTCGGCCGGCTGCCCCCAAGCCGGGGGGAGGGGGAGGGGTTGGTCGTTGCCACCGCCCCAGCGCAGGGCGGCGATGATGGGATCGAGCCGCTCGCGGTCGGCGATGCGGGTCATGGCTTCCTCTCGGCCGTCAGCCCGGAAGGCCGTGTTGTCCGCCCCGCCCTGACGCCAGTGGAAATCGGTGCTAACCCGCCAGGACGAGGCCAGCGGTGCCAGGCGGGCCAAACGGCGGATCAGCCAGGTGTCCTCGGCGAAATCAAGCCCTGGATCGGGACCGATCGACGCAAGCAGGGCCGAAGGTGCCAGGAAGGCACTGGAGTGGATGGCTATGCGTGAGAGGAACAAGGCTCCGCGGTCGGGCGGCGGCATGGCATGGAAAGTCCGATGTTCGCTCCTTGGATCGGCAGGCGGAACCGGGCCGCTCGCATCGTCCCAAACCTGCACCGCCCCGGTGATGGCGAGCGACCCGGCCAGGGCGAAGGGAGCCAGGCTGGCCACATGGTTGGGATGAAGCGCGTCGTCATCGTCCAGCATGCCGAACAGATCGGCCTCGACGGCGGTAAGCCCGGCCCAAAGGCAAGCGCTGCGCGTCGCCGAAGCGGGACCGTCGATCAGAATCAGACGGCGCAAGCGCGGGCGCAGCCGTTCAAGTTCCGCATCCAGCCCCGGCACGGGTGCATGGCGGACGATGATGGCACCGACGCCGGGGGCCGTCTGGGCGCCAAGGCTGTCCAGGCAGCGGCGAACAAAATCGATGCTCCGCCCGCCCACACGAACGATGTAGTCGACCGACGGTCCCGATGCCGGGGTGGCGAAGCCGGCCGCGTCACACATCGCCTCCAGCAAACCGGCCAGAGCCGGGGGCGTCAAGCCGTCGAGCGGCAGCAGATGGGCAGGCCGGTCCGTGGGCACCAGGCTGTCGGTCAGAAAAGCGGCCTGTTCCGCCGTTCGTGTCAGCCAGCCGTCCTGCGACAGCACGGC
Source organism: Azospirillum thiophilum (assembly GCF_001305595.1). Classification (NCBI taxonomy): domain Bacteria; kingdom Pseudomonadati; phylum Pseudomonadota; class Alphaproteobacteria; order Rhodospirillales; family Azospirillaceae; genus Azospirillum; species Azospirillum thiophilum. The sequence goes on from NZ_CP012407.1 coordinate 210,073, forward strand.
ATCCAGCCGCCGCCTGTCGCGGCGAAGCCTGCCGGGATCGTCATGCAGCACGCCCAACCAGGGATGGCCCGTGCGTTTGCCGGTCTCCGCCGCCAGTGACAGCACCACGTCCGGCCGGCATGCTTCCACATCCCGCGTCAGCCGGCAGGAACGCAGCTCCCAGCCGGCGGCACACATTCCATCGCACAGCGGCACAAGCTCATCTGGAAACGGAGCGCCCTCGGGTTGGAACAGGGCAATGCGGAGGCTCACGGCCAACGGCTCATCATTTGACCATCCTTACGCAGCGACACCTGCATCTGGTTCCTCTCATTCGCTTCGCCTTCGGCGCATCCGACATCGGCGCCCTTTACCTAAAACCAGACCGTGCTGCAGATGGTTGGCGCGCCAGAGAGTGTCATGATGCTCCCAGCCAGCCCCACCGGCAGCGCTTACGTCTCCGCCCCCTTACCCGACCGCCAGCACCGGATAGCCCTCGGGCAGATCCACCACCTGCGGCTCCGGCATCGGCCCCAGCTCCGCCACCATCGCCCCCCAGGACCAGCCCACCCCGAAGCCGGCCATCAGCGTCTTCACCGGCCCGGCCGCCAGCTGTACCCCCATGCTGTGGCAGATCGCCAGCGGGATGGAGGCGGAGCTGGTGTTGCCGAAGCCCTGCATGTCGATGACGAAGCGGTCGGCCGGCACCTTCACGCGCTTGCGCAGATGCTCCAGCATGAAGGCGTTGGCCTGGTGCAGGACGAAGCGGTCGATGCCCTCGACGTCGGTGCCGGCATGCTCCATCGCCTCACGCAGCAGCGGCGGCACGGCGCGCAGCGTGAAGGAGAACACCTCCGCCCCGTTCAGGGTCAGACGCGAGTCGCGCTCCAGCTGGGCGGCGGCCTCCTCGTCGGCGATCCGGCCGGCGGTGCCGACCGGCGGGATCAGGCAATGGCGCTTGCCGCCGGCCTTGACGAAGATGTGCGGCGCGCCGGCGCCGTCGGTGCCGATCACCACCGGGATGGGCGGGGCGGCGGCATCCACCTCCAGCGCGGTGGCCGATCCGGCATCGCCGAACAGCGGCAGGGTGGCGCGGTCTTCGGGGTGCAGGTGGCGGGTCGGGTTGTCGCCGCACAGCACCAGCGCCCGTTTGGCCGTCGACCCGCCCAGCAGCTTCGCCGCGATCCACAGACCGTAGACATAGCCCGAGCAGCCCAGCGGCACGTCGAAGGCCGCCGCACTGGTCGGCAGCCCCAGCCGGTGCTGCATGATGCAGGCGGTCGCCGGCAGCACATAGTCGGCGTCCTGCGAGACGAAGACCAGCACCTCCACCGTCGCCGGATCCCAGTCCAGCTGCTGCATCAGCCCTTCCGCCGCGGCGAGGCAGAGGTCCGACGCGCAATAGGGCGGCGGCAGCACGCGGCGCTCCTGGACGCCGATGGTGGCGGCCAGCTTCTTCGCCTCCTCCACCGTGAACAGGCCCGGATCCTCGACGAAGGAATGGCGCTGTGGCGGCACCACCGCGCGCAGGCCGGCGATCCGGATGCCGTCGATGATGGCTTTCATGGCAGTCCTGTCCTTCGCGTGTTCAAGGGCCCGGCGGGGGCCTCTTCGGAAATCGGTGGCCGGCACCATAGCGCACAGTGACGCCGGATTGGTTTCCGGAAGATTGATTGCGGCACATCGCCCCGCCGTCACCGCTCCGGCTCCTTTGCGGCAGGCTCCGAAACGGCAGGCTCCGGGATCAGGCCGACGGTCAGCCCGAAGGGCAGGGCCAGCCGCTCCAACGTCGCCACCGTCGGGTTGGCGGCACCGGTCTCCAGTTGCGAGACCTGCCGGGTGGTGAGGCCGAAGCTTCGCCCGAACTCCGCCTGGGTCATGCCGAAGCAGCGGCGCATGGCGCGCACCCCCTCGGCCCAGACTAGTTCGCCCCCCTCCGCCATCCGCAGCAGGGCATGGCGCGCCTCGAGCAGCGCTTCGCGGCTGGGTGGCTTACGGCGCGGCATCGCCGTCCTCGAGTCCGGTATCGCTGGAAGGCAGGGATGCGAGCGCGGCGGCAAGCTCGCCGCAGGCGGCAAAGGCGCGGGCGATCGCCGGTTCCGGCACCCCGTGGGCGCGCGCCGCCTCCGGCAGGGCGGCCACCGCATCGGCCTTCGCCGACAGCGCCCCGGCCAGCCGCCGGCCCAGCCCGTCGTCCTTGGTGACGGCGGCGACGGCTTCGCAAATCCGCTCGAACCTGATGGGGAAGCCGCCGCCACGCAAGCATTCCCAGCGGGTCGACGGCGCGATGACCCCCGGATCCAGCACCATCGGCGCAAAGTCGAATCGCGGGGTCAGGCCGATCCAGCCGTCGGGGCGCTTCTGCAGGGCGGTGTTGCGGCCATGGTTGTCGGTGTCGCCCATCGCCCGGTTCAGCAGGTCGCGCAGCACATACTCGACGATCTCCCCGGCCGGCTCGGTGCAGACGGCGTGGAGCACGGCGATGTAGGCCTCATGCGTCGTCTGGTGGCCGAAGGCGGCGACGCCGGCCGCGGACACCAGGCTTTCCTGGCCCAACCGCGTCACGCCCTCCGCCGACACACCGTTCGCCGATACGGTGCGGTCGAAGCGGGGGATCGCCAGCGTGTCGCCGCGGTGGATAAGCGGACGTCCGACCCGCAGGCCGAAACCGCGGGCGATCTCCAGATAGGGCGCCTCGCAGGCCAGGATCAGGCGATCCTCCGGCCCCTTCGCCCGCGACATCTTGACGATGATGTGGTCGCGGGCCTCGTCATCCCCGACCAGGGAATCGGGATACCACAGCCCGTCGTCCTTGCAGGTCAGCAGCAGCTTCGGCCATGCGCCCTGGACGCCGCTCGACCCCGAAGCGATCAGGGCGAAGCGACCGGCCATGTCCTGGAAGGCGGGGGAGCGGTCGAAGACCTCGTCCAGCGTCACACCGGGCACCGCTTCACCGCTCAGACGCTCCCGCTCGGCCTCATACGCCTGTTTGACGCGGATATTGCCGATGGGGCTCCCCGCCCCGCGCAGCAGAAGTGGGAAGGCGAAGCTCCCGTCATCGGGACCGAACCCCATCTCCTCCGCCAGACGGCGGCGGGCATGGCCCTGGGGCAGCAGGTCGAGCAGGAAGGGCGGCCAATGGTCCCGGCAATGCGCCGCCATATCGACCCGGTCGCGCACCGACACCGCCCGCCAGTCGGTCACCGGACACCCGGCGGCAAACTCCGCATTGCCGAAGGCGATGAAATAGAAAGGGTCGTACTCGAGCCGGGTGGGCGAGCGGATCCCGGCCCGGGTATCGGCGACCGCCAGATCGGCGGCATCGTGCCAGGCACCGTGATGATGGATCTGAACGATCAGGCTTGCACCGTCGCCCATGGCAGCTTGCCTCAGAGAAGCATTCCACTTCAATGGAGCGTTTATACAGGTTTTCTCGAATAAAGCACCAATGAAATGGTATGTTTTATCGAAGGATCGACATCGACGACGCCGTTTCCGCCGATTGAGATGCGGGCGGACGCCCCGCACCAAAAGGCCGCAGCCCTGGACGCGCTGATGTCGGCCGGCCATCGTGCTATGGTCCACGTCCCGATACGCCACCAACCAGGACCCTCCCGCCATGACAGCCGCCTACAATCCCATGGACCTGACCGGACGCCGCATCCTGGTGACCGGGGCGTCGGCCGGGATCGGCCGGGCGACGGCGGTGGTGCTGGCGAAGCTCGGTGCAAGGCTGGTGCTGAACGGCCGCGACGAGGAACGGCTGGCCGAAACAGCAGATCGCCTGGAGGGCGAGGACCACGCCATCGCCCCCTTCGACCTGTCGGATCTGGAAGCTGTGCCGGGCTGGGTGAAGGGGCTGTGCGCCGACGATAAGCCCTTCGACGGCATCGCGCATTGCGCCGGCATCCAGACGCTGCGGCCGATCCGCATCTTCTCCGCCGCCTTCTTCGACGAGGTGATGCGGGCCAATCTGGGCAGCGCGCTCGCGCTCGCCCGCGGACTGCGGCAGAAGGGCTGCCATGCCGACCGGGCGGCCATCGCGCTGATCTCCTCCACCGCCGCCACGGCGGCCTCGCCGGGCAACGTCGTCTATGCCGCCAGCAAGGGCGGCATCATCGCCGCCACCAAGGGGCTGGCGGTGGAGCTGCTGAGCGACGGCATCCGCGTCAACTGCGTGGTCCCCTCCATCGTCGAGACCGAGCTGATCGAGCGCGGCAAGCAGAAGCTGACCGCCGAACAGTACGAGCATCTGCGCACGCTGCAGCCGCTGGGCTTCGGCCATCCCGACGACATCGCCCACATGATCGCCTATCTGCTCGCCGACACCAGCCGCTGGATGACCGGATCCATCGTCACGGTGGACGGCGGCCGCACCGCCTGAGGTCTGCGATGCAGAACGGCTCGCCCGAAACCCGCCCCGAAACCCGCTGGTTCCATCTCTGCATGGAGGATGATCTCGCCAGCCCCAACGCCTTCGTCACCACGCGGGTGGGGGCGGTGCCGCTGGTGGCGCAGAACATCAAGGGACGGGTGGTCGCCTTCCGCAACGTCTGCACCCACCGCTTCGCCGTGATCCATGGCGAGCCGTCGGGCTGCGGCCCGTTGCGCTGCCCCTATCACGGCTGGAGCTTCGACGCCGACGGCGTGCCGGTGGGTCTGCCCTTCAACCCGACCGACTTCCAGCTGGAGACCGAGGGGCGCCGGCGGCTGGCCCTGCACCCGGCCTCGCTGGCCCGCTGCGGCCGGCTGGTCTTCGTCCGGGTGGCCTCCGACGGTCCGTCGCTGGAGGAGGAGCTGGGTGCGTCCCTCTTCGCCCGGCTGGCCGCCCTGTCCGACGCCTTCCCCCGGCGCGGCGACGCGCTGGAACCGGCCGAGGATTGGGAGAGGGTCGAGGCGGCCAACCTGCGCCTCCATCTGGCGCCAGACGGCATGCTGGTTATGCACAGTGCCGCCCCGCCCGGCGCCGGCGAGCGCTTCTCCCGCACCGTCACCCTTTATCCCGCCACAGCCGACGCGGAGCTGCCGGCTTGACATCCTCCCCACGGCCAAAGCCGGAAGATTCCTGAACTTCGCAGTACAGGTTCCTGTTTCACAGCGGACTGCTCAGAATGCCGAAGCACTCCAAGACTAACACCCGCTCCGCAGGCAGACACCGCCAGTCCCGGCGGCCAAGATATTGCGCGCTGCGTTGAGGTCACGATCATGGAAGCTCCCGCAATCTGGGCACCTCCATCTACGATCATCCAGCGTCAGCACATGTCCTGTGGCACCGCATTCGCTGCAATTCTTGGTGGAGGGGTAAAAGCGATCAATCTTGACCACTTTCCGCCCATACCACACCGCCTTGTAGGCGAGCATGCGGCTGAACTCACTCCAGCCCGCATCGGCAATGGACCGGCTATGGAGCTTTGCCCGCAGCATGCCGTTCACCGACAAGGTCTCGACGCAAACCGTTTGGTTTTCACGGATCAGTCGAGTGCTGAGTTGATGCAGGAAATCGCTCCGCGCATGACGCACGGAGGCATGGGCGCGGGCCACCTTCAGCTTGGCCTTTGCCCGGTTCTGCGATCCTATTTCCTTCTTCGACAGCCGACGCTGAAGGCGGGCAAGCCGCTTCTGGCGCTTGGCGAGGTGGCACGGATTGGCGATCTCTTCGCCCGTGGACAGGGTGGCGAAGTCCTTCAGCCCGAGGTCGATGCCGACGTCGCCGCCGCCGGACAGCGTCTCGACAGTGGCGACGACGCGGCAGGAAACATACCAGCGCCCGTCCGCTTCGCGCGTCACCGTCACCGTGGTCGGTTCGCTGGGGAGGTCACGCGACCACACCACATCCAGCGGCTCAGCCATTTTAGCGAGCTTCAACCGGCCATCACGGTAGGTGAAGCCCGACTTGGTGAACTCCGCCGACTGCGGCCCGTCCTTGCGGCGGAATTTCGGATAGCGCGCCCGCCGCTGGAAAAAGTTGCGATAAGCCACGTCAAGGTGGCGAAGCGCCTGCTGAAGCGGGACGCTCGACACTTCGTTCAGCCACACGAACTCGGGCTGCTTCTTCAACGCCGTCAGCATGGCGTTCGTCTGGGTGAAGCCGCACCGCTCCTTGCGCTCCGTCCACGCCGCCTCCCGCAGAGCACGGGCACGATTGTAGACCACACGCACGCATCCGAACGTCCGATTCAGCAGGTTTTCCTGCTCGGGCGTCGGATAGATGCGGAACCGATAGGCAGCCTCGACGGGCTTCAGCATTCCTGTCATGTAGAAGGGCTTATGACAATGTTCAAGTTTTGTTCTGATGGCATGGAACGGCTATTTCGCCTCATCCCCAAAGGCAGGGGTTTCTCCCGGAGGTTTGGATGACGGCCCCCCACGTCCACGCTGTCATCCCCGAGGACGGCGCCTTCCTGCCGCACAGCCATTTCTGGACCGAAGAGGCCTTCGCCCAGGAGCGTGAGCGGGTCTTCGGCCGCTGCTGGCTCTATATGGGCGTGTTCGACGACACCAACCTCCTGACCGCCGAAATGGCCGGGCTGCGCTTCGAACTGCAGCGCAGGGGAGAGGCTATGGAGGGCGTCTGCCGCGACGGAGAGCGGGTGCGGCCGCTGCAGATCGACCGCTGCGGCGCCCTGGTCTTCGCCCGCATGGCGCAAGAGGGCGGGCCGACCCTGGCCCGGCATCTGGCGCCCTACGGCGAGCGGCTGGCGATGATGTCGGCCAACTTCCTGAACCCGGAAGCCCCGGTCGGCATCCCGTTCCAGGCCAACTGGAAGGCGCTGGTCGAGAACACGATGGACGATTTTCACGGCTCGACCGTCCATCCCGACACCATCCACCCCGCGGTCCATCCCGACTGGCAGACCCACCTCGTCACCGAGCGCCACGGCGCCAACAGCGATTCCCGCTGGCTGCTGGCCGACGGCACCGCCGGCTGGTGGGCGAAGCTGGACGCCAAGCTGCGCATGCGCCGCTTCGCCGACGAGCCTTTCTACCGCCACACCTTCATCTTCCCGAATTTCTATCTGGCGACCTTCTACGGCGCCACGGTGATCCCGCACCGGGTCGACCCGGTCGCCCCCGACGCCGCGGTCCTGCGGTGGCAGCTGTTCCTGCCCACCACCCGGCTGGAGACGGCGCGCGAGCAGGCCTTCCACCGCTCCACCGCCACCTACCTGATCCAATCCGCCGGCACCGTGATCGCCGAGGACCGACCGGTCTGCGAGGCGGTCCAGCAGGGCCGGCCCGGCATAGCCGATCTTCCCCACATCACCGGCATCTATGGCCGACGCGAGCGCCGCATTCTCGACTTCCATCAGGCGATGCTGCGGCAGCTGGGGGAAATAGCGTGAGCGGCACGCTGACCTTCATCGAGCCGACGGAGGAGCATGCCCAGCTCCTGCTCGACTGGCGCACCCGGCCCGACATCGCCGGCCAGATGCTGACCAGCGTGGCCTACGACGTGGAGCGGCAGAAGGCGTGGCTGCGCCGCTGTGCGGAGCGCGACGATTATGTCCACCGCATCCTCTGCGTCGACGGCGTGCCGGCCGGCCATGTCTCCATCACCGTGACCGAGCCCGTCTGGAAGATCGCCACCATTGGCGTGCTGATGGGCGAGCGGGCGGGACGGATGGGGGCGGCCCCGCTGAACTTCGCCTACATGCTGAATCATGTCTTTTTCACCATGGGGCTGCGCAAGGTGGTGAACCACATCCTGGGCACCAACAGCCCCCGCCTGCTGAAAGGCCAGCCGATGATCGGCTATCGCCCGGTCGGCGTGCTGAAGCGCCAGGTGGTGAAGGACGGGCAGGAGATCGACCTGCACATCTTCGAGATGCTGGCCGAGGACTGGCTGAAGGTGCGCGGCCGGTTCGGGGTCTACCAGGACATGGACGGGCGGGAGTGGATGTAGGGGTGGGAGCCTCACCGGCTTCCAATCCCGACGCATGGAGACCAGACCGCTGTCATTGAAATCGATGCAATCATTGTCTAACCTTCTCCTCCCGACATGCTCAGGAGCGACCGATGGCCAGCATCACGATCCGGAACCTGGAGGATCCGTTGAAAGCCCGACTGCGCATCCGTGCCGCCCATCACGGCCGCTCGATGGAGGATGAAGTCCGCCACATTCTGCGCGCGGCACTCACGGAAGAGAACCAACCGGTGACGGATCTTGGGGTGGCCATCCACCAGCGGTTTGCACGACTCGGCGGCGTCGAGGTGGCGGAGGTGAGGCGCGAAGCCCTACGGCCACCGCCGAGCTTCGACTGATGATCGTCCTCGACACGAACGTGCTCTCGGAACTGATGCGCCCAACCCCGTCCGAAGCCGTACTCCGCTGGTTCGCCGGGCACTCCGCCGCCACCCTGTTCACGACGACGATCACCCAGGCGGAAATCCTGTACGGCCTCGCCCTGCTGCCGGAGGGGCGGCGTCGCAGCGATCTTCTGATGGCAGCGGAGCAAATGTTTGCCGAAGACCTCGACGGCCGGGTGCTGCCCTTCGACAGCATGGCGGCAAAAGCCTTCGCGCCCATCGCGGCGGGACGACGGCAACAGGGCCGGCCGACCGGTGCCTTCGATGCGCAGATCGCCGCCATCGCCGCATCCCGTGGCGCTGCCTTAGCAACCAGGAACGTGGCTGATTTCCTGGATTGCGGGATTCCGATCGTCAACCCGTGGGAGAGTTGAGGCTGCCGTCCTGAAAGGAGCCGACCAGACGAGGCCAATAGGATGACTTGATAGCTTTTGCGCAAGATGCCAGATTGATGGTGACAATTTGCGCAAGGAAGGTTGGACATGGAGAATCCCGTTTCGCCTGCGGCTCTGGCCGAGCGCCAACGGGTGCTCGCCGCCACCCTCCTGGGGTTGGACCACCCGCCTGCCGACGATCTCGATGTGCTGCGGATGGTGCGGCGCCGGCTGTCCCCCCAGGCCGTCGGCGCCTTGCAGGCGGCCGGGCTCGATGCCCGCACCCTGGGGCGGATCATCCCCCGGCGCACGCTGGAACACCGCCGGCAGAAGGGGGAGGCGCTGTCGCTGGAAGAGAGCGAGCGCGCCTACCGCGCCGCCAGCATCGTCGCCCTGGCCGAGGCGGTGTTCGGCAACCGCGACAAGGCGCTGTCCTGGCTCCATGCCCCCCGCAGCCGCTTCGACGGTGAGGCGGCCATCGCCCTGATCGATACCGACATCGGCGCCCGTCTGGTGGAAGAGGCTCTGATCCAGATCGACGAGGGCTATTTCGCGTGAGGCTCTGGCGGATCAGCAACCATGCCGATCTGCAGGGTGTGGGGGGCTTGCGCGCCGGCGCCCGCTGGCACACTCGGGGGCGCCCCATCGTCTATCTCGCCGAATCGCCGCCCGGCGCCCTGATCGAGATCCTGGTCCATCAGGAGATCGCCTCTCCCGCCGCCCTGCCGGACCGCTACCGCCTGCTGACCGTCGCGGCGGAGGACGGGTTGGTTCCCCTGGATGCGCCGCCGCTTCCCCCCGACTGGGCAGAGCGGACGGAGGCGACGCGCGCCGTCGGCGATGCGTGGCTGGCGAACGGCCGGTCGGCCCTGCTGCGGGTGCCGAGCGCCATCATGCCCGACGTGCACAATGTCCTGCTCAACCCGCTGCACCCGGATGCGGGGAAACTGCGGATCGCCGATGTGCAGGAGGTTCCCTTCGACCCGCGGCTGTTCAAGACCGTCCCGCCGGCCGCGACGCAGCCGTAACGGCTCTACACCCCCACCATCCCCCGCCACACCGCGTGGAACTGCTGGATGCGCTCCTCGTTCAGGCCGAGCAGGGCAGGGCGCTCCGTCTGGCGACAGCCCCGGAAGGCCAGCTCGGATGCCTCCTGATCCTCGCGCAGCAGGGCGACGTTGAGATCCCGCGCACCCTCCTCGATCAGCCGGCGGGCGGCAGGACCGCCCTTGCCGGAGTCGCCTTCCGGATCGGCCAGGAACAGGCGGAGGTTCAACGCGCAGCGGTCGGGACCGAGCGGGTCGTAGGTCTGGACACTCATCACCGCGCCGCGGGTGAAGCCGATCTCCAGGTTGGGGAAGATGTGCAGGTGGTCGTACTCGCGCAATACCGTGCTGGGGCGGAAGCCCAACCGCTCCGACACGCCATCCCACCAGCGGGCGCTTTTGTCCGACACCGCCGTGACGCCGCGGGAATGGGCGCCGTCATAGTCGCAGCGCCAGTCGCCCTTTACCAGCTTGCGGAAGGTCGTGGGGTGGGTGAGGTCGGCGTGGTAGACCTCCAGCACGCTCTCCACCCCCATCTTCCAGTTGGCGGCCCACTCCATCGCCTGCTCGTCGAAGGGGCGGACGAAGATTTTCGAGGCATGGCGCAGCACGTCGCCATAGACGCCCAGCCAGTCGTCGAGAGCCGGCCCCTCCGCCGCCACCCGCAGGAAGACGAAGCGCCCGCACACCCCCACCGCCACCGGCGTCAGGGCATGGCCGCAGCGGCCTTCCCGATCGAGACCGAAATTCGCCTCGTTGCCGGGAATGCCATAGGGCACGCCGTCGCGGTCGAAGGTCCAGCCGTGATAGCCACAGCGCAGCATGCCATTGCCGCGCGGCGTGCGGTGGATCAGGGCGAAGCGGTGGGTGCAGACATTGCGGAAGCCCCGCAACTCCCCGTCGAAATTCTGCACCAGCACGTCCAGCCCGCCGATCCGCCGGGTCAGGTAGTCGTTGGGCCGGGCAAGCTCGTCGGTGAAGCCGGCGAAGACCCAGGAACGGCGGAAGATCCGCTCCTCCTCCGCCCGGAAGATCTCCGGGTCGTGGTAGGCGGCGGGGGGAATGCCGGGGGCGGCTTTCACCGGAGCGAAGGGCAAGGTCTTTTCCATGGTCGCGAAGGGTAGCCCGCGCCCCGCCGCCCGGTCCAGGGGACAGCGGGTCGCAGGATGCACCTGCCGTCAGGGCCGGAACAGCGTCGCCTCGATCCCGCGCAGGCCCATGGCGTCGCAGATGTAATAGGCGACCATGGCGCGGCCGTCCGGCAGCGGCGCCGCCCAGGGATAGCCAAGATCCGGCGCCGGCCCATCGTCGCGCAGCACCAGTTCCGGCACCTCGTCCGGCTGCTGACGGCGCGGGTCGTAGAGGCGGGCGCGCACGCCGTAGGGCGCATGGCGGTAACCGCCGACCAGCAGCAGGCGGCCGTCCGGCAGCGGGCAGGCGTCATAGGGATGGCCGACCAGCGCATGGCGCCGCCACGGCTCCCAGCTGTGGCCGAGGTCGGTCGAGCGCGAGGTCGCCAGATGGTCGTCCAGCCCGGTGGTGCGGTGGAAGGCGTGCAGCACCCCGTCGGCGTCCAGATGCAGCGCCGTCTCGCAGAAGCCGGCCTTGGCGTCGGAATCGATGGCGACGATCGCCCGGTGCACCCAGCTCTCCCCCCGGTCGGTGGAGGCGAAGAGATGGCTGGCATAGGTGCCGGTGGAGGGATGATGGGTGTAGCCGGTCTGCAGGATGGTGCCGTCCGGCGCCTCCACCGCCCGGCCGCGCACCGCACCGCCATGGAAGGGGCGCCGGCCCGGCACGAGGTCGGGATGGCCGGGCAGGGGGGGCAGATCGCGGTGTGGAGTCCAGTTGTGACCGCCATCGTCGCTGTGCCGGCTGTAGCCACCCCAGAACAGGTAGAGGTCGCCGGTCTTCTGCGGGCTGCCCGCCAGCCCGAAGCCCAGCGCGCGCAACGCCTCTCCCTCCGCCGCCGGCACCGGATACCAGCGGAAGCCGGTCAGCAGGATGCGGCCGTCGCGAAGGGTGAGCAGGCTGGCGTCCTGGTCGGCCGCCTGCGGGTCGGGGGGCAGGGCGACGGCCTCCCCCAGCACCTCCGCATCGAGGCCGAACCGCAGCAGAACGGTCTGGGAGCGGGAATCGAGATGGTCGACATGGTTGAAGCCGGCCTCCCCCGCCCGGTATTCCGCCCCGCGCAGCCAGCGATGGTCCCGCGCCCGCCGGAAGGCGAGCAGCACCGAACCGTCCGGCACCGGGGTCAGCGACGGGAAGGAGGCGTAGAAACGCGGATCGCGATACAGCACGCGATGTTCGATACCGGTCATGGCCATCGGCTTTCCCCTGCCTCCCTGCTTCCTGAACGGACCGCCCATCCTCGAGGACAACAGCCCGCACGACGACGACGTGCCCCGGCAGCATAACGGGATGGAGAAACGGATGCGTCCTGAAAGCCCGGCCGCCTCAGTTCATCGCCAGGGCCGAGGCGTAGCCGAGCTGGTAATACAGCCGGATCATCGCCCGCAGATTCTCCCCTTCCAGTGTCTCGACATCGACGTCGGCCAGCTTGGCCAGATTGACGTTGAAGTCCCAGCGCTGCTCCGCCACCCCATAGCGCCGTTGCGTCAGGCGGTTGGAAACCCCCTGGTAGAACATCCGCCGCATCAGCCATCGTCGCGTCAGCCGATCGGGGTGGATCAGGTGGGACACTGTCGCAGACGGCACGTAATAGGTGGCTGCTCCCTCGCTGCGCATCTCCATGAAGATGATGCCTTCGTTCGTCAGCAGCCCGTCGCCCTTGCGGCCGAGATCGGTCGGAAAGGAACGGCCGGCCATCAGCCGCTTGCGGAAGGCGCAGTTTCCCTCGCCGAACCATTCCGTCTCACGCAGGAAGCGGGCTTCGCTGTCCCACCCCCAGCGACACGAGAAGAAATGCATCATGTCGTCTGCCAGCCAGTCGGGCCTGGGCAGGGCGCCGAAATCCGGTTCAACTTCGCCGGCCACGATGTCGACGGCATCGCCCAGCCGCTGGAACGGCTCCAGCAGCCGCTCCAGCCACCCGTCGCCGGCCCGCTCGTCGTCGTCGATGAAGGCGATCAGCGCTCCCGCCGCTTCGGCCACGCCACGGTTGCGGGCGAAACTGACACCCGGCCGGGCCTCCAGGACATGGCGCAGGGGCACGCCCCGCAGGGCGAAGGCGGCCTGCCGGCTCTCGACGACCGGCCGTCCTTCCGCCAGGGCGGAATTGTCGATCACCAGGATCTCGTGAACCAGACCGGGAGAGCCGCCGCCAGCCCACGGCCCCATCCGCTGCCCGATCAGGCTGTCGAGGCAGGCGCCGAGCAGTTCGGGCCGCCGATGGGTGCAGATGACGATGCTGGCCGTGATCTCCGGACCGCCGGGAGTCGGGGAGTGGGGTGTCGACATGATGCTTCGCCCGTCAGTGATCGGCATGGACAACGCGCAGACCCGGCAGGCCCCAGGCGCTGACGCCCATGTCGCCCGCCATCGCCGCCAGCCCTTCCGTCTCGATGTAACCGCGATGGCTGTAGGGCGGGAAACACAGGCCCTCCCGGTGCAGATCCGCACGGACCAGCAGGGCGGTGCCGCCGACCCCGTGCAGCGGCACGGCTTCCTCGCCGGGGAAGTCGTCCAGATAGCGGCGTCCGGCGCCGCGCGGCGGCTGGAAGATGCCGTCGACCAGATGGCGCGGGTCCTCCTCCCTCGCCACCGGCCCATCCAGGCGGAAACTGTTGAGGTCGAAGGTCCGCCCGTCGGGCAGGACGCAATGGGAGACGACGATGTCGCGCCCGGCGGCGAGCAGCCGGGCCAGCAGGTCGCGCGGGTAATCGACCAGATCGGCGTCGAGCCACAGCACCCAGTCCTCGTCCCCAAGCGCCCCGGACAGCAGCCGGTTGCGCACGCGCGCCAGCACCTCCCGCCGCCGCCGCTGGATCGCCGGCGCCCAGCGCGGGCCGTCCGGCCGGAAGCCGTGATCGTGGCGCAGCAGGGTCACCCGGCGATAACGCTGCCGCAGCTCCGGCAGCCATCCGGCCAGCCAGTCATGGGTTCCGTCGCGGCTGTCCCCTTCCAGAAATCCGAGCGACAGGCGGGACGGATCATGGTCGAGCCGGCCGAGCAGCTCCAGGTAGCGCGGCAGATGGGCGACGGCATCCTTCACCGGAGTCAGCACCAGCACGCTCTCCTGCCGCGCCGCGGCGGCGGGAACGGGGGAGGGGGAAACAACGACCCGGCGGTATGGCTCCACCGGCAGGCGCTTGCCCATCTCCTCCAGCAGGGCCCGGCAGCGCCCGCCGTCGAAACGGGCGGCGGCGGCCTGCCAGTGGGCTTCGAAATGGGGGGCGGTGAAGGTGTTGCCACCATGGACGACATAGATGTAGAGCCGCGGCAGGTCCATGCGGACGACCCGGGCGCTGCGGCGCAGTTGCTCGACCACCGGCGTGTCCTCGCCGTGGCGAAGGGCCGGGTAGCGGGGCATCGCCGCCTTCTCGCACAGGAGCGAGCCCTCCCAGTCCCGTTCGCAGGACACCGCCAGCCGGTTTTCCACCGGCCACCAGATCATCCAGCGGCCGAGCAGGCAGGCCTGGGAGGCGGTGGCGGCCAGCACCCGCTGCTGCATCTCCAGCCGGCAGGGATCGTAGAGGTCGTCGTCGTCCCACTGGCAGACATAGCGTCCGTCCGCCCGGTCGACGGCGATGTTGCGCAGATCGCCCAGCGTCAGGCCGCCGGTCTCCACCCGGATCAGGCGGATGTTCGGACAGGCGGCGTCGTGGATGGCGCGCTCCAGCGGGTCGTCCTGCGGCAACGCCGGGCTGTCGCAGACGACGACCAACTCGCGGTTGGGATAGGTCTGGCGCGCGAAGCCCTCGATGGCGAAGCGGAGCAGGCCGCTCCGCCCCCTGGTGACCATCAGGCAGGAGATCAGCGGCGGCCCCTCCGCCGCCACGGAAGAAGGGGCCACGGTCGGGCGGTCCCCTTCCGACCGGCCGTCGGTCACCACCGCCGCGATCTGCCGGGGCAGTTCGGCGCCCGGCCCGGCGCCGCGTTCCGCAGCGCCGCGGAACCATGTCCCCTCCCAGCGATGGACGGCATAGGCTTCGCGCGTCGCCTGCTCCCAGAAGACCGGATCGAACAGACGACCACTCCAGCAATCGTCCTTGGTGACGGGATAGAGCCGCTCCGGCGCCAGCACCGTCACCCGGCCTTCCCCCTCATAGGTGGCATGGGCGCGGGTAAGCAGAAAGGGACCGGTGGCATCCAGCACGTCCGGGCAGTGCCGCGCCTCGACCAGCCGGGACAGCAGATGATCCCAGAAGGGATGGCCGGGAACGGAGGCGAGGAAGGACGGGCAGAGTATCCGCGGCAATCCGCGCTCCGCCGCCTTCGCCAGCCGGCCATGCTCCTCCGGCTCCTGCCCGACAAGGAAGCTCCGGCTCTCCAGCAGCCCATCGACAGGGCGCAGACATTCCAGATCGAGGTCGGCATAGACCCCGCCGAAGCGGCGGAGGATCAGATAGCGCGCCAGATCGATGCGTGCGATGGGGTCGGCATAGCCCTGGAAGACCGGCAGCAATGCCGGATGCTCCTCCGCCACGAAGCGCCCGATGTCCTCGTCGGTCCAGAACCGGTAGGCGAAACCGGGATTGCGCCCGGTCCAGCTGCGCTGTAGGGCCAGGAATTCCGGCGGGACATCGCGGGTCTTCCAGGTCTGATGGATCAGGCGCGGAATGGGGGAGCTGACTTCGGTCTGCATGGAGCTTGATGGAACTGGAAAGCGAACCGATAAGCATTTTGCCGAAGCAGCTCAATGAAAATGGATGATTGGTAAAAACTGGTCACATCTTGTTTCATTTCACACACGCCTCAGAAGCGTTTTTGAAAAATGTTCTCGCATTTGGTGTGTCGATACCCGGCAGGGATGAAATACCCTGTCCAATGCCGGGAAATGTACATTCCTACCTTGCGTCTGCAGCCCTTTATCCCTGCCCATGAGGAAGACTGGACGAAGACGGACGGCTACTGGTAGGCCTCTCCCCGACGATCACCCCGCCGCCGAACGCGGTCCCGTCACAGAACAGGTCCTCCCATGCCCGGACACCGCCCCTACCGCCTTCACCGCCCCTGGACCGTACTGGGCAGCCGCGAGTTGCTCGACGCCGATCCCTTCCTGAAGGTGCGGGTGGAAACGGTCGAGCTACCGGACGGGCGGCGGATCGACGATTATTACCAGTTCGACCAGCCCTCCTTCGCCTGCATCTTCGCCGAGACCGCGGACGGGCGGATCGTCACCTACCGCCAATACCGCCACGGCCCGCGCAAGGTCGGCCTGGTCTTCCCCGGCGGCCACCTGTCGCCCGGCGAGGAGCCGCTGGCCGCAGCCAAGCGGGAACTGATGGAGGAGACGGGGATGGAGGCGGACGGCTGGACCGATCTCGGCGCCTACATCGTCAACGCCAACCAGGGCGGAGCCTGGTCGCACATGTTCCACGCCACCGGTTGCCGCAGCGTCGCCGATCCGGTGGCCGCCGCGATCTCCGACGATCTGGAGGACACCGAGATCCTGTTCCTGACGAGACAGGAGTTGCTGGAGGCCATCGGCCGGGGCGAGATGCACCTGCTGACCCAGATCGCCCTGGTCAGCATGATCTGGCAGGCCGACATCGCGCGGGTGCTGTCCCGCCCCCACACCCCGGACACGGCCTCTCCGCACACCACCATCTGAGGACAAGCCCGATGGCCCGTTTCGCCCCTTTCCCCACGATGGCCGCCCTGATGGCCGCCTTCATCCTGCCGGCTGCCGCTCCCCCGGCCGCCGCCGAGCCGATGAAGGGGCGCTACGAACTGCGCTGCCAGGACCCGCAGACCCGGCAATGGACCGTCGCCGGACAGGTGACCGATCCGGAGATCGCCGACCGCTCCGGCACCGGCGGCAAGGCCGGCGGGCGCGAGGTGCGTGGCACCGGGGCCGACGGCAAGCCGGTGGTCCTGCCCATGCCGTCCGACCGCACCTGCATGCTCAGCGCGCGCTGATCGGAGAGAAGCGTCCCTCTCGGACGGGGACCGACCGTCAAACCGTAACATCCCCGCGGTAGCCTCCCGGCGCTCGCCAATAACAAGGCCGCGTCGCCCGGAACACCCGGGCATGCGGCCACGCCAGCCGCATGCCCTGTTGAGGGTTCGGGAGAGACCAGTCATGACCAACCTGTCCGCCAATCTTCCTGAAACGTCGCGCCGCTCCGTGCTCCGCGCGCTCGCCGGCCTGCCCCTGCTGCCGGTCGCCGGCATCGGCGCGGGCGAGCTGCTGTTCGCCTCGGGCGCCGAGGCGGCATCCGCCAAGGGTGCGCCGGTCGCCGTCGAGTTCGTCGGCATGGCCGCCCCGACCACCGCCGCGGCGCAGGCGAAGACCGTGGTCGAGTCCAGCATGGTCGTGACCTGGGCCGACGGCTCCAAGCAGAGCTTCGCGCTGGGTTACCAGCCGCTGTTCATCACCGGCGACATGGTGCCGGACGGCAAGGGCGGCACGACGCTTGCCGGCGGCTATTACGACATCGCCGGCAAGCCGATCCTCGACGGGTCGATGGCGACGCCGGCGCCCTTCTTCTCCGACTGCCCGGACGGCTGCAACCTGCTGAACCCGATGCCGGCCACCGTGCCGGGCGTCACCGGCAACACCCTGTTCGCCGTCGTCCAGTTCGAATATGCGACCCGCGATTCCAAGGATGCCTCGATGTACGGCAAGCTGCCGTCGCCGATCGCCGTCCTGACGCTGGACCAGAACAAGGAGACGGGCGCCCTGAAGCTGGTGAAGTACCACACCGTCGACACCAGCCCGGCGCACGGCCTGTGGATCACCTGCGGCGCCAGCCTGTCGCCCTGGAACACCCACCTGTCGAGCGAGGAATACGAGCCGGACGCCACCGCGATCGACGACCAGTTCCGCGCCTTCAGCCAGAACCTGTACGGCGCTCCGGACAAGGCCAACCCCTATCACTACGGCCATATGCCGGAAGTGACGGTGAACCCGGACGGCACCGGCCGCATCACCAAGCATTATTGCATGGGCCGCATCTCGCACGAGCTGGTGCAGGTGATGCCCGACGACCGCACCGTGCTGATGGGTGACGACGCCACCAACGGCGGCCTGTTCATGTTCATCGCCGATCACGCGAAGGATCTGTCGGCCGGCACCCTCTACGCCGCGAAGATGGAGCAGGAGCCCGGCAAGGATCTCGACAAGGGCGGCTCCTTCGCGCTCAAGTGGGTCAAGCTGGGCCATGCCACCAGCGCCGAGGTCGAGAAGCTGGCCGACAGCCTGAAAGCCGCCGACATCGTCGAGGTGAAGAAGGAAGACCCGAAGGATCCGTCCTTCACCGCCATCGGCTTCAACGGCAAGACCCAGTGGGTCAAGTTCAAGCCGGGCATGGAGAAGGCCGCCGCCTTCCTGGAAACCCACCGCTACGCCCCCGTCGCCGGCGCCACGCTCGCGCTGTCGAAGCTGGAAGGCGTCACCGTCAACATCAAGGACAAGACCGCCTACATGGCGGTGGCCTACATGTACAAGTCGATGAGCGACGGCAAGAGCGGCATCAAGGTTGACACCATCAACGCCGGCGCCGTCTACCAGCTGCCGATGAAGGGCGGGCAGGTCGACTTGGGCGGCGCCACCATCGCCAGCGACTGGGTGCCGGTGCATTTCAGCACCGTCCCGGCCCTGGTCGGCCGCGACCTCGCCACGCCGGACGCGCTCGGCAACACTGCCGACGCCGACCGGGTCGCCAATCCGGACAACCTGAAATTCTCCGAGAAGCTGCGCACGCTGTTCATCGGCGAGGACAGCGGCACCCACGTCAACAACTTCCTGTGGGCCTACAACGTCGACAGCAAGCAACTCGCCCGCATCCTGTCCTGCCCGGTGGGTGCGGAGTCGACCGGCCTGCAGGCGGCCGACGACCTCAACGGCTTCTCCTACATCATGAGCAACTTCCAGCACCCCGGCGACTGGGAGAAGGGCCTGCACGACAAGGTCAAGGACAGCGTCGCCGCCCTGATCGACGATGCCTACCGCAACCGCCGCAGCGGCGGCGTCGGCTACATCCACGGCCTGCCGCAGGCGGTGTAACCCTTCTACGGAATGGGTGATGAAGGACGCGGCCGGGAAACCGGCCGCATTTTTTCATGTCCTCATCGAAAGAAGTACTCCGACTGTCAAATCCTCCGAATTCGTTCTTCTTGGAAGTGGTAATCACCAATCGACATAGGACAAATCGGCGATCTTAACACCTCGTTAACTGGCAGAGTGGCTCAATAAGGCCATCAAAAACGGGCAAAACATCACCACGAATACAGGGATCACCGCCATGTCAAAGACCGATTATGCCGCAGAGATCTTCAATTCCTCCTCTCTGCACCTGGATATTGTCGATGAGTTCATCGCAATTGCCCAGTCAAAGCTGAACAGCGCCACCAGCGAATTCGCCCGCGACAGCCTGACCGACCTGCTGTCCGGCCTGACCGCGCAGCGCGAGACCTACCGCGCCGTGCTCGCGACCGTCCAGCCCATCACCGCGCTCGCCGCCTGATCCGACCCCGGCCCCCTCTTCCGCGAAAGACCAGCATCATGACCGCCCCCATCGCCAAGGATGTCCTCGCCTCCGCCACACTGCATCTGGAAGTGCTGGAGGAGTTCATCGGCGTCGTGCGCCGCAAGCTGACCGTCACCGACAATGCCTTCGCCCGCGACAGCCTGACCGACCTGCTGCTGAATCTCACCGAACAGCGCGACGGCTATCAGGCACTGACGACCCTTCCGGCAGCCATCGCGGTCTGAGGCCGGCAAGGCTCAGGCACTGGCCAGGATGAAGTCGGAACTGTGCAGCTGGCTCCCCGAATAGCCGGTCAGCGTCACCGTCCCGCTGCCAGTCCCGCCGGAGCCCGGATAATAGGTCAGGATGGTGGAGGTCCCCACGTCGCGGGCGGTCGCGAGCACGCTGTCGATGCTGCCGGACAGGCTCGGCAGCTGGATACGGTCGGTGCCCTGCTGAAAGTCCGTGATGGTGATGGCGGAGAAGGTGGTGGTGGTGCCGCCCCCCGCCCCCAGCACGAACAGGTCGGCCCCGGCCCCGCCCGTCAGGGTGTTCGAACCGTACCCGCCATACAGGGTGTCGCTGCCCTCACGCCCCAGAAGATTGTCCGCCCCGCCGGACGCAGGCCGCAGCGTGTCGTTGCCGGTGGTTCCGAACAGCAGCTTGCGAAGACTCATATTGTCGTACACCCAGCCCTGGCTGAAGGTCCGGTTCTCGGAATGGCCATATTGGACGTAATGGTCCCAGCCGGACATGAAGGTGCCGTTGCGCACGGCGGCGGCCACGTCGCTGTTGTTGGCCAGATAGTAATCCTCGGAGTAATTGATCCCGAGCGCCCTGTTGTCGGTCTGGCCGAAAGCGATGAAGTGATCGTAGACGCTCGTACCGCTCCTGGTGGAATCGCTATTGAACTGCTTGTACAATCCCAGATCGATGTAGGCGTTCGGGTTGCGGTTCTCGTACCGCCCATAGGTCAGGAAATGGGCTTCGGCATTCATGCCGGCGGCGGCGACATCCGGATAGGTGGCCAGATACCAGGTCGAATCGACCATGGTGCGAGGAGCGCCGATCCGCCCTTCGGAAACGCCATATTGCAGCCAATGCTGCCGGCCGCTGGAAAGCACTCCCGCCTGCACCGCAGCGGCGACATCCGGATAGCGGGCCAGATAGGCCTCTTCGGAAAAGACCAGGGACAAGGGAAACCCTCCTCACGTCTTCCTTATGGTTTGGAAAAGTATAGCAACCCTCCGGACCGGAACAAAATTATCTGCACCACGCAATTATGTGTCGATAAGACGCGGAAAGGCCGAGCCCAACCCGACCCGATGCCGGACCGTCCGGTCGGGCGAACGGTATGGACAGGCCCAGTTGCTTTTGTGAAGCTCCCGCTTGCCCGTTTCCACTCCGACCGGCCAAAGGGTTATGGAACCGCTTCCGTCCTCCACCGAAGGGCGCCTGCTCCTTGCAGCGTTTCTCGTCCTCCTGATCCTGATCGGCCTTTCCATCCTTGGGGAGCGCACGCTGCCGCTGTTCGGCGGCGACCGTGAGCTGGCGAAACGGGCCTACAAGACGCTGTATGTCGGGCTGGGCGGCGGCATGCTCAGCCTTGCGGTCCCGGCGCTGGTCACCGGCTTTGTGGACCGGCTGCGCGCCCTCTTCGCCCGGATCGACGCCAAGGGCGCCGTTGCCGACGCCATCCTGCGCGACCGGACGCTCGATCAGGCGCAGACCGCCGGCTTCACCCTGATGGCCCTGTTCGCGCTTGCCGCCATGGTCGCGGCGGCGCTGGTCTGGGCCGGCATCCTGTGGCCGGGCGAGCGCTGACGATGCTGCGCATCTCCGACCGACAGAAGGTCCAGCTCCAGGCCGCCCGTGCGGCGGCCTTCCATGCCCGCCTGCGCCGCATGGTGGCGGCGGCGATGGCCGAGGCGGCGCCGGACATCCCGGCCGCCGAGGTCGCCGTCCGGATCGACGCGGCGCTTGCCCGGGCACCGGCCCACGGCATGGAGACCGAGCGCCAGATCACCCGCTACACCCACATCCTGGCGGCCTTCCCGGCGGATCATGCCCACCGGGAGGAATTCGCCTGGCTGAGCCTCCTGCTGGAGGGGCCGGGCGATGCCGACACGCGGCTCGACCAGATCACCGCCGCCCTGACGGCGAAGGCAGCACCATGACCGGACAGCCTGCTATCGGACATCCTGCCGTGCATACCGTCCAGCGCGGCGAGACGCTGTCCGCCATCGCCCGGCGCAACGGCACCACCGTGGCCGAGCTGCAGCGGCTGAACGGCCTCTCCAATCCGAACATGATCGCGTCGGGCCAGCGGCTGGTCGTGGCTCCGCCCCCGGCCCCGCCGCCGGCACCGGCCACCGCACAGGCCGGGCAGGCCGCGGCCAGGACGACCGCCCCCGCGCCGCCGGGCGCGCCGGTCGCTCCCTGCCCGAAGAAACCGGCCTTCCTGAAGCGGGCGGGCGGCGACGACAATGTCAGCGTCCTCTACGCCATGGCCGACGGCGAGGCGAAGCGGCAGGGCCTGCTGGGTCAGGCCAAGGGTGAGGTCGGCGTCGGCATGGTGAAGATGGAGCATGCCGGCCATCTGGGAAATCCCTATGTCGGCGGCTCGCACAAGATGGAGAACCTGACCGCCGAGGCGAAGGCCGCCGGCGGCATCGTCCATGGCGCCGGCGGCACCGCCTCGGCCAAGGCGGTGATGGTCTCGGAAGAGGCGACGCTGTTCGCCGGCACCGACCAGAACAACCCCTGGGCCGAGGCGGGCGGCGAATATTCGCTGATGCAGGCCGAGGCCAAGGCCGACGGGCTGATCGGCTCCGACGGGCGGCGGGCCGGCATCGCGCTGGGCGCCAAGGCCGGTGCGGCGGCGGCGTCGGGCGACCTGAAGGGCGAGATCAACATCCCGATCCCCTTCACCGACTACACCCTCAGCCTGCGCGGCAAGGGCGGCGCGTCGGCCGGATCGGTCGGGGCCGGTGCGGCGGCCTATGCCTTCAAGGATCTGGAGACCGGCCGCTACCATATGGGGGCGGGGGGCGAGGCCGCCGCCTTCCTGGGGTTGAAGGCCGATCTGGATCTCAGCATCGGCCCCCGCTACACCGGCCGGGAGCGGAGCGCCGGGCCCTGAGCCCGGTGGGACTTGTGACGGGAGAACAGACCATGGACCCCAGACTGCCGACCTTGCTGACGGCACCGGTGTCGCCGCGCCCGGTGATCGAAGCCACCTATCTGGACGTCCTGGTCCGCGACGGCCTGCCGGCGGGAACCGGCTTCTCCATCGCGCTGCCCAGGGGCTGGGCGGTGGAGCGGACCAGCCCGCCCGTCGCCCCCGGCCCGGACGCGCCTATCGTCCCGCTGGCCCGCTTCCACCCCGGCGAACCCGGCGCACCGGGGGCCGGAGAGGGGGCCGGGGATGGGATCGAGCTGGTGGTCTGGGCCGCCTTCCTGCCGCGCGAGATCCATGGCGCGGATTGGCTGCGCGCCTGGATGCGCTCGCAGGACTACCGCGAGCTGGATTTCCGCCAGGCCCCTTCGCCGACCGGCATGATGGGCGACGCGCTCGCCGTCGGCCGCCATGACGGGGTCCTGCGCCTGCACCGGCTGCTGACGGTGAAGGACGGCGACCTCCTGTTCCTGATCGACGGCCGCATGCCGCAGGGCGGACGCACCGACCATCGCGCCATGCAGGAGATCGTCCTGCTCGCCGCGATGCGCTTCCGGCTGGCGGAGCCGACCGGCCAGACCTTCGCCGAGGGCTTCGAGTGGACCGAGCTGAATGGAGCGGACAGCGTGCGTTTCCTGGCCTCCGGCCTGTGGCGGGTGACGCCGGGCGGCGACGCCCCGCAGGACGGTGCCTCGCTGGTGCTGGACCATGTCGGACCGGACGGCGCTGCGGGCCGCGGCAGCCTGATCGCGGTGCTGGGCGCCGCCGAAGCCGCCGGGGAAGCAGCAGCCGCATCGGCCGCGGAGATCGAGCGCACCACGCTTGCCAAGCTGGCCAACCAGGGCTTCACCCTGTCCCCCGAAGCGATGCTGGTCGCCGAGGAGCGGACCGCGGAGCGCGCCATCGCCGTCCACCGCCGCAAGGCCGGCCGCGCCGGCACCCCGATGACCGTTCTGTCGGCCCGCATCGTCCTGGGCGAAGCTTCACGTGCCCTGCCGGTCTGCCTGATCCTGCTCTCCCCCAACGGGGATGCCGGCGTCCCTGCCTTCGAGGCCTGGGCGATCAACCGGCGGGCCTTCGAGATCGCCCTGTCGACGCTGCGCTGAAGCGGCCGGCCCCGGGCTTGCGACCTCAGAACGCCTTCAGCTTCTTCCAGGCGAAGACCACCATGCGGGCCAGCAGCCAGCCATGGGTGAAGCGGGAGATCTGGGTCTCGCCATAGCTGCGGTCGGCATAGCGCACCGGCACCTCGACGATCTTCAGGTTCTGCTTGGCGGCGCCGAAGATCAGGTCGAAGTCGCCGAACGGGTCGAAGTCGCCGAAATAGTGGCGGTTGGCGACGATGGTCTCGTAGTCCTTGCGCCACAGCACCTTGGTGCCGCACAGCGTGTCGGTGAAGCGCTGGTTCAGCAGGAAGGAGAAGATGCGCGCGAAGGCCCGGTTGGCCAGGAAGTTCAGGAAACGCATCGCCTCCGGCGCCATCGGGTAGACCAGCCGGGTGCCGTTCACGAACTCGCCGCGCCCCGACACCATGGCCTGATAGAATTTCCCCATGGTTTCCGGCGGCACCGTCAGGTCGGCGTCCAGGATGATCAGGATATCGCCACGCGCCGCGGCGAATCCGGCGCGCACCGCATCGCCCTTGCCCTTGCCGGGCTGCTTCATCACCTTGATGTCCCAGTCGGGATAGGCGTCGCGGACGCGCAGGCACTCCTCATAGGTGTTGTCCTGGCTGTTGCCCTCGACATAGATCACCTCGATGTCGGGGGCGAAGCGGGGCAGGCGACGGATGGCGTTCTCGATGTTGCCACGCTCGTTGCGGCAGGGGATCAGGATCGTCGCCGACGCCGGCCTGCCGTCCACGGTGACGCCGTCCGCCGCCGGCTGCGGCCGGGCGACGACATAGTTGCGCACGCACAGCCGGCGGATGCCCGGCAGCGGCGCCAGATAGCGGTTGACCAGCGTGCCCAGCCCCAGCAGCCGCTTCGGGACCAGCTGGCGCCATTCGCGGCGCACCGGCTCCCAGCCGGCGAGATCCAGCAGGTTGACGATGTCGCTGGTGGACAGCCAGTTCTGCTGGCCCTGCGGCATGCGCATGCCGAGCCGTTCCGCCACCCACAGGACCGGCTCCCAGGCACGGGAGTGATAGCTGACGACGATGCGGGTCTTGGGCGTGGCGACCCGGCGCAGCAGGCGCAGCGTCTCCTCGATGTCGTCCAGGAAACCGATGGTGCCCGACAGCAGGATGTGGCTGAACGGCCCCGCGATGGCATCCAGCGTCGCCGGATCCTCGGCATCGGCGGCGATCAGCTCCAGCTCCGGATGGCGGGCCTTCGCCGCCGCGATGGTCGCCGGGCTGAGGTCGATGCCGACGCCGCGCGCCGGCTTCAACGCCGCCAGCGTGTCGCCGACGCCGCAGCCGATCTCCAGTACCGTCGCCCCTTCCGGGATCAGGAAGCGCAGGTAGGCGCGGTCGGCCTCGTGGAAGGCGCGGTTGCGCTCGGCCCAGCGGTCGCGCAGCGGCGCCATGGCATCGAACAGCCCGCGGATGCGCTGCTGACGCGGCGACAGCGGACGGGTTCCGGCGGCAGGGCCGGTGGCGGGGTCATCCGGCATGGTGGCGGTCCGGTCGAGCGTCGGAAGGGGCTGGTCGGTCATCGGGAAGGATCCGTCGGGAAGGCGTCGGGCCGGGCGGAGGCGGGCATGGCAGGGCCGGGCAGGGATGCGGTCTCGTTGCGCAGCAGCAGCCAGAACAGGCCGCCGGGCAGCGACAGGACGGCGATCGACAGCCCGATCAGCAGCGAGACCAGAAGGGCGGCGTCGGCATCGAAGCCGAGCAGCGCGAAGCCGGCGACCATCGCCCCCTCGCGCACGCCCCAGCCGCCGAGCGAGACGGGCAGTGCCGCGGCAACGATGGCGGCCGGCACGATGGCGAGCCCGTCGAGCCAGCCCAGCGGCAGGCCGACCGAGCGGGCGAACAGGATGGTGGCGGCGATGGTGGCGAGATGGACGGCGACGCTGTGGCCCAGCGCCGCCCAGGCGGCCGGGTTGCCAGCCATGGCGCGCAGCTGCGCCACCGCTCCCCAGGCGGTCCGCACCGGCACCCCGTCGCGCAGCCGCTTCGGGATCGGCAGCCGGTCGCGCGGGATGCGGCTGGCCAGCAGCAACAGCCCCATGGCCACGGCCAGGACCACCGCCCCGGCCAGGACGGTGCCGGCGACGGCAGGCGGCGCCACCGCCGCCAGATGCGGCAGCCCGGCCAGCCCGATCAGCACGACGCCCAGCAGCGCCATCAGCCGGTCGACCAGCAAGGCCAGCATCACCGGTCCCGCCGGGTGACCGAGCCGCCAGGTGAACCAGCCGCGCAGCAGGTCGGCCCCGACCGATCCCGGCAGGATCTGCCCCAGGAAGCCGCTGGCCATCTGCAGGCGGAAGGCGGTCCAGCGGGTCAAGGCGACGCCGGCGGCACGGCAGACCGCCCGCCACCGCTGCGAGGCGAAGGGCAGGGTCAGCGCCTTCACGGCAAAGCCGGCGGCGAACAGCAGGGGATCGGCGGCCGACAGACGCGCCGCGATCCCCGGCCAGTCGGCCCCGGCGGCGAGCGCGCCCAGGATCGCGACCGTCACCGCCAGCTTGACCAGCACCGGCCATCGCCGTCCGGCAGGCTTGCCCGGACCGGCCTGCCCCGGATCCGGTCCCAGGTCAGCCCCAGGAGCAGGCCCTGCGGCGGACTGGACCGGCTGGGCGAAGGGGGGGTCGAGAAGAGCCTGAGACATCATCCCCGCATGGAGTTCCGGGTGCCGCAAGGCAGCGGCGCCGAACGGGCCGTTTTAACGGCTCGCGCCCGGCTTGTCACCCGATCAGGCGGAAGAGGGGAAGACGCCCCACCCCATCCCTCATCCCATACCGGCGGCAGCCAGCAGGCCGTCGGCCGGCCGCAGGCCCGCCGCACGGGCAGCGGAGGTAGCGGTGGAGGCAGCGGGGCTCAGCGCCCGGCCCTCCAGCCGGCCGAACACGACATAGTGCCGCATCGCCTCCGCCAGGCCGCCGCCGGTGGCCGCCGCCACGTCCGGGTTGGCCGCCAGATAGGCCGGGGCATCGAAGCCGGTCGTCCGCCCCTCGCCGCGGCCGGTGGTCAGGTAATGCAGCTCCGCCCGGGTGGTGTCGGTACCGAAGGCGGCTGCCAGATCGCCGTTGACCGCCAGATAGGCCAGCGGGTCGAAGCTGACCGTCCGCCCCTCCGCCCGGCCGTTGGCGATATAGTGCAGCGCCGCCGCCGTCCGGTCGGTGCCGAAGGCCGATGCCAGGTCGCCATAGGAGGCGAGATAGGCCAGCGGGTCGAAACTGACCGTCCGCCCCTCCGCCCGGCCGTTGGCGATGTAATGCAGGTCCGCACTTGTCCGGTCGGTGCCGAAGGCGGCCGACAGGTCGGCATAGGACGCGGTGTAGGCCAACGGATCGAAGGTGATGGCGCGGCCCTCGCGGCGGCCCATGGCGATGTAATGGGCGGCTCCCGCATCGCCGTCGGCCCCGAAGGCGTTGGCGAGATCGCCGTAGGAGGCGATGTAGGCCAGCGGGTCGAAGCTGACCGTCCGCCCCTCCGCCCGGCCGAGGGACTGGTAATGCGCAGCCCCGGCCGCGGCATCGGTGCCGAAGGCCGCCGACAGGTCGGCGTAGGAGGCGATGTAGGCCAACGGCGAGAAAGGCTGTCCCGACGACGCCCCCGCTCCAGCCCCCGCTTCGGATGAGCCGCCGCCGGGACTGGGGACCGCCGGCACGGTCAGGGGCGCGCTGCCCATCCGCGCCCAGTCCAGATCATGGATGCCGAGCGCCGCCGCACCGCCGCCGAGCCGGAAATCGCCGGCTGCCGGATTGACGAACAGGCCCGACGAGACCGTGTCGCCGCCGTTCAGCCCGCGGATGCCCTGCAGCAGGTTGCCGGTGACGCTGTAGGAACCGGGGGTCCAGAACTCCCAGTAATCCACGCCGGTGGTGGAGGAGATGACGTTGCCGGTGACG
Organism: Azospirillum thiophilum; assembly: GCF_001305595.1. Lineage (NCBI taxonomy): Bacteria > Pseudomonadati > Pseudomonadota > Alphaproteobacteria > Rhodospirillales > Azospirillaceae > Azospirillum > Azospirillum thiophilum. Next base: position 237,572 of record NZ_CP012407.1, read on the forward strand.
CTGTTGTTGTTGAGCAGCCCGATGCTGCCGGCGCTCGGCACCCATTCCAGCCGGATGAAGCGTTCGCGCGGGTTGGACAGGACGGCGAGATTGTTGGTGACGCTGTTGGAATCGCCGCCATGGATGAAGACGCTGGCCCAGCCGGTGTTCTGGATGAAGTTGTCCTGGACGGTGACGCCGTTGGCCATGTCGTCCAGATAGATGCCGAAGCTCTTGTGGCGGTCAAGCCAGCCGGAGCCGTCGGTCGCCAGCCCGCCGACAGTGCGGATGTCGTTGCCACGGATGACCGTGCGGGTGTCGACGTTGGAGCGGCCCAGCATCTCGATGGCGCCGCCGTCGGCGGTCTCGGTCATCGTGTCGTAGATGCGGTTGTATTCCACCACCGTACCGGTGTTGACGGTGGCGCCGTCCCAGTTCTTGATCGAGATGCCGTAGCGGGTGCTGTTGCGGATGTCGTTGCCGGAGATCAGCGTGTCGTTGGCGCCGTACAGCTGGATGCCGGCGACGTCCTTCAGCACCTCGCCGATATTGGAGATGCTGTTGGCGCTGATCCGGTTGGCGTTGCTGCCGTAGGTGACCTTGATCCCGCTTGCCCCGAGATGCTCCAGCCGGTTGGCCTCGATCACGTTGGCGGATGAGCCGGTCAGCGTCATCGCGGTACCGGCATTGACGAAGCGGTTGCCGGCGATGCTGTTGCCGGACGAGTTGGTCAGCGTCAGGGCAGAACCGTCCCAGCTCGTGTCGGCGAAGGTCAGTCCCTGGATGGTGACGCCGCTCGCCCCGTCGAGCGCCAGCAGCGTGCCCAGCCGCGCCACCACCGCCCCCTGGCCCAGCAGGGTGCCGGGATCCTGCGGCTTCACCACCAGCCGGCCGCTCTCGGCCTGCCAGGCGAACTCGCCGGCGTCGCGGATGAAGGACTCGTCATTCAGCAGGCGGTAGGTGCCGCCGCTGCGCAGGGCGTATTTCACCCCCTGGGTGAAGCCGATGCTGCGGCTGGCGGCATCGATCCCGGCCACGCCGACGATAGTGTCGGACAGCCGTTCGGTGTCGAAGGTCTGCACCATCATGCCGGGCTGGGCACCGCCGGCCAGGGCCGCCGCCATCGCCCCGTCGCCGGCCCCGTAGCGCAGGCCGGTCTTGCTGGCGCCGCCCGCCGCCGCCTCCAGGATCGACCAGCCGGATCTGGCGTCGCCGGCAGTCCAGTCGCCGGTCTGCGCCACCTTCTGCCGGACACCGCCGATGAAGAGATCCAGTCCGGTGACGGAGGCCGCCGCCGCATAGCGCCCGCCGCCGATGTCGGTGAAGCCGCCGACCCGCTCGCCGCCGCTGAAGACCGGAGTCTCGCCCGGATAGGCCATGATGCGGACGCCGTTGTCGGCTGCCGTCAGCGTGACCGCATGCGACATCGCATAGGTGCCGCCGCGGACATAGGTGTCGCGGATGCCGGTCGCCCGCATCGCGCCCTGCGCACGGTCCAGCGTGGCGAAGGGCCCGTCGGTCCCATCGGCATTGGGTGCCGCCAGACGCCCCGACCAGGAATCGTTGCCGTTGGTCGCGACGTAGAAAGCCTGCTGCGTGCTGTCTGTCATTGCCGGATCGCCTTGCCCATACGGGGACGATCAAACGGCTGAAATACTTAATAACGAGGTAGCCGATATCCTTCCTGGTATGCGCGTTCGTGCGAAAGCGCTGTGTTCATTCGGTGACAAATGCCTGGATCATCGCAGTTGTCACTTGCATCCCCCAACGTTGTTTTCGCTGATTTCAACGCAACTCCACCTGCCGCTCCTCCCGCACCGCCGTCTCGTCACCGTGACGCAGGGTCACCGTCACCCGGTAGAGGCCGGCGGGCCAGGGGCCGGGGGCCGGCTTCTTCACGTCGGTGCCGAAGAACACCACAGCCAGCGGGCGCGGCACCGCGCCCTCGCTGCGGTGGAGGCGGCGGCCGTCCGGACCGGTCACCTCCAAGGTCAGGCGGTCGCCCTGCCGCCCGCCCATCAGCTCGGCCCAGACGCCCAGCGTCGGCACGTCGGCGGGCAGGCGCTCCCCGCCATAACCGCCGTTTCGCGCGACCTCCGCCTTCGGCGCCTCGGGCGCCAGCCCGGCACCGAGCAGCGCGCTCGGCCGGTAGGCCAGGATCCGGCTGGCGTCGGCGTTCCACAGCGTGTTCGGCGGGACGGCCCGGCTATCCGCCGCGCAGGCATCCGCCTTACCCGTCTCTGTCCCGGTATAGGGATCGAGGGTGCGGCCGTCATGGCGGATGCCGAAATCGACATGGGGGAACTCGGTCCTGCCGGACAGGCCGATCTGCCCCAGCACCGTGCCTGCCTCCACCCGGACGCCCGGCCTGACCGCGACGCTGCCGCGCTTCAGGTGGCTGTACTGGGTCTCCCAACCATTGCCATGGTCGACCACCACGGCGTTGCCGGCGTCATAGCCGGCCGGCGCGCCGCCGCTCTGCCGGATGCTGACATCCTCCATGCCGTCGCGCACGCGGGCCACCGTGCCGGGTGCCGCGGCCACCACCGCCACCCCGCGCCGCATCGCCTCCAGGTCGGACAGCCGGAAATCGGTCCCGCCATGCCCGTCATAGGTCAGCCGGCCGCAGGCGAAGTCCCGCATTCCCGGCCCCGGATCGGCATCGACATAGTTCTGCACGAAGCAGTCGGTCCCGATCCGGCAGCGCACCGGCAATTCCAGCACCGGCGCGCCGGCCCGCTCCTGGGCGGGAGCGGCGACCGGCAGAGCGGCGAGAAGAAGGACGGGCAGGAAATGGCCGGGAAAAGCCCTCGGGGCCCGGCCCCGCCGATAAAGCCGCATCATGGTTCCTGTCCCCTACCCAGTGTCCCGCAGCACCGCCAGGGCGCGCCCGGCCTCGCCGTTCCGATCATGCATCCGCGCCAGGGCCAGGGCCAGCGGCGGCAGAGCCGCCTTCTGACCGGGCAGGGGATCGGCCCGGATGCCACGGAGCAGCATCATCGCCGGCACAAGGCCGCGCTCCATGGCAAGCACGGCATCGCTGAGCCGGCGGTAGGGCTCGCCCCGGTCGGGGGCTGCTGTGATATGGCGTGGCGGACATGGTCCCCCGCTGCCCTGCCCGCATTCCACCCCTTCCTTATCATCCGAAGGCCACACCGTCCCCCGTCATACTCCGCCCCGCAAGTTCATCGGCGACAGGCAGCGCAGGACAGGGACGGACAGCATGGCGAACAGCCCGTACAGCGGCAAAGATGGGACAGTCGTGGTCATCGACAGCGGCTGGTCGGCGACCTGGGAGAGCGCGGCGCGCGTGGTCTACCAGCACGACTTCGCCGACAACGATGCCGATGCCCGCAACCCCGCTGCCGACAGCCACGGCGCCCTGGTGACCTCCAGCATCCTGGCGCAGGCGCCGGATGTCGGGATCATCGCGCTGAAGGTGATGCCGGACGGCTCCACCACCGCGTCCGGCGCCGCGATCGAGCAGGCGCTGCAATGGGTCGTCGCCCATGCGTCGGACTACGACATCGTCGGCGTCAACCTGTCGCTGGCCGGTGGATCCGCCTCGTCGGAGGCGACGACGATCCTGTCGGACGAGTTGGCCGGCCTCGCCGCCCAGCGCGTGCTGGTCTCGGCCGCCGCCGGCAATGCCGGGCAGAACGGGACGGCGGCCGACGTGTCCTATTTCGCCGCCGACCACAACACGATCTGCGTCACCGCCTCCACCGGCGACGGGACGCTGCCGGGCTGGTCCCAGCGCAACCCGGGCATCACCGACCTCTGCGCCGACGGCACCGACATCCGGCTGACCGATCTGGCGGGACGGACGGTGACGGCCAACGGCTCCTCCTTCGCGGCCCCGGCGGTGACCGCCGCCGTGGCGCTCGCCCAGCAGGAGGCGGTGGCCCTGCGCGGCAGCGCCCTGACCCAGGACGAGTTCCTGTCGCTGGCGCGCGAGACCGGGACGCCGGTCGGCGGCACCGGCTATACCGACCTCGACACCCAGGCGCTGCTGGCGAAGATCGGTCATCTCTATGGCCCGACGGCGACCCCGAACCCGACGACGACCGACACCGGGGCAGGGGCAGGGGCAGGGGCAGGGACGGGCGCGCCCGCCGTCACGGCCGCCACCATCCTGGTCAACGCCAAGGGCACCGCCGCGGCCGGGGTCAACGCCCATTTCACCCTGCTGGTCGACGGCCATGCGGTCGGCGGCGTCACAGTCGGCACCGCGGCCAAGACCTACGCCTTCTCCACCACCGTCGCCGCCGACAGCGCCCACACGGTACAGATCCGGTACGACAATGACGGCTTCGCCGGCGGACAGGACCGCAACCTGTTCGTCGACAGCATCAGCGTCAACGGCCACGGCTATGCCGCCACCGACGCGGCGGTGACCTACGACAAGGGCGCGCTCGACGGACGCGACACGGTCAAGGGCCAGAGCGGGATGTGGTGGAACGGTACGCTGGTGGTCGCCGCCGACAAGGGGCTGTTCGCCGCGCAGGCGCAGGTAGCCCAGCTTCAGGCGGACGCCGGCCTGCTCGGCCACGCCGTGTCGGCCAACGCCGCCGCCAACGCCGCGACCTCCATGACCTCCATGACCGACTGGATGCCGGATGCGCTCCCGACCGTCGAGGACGCCGCCCACGGTCTGTCCCCCTGGTCCGATGCCCACGACATGACGCACGGTCTGGCAGCGTAGCCCCGGGGCCCCTCCCGCGCGCTCTCACCGCTCATGCATGGCCTCCTGGGCGCTGCGCGAGAGGGGGGACCGAAGAGGGTCGGCGATGCCGGCCGGGGATCAGGCCGTATCTGGTGAAGGAGAAGACCTCGACCTCCAGCCGGCTGTCCTCCGGCACGATGACCATCAGCGGCTGGGCTGTCGTCACCCCGCCCCCCACCCGTATGAACGGCGAACTGCTGGACATAGCCGTCCACCGGAGCGGGCGGGGAGCGGGAATGGACAGGCGGCTTTTCCTGGACCGGACGCCGCGCTTGGGAGTAGGCATGCGGAAACCGCCGGACCACCGCCGGACCGGTGCCGTTCCTTCCTTCGCCGGACCCGCCCCGCCTTGACGCCGATCCCCCAGCTCCTGCGCCTTCTGCTCCTACTGCTGACGCCCTTCTGGCTGTCGCTGGCGGCCGACGGGATCGGCCTGCACGGGTCGTCGCTGCTGTCGAACTGGCGGCGCACCCCCGCCGCCGCCGATACCACCCTGGCGCCGCCGAGCGGCTGGCGGGAGCGGGCCTATCTGGCCGCCAACCCCGATGTCGCCGCCGCCGTCCGCAACGGACAGGTCTCCAGCGGCTACGCCCATTACGTCCAGCACGGCCGCGCCGAAGGCCGCGGTGGCGGCCTTGCGGAACCGGCCAAGCCGGAAGCCGCCTCCGCCCCTGCACCCGCTCCGCTGCCGGCAACTCCGAACCAGGACGCGCCTGTCCCGGCGACGAAGCCGGAGCCGCAGGACGGCGCCCCGGCCATCCGGACGGAGCCGGCCGTGGAGGCTCCGCGGCCCGGCGTGAAACCGGCTCCCGAGCCCCCGGCTCCTGCTCCTGCTCCTGCTCCTGCCGTACCGGCGAGGCTCCAGGCCGCCCCCTCCGCCACCCCCCGCCATGTGGAGCGGATCCGCACGGCCAATGGCGGGGACGGGGTGCGCGTCGTGCTCGACCTCGACGGGGCGCCGCGGTTCGAGACGCAGGGGCGGCGCCCCGACGGCCGGCTGGAGGTGACGCTGCCCGGCACGCTGTGGCAGGCCGCTCCGTCCGGCCGCCTGCCGGCGACGACGCTCGGCTACAGCGTGGAGCGGAGCGGCGCCGGCACCCGCCTGCTGTTCAGCGACGAGGAGGCCAGGGGGAATGGCAGGGGGGACGACGGTCCCCTGCGCCTGCTCGCCGTCTCCACCCTGGCTCCGGACAAGGACCGCGGCCATCGTCTGGTGATCGACGTGGCGCTGCCTTCCATGGCGAAGGCCGACCGCAAGGGACGCTGACCGGCCGACGGAGTCCCCCCACCCGCATCAGACGGCAAGCTCCCATGCGCTCGGCCGGAAAGCCCGCCATCTCCATGCCTGCCGCCTCGGTCGACGTGCTGCGCCGGATATAGGCCAGCTCGATCGCGGCATCGCTGGTGGCGAACGCCGCGGCCACGTCGGGATGGCTCGCCAGATCGGCGGCAGGATCGAAGGGGGAGGGCACGACAAGCTTACAAAGCATGAAATCATCATATAAAAAAATGATTTCATGATATGTGTTGCGACCGGGTAGAAGTGTCAGTGGATTGCGCAAAATAGGAATGTCAGAGAGGTAGCTTCGGCTTGGCCGTGTAGTTTGGCTGTCGGGCTTCTTCGGCATATCTGGCATGGATGCGTTGGGGTTCGGCTCGGCGGCGCGGTCAAGCCCCGGAGCCGCTTTGCGGTGCGCCGCAGGCGCAGGGCTTGACGGCAACGCCGATCGCCGAGCCATCATCCTGCTGCCAGACATGCCGGCCGCACCGGGGCTTTGCGGATAGGAGGCAAGTGCCTGCGGTCAATCAGCCGCGCAGGCGCCATCGGGAAGCCCGCTGTCCCGCTTGCGCCGGCCTGTTTTGCGGTAGCCGTTCTTCTCGCTGTTGGTCTTCACCCGCGGTGGCGGCCGGCTCTCCTGCATCTCTTTCACCTGGGCCAGCACCGCACTCAGCCGCTTGTTCTCCACGACGTCGCCCTGGGTGACCCGCTGGTCCTTGTCGAAGGCCCGATAAGGCAGCGCCACCCCTTTCCATCGCACCTCCAGACGGCCGTCGGCGAAGGCGTAGGTGTCGACATACTGGCCAACCAGTCCCCGCGTCAGCTCCGTCTCCTCCAGCATGATAAGCTTGCGTTCGTAGGACAGCGTCAACTGCTGCCCGACATGGCGCTGTTCGCGCCAGCACAGCACCTGGCGCAACCGATCCGGCGCGATGTTCAACGGCCGGTGCAGATCGTCCGGCCGGGCAGGGGGCAGGGCAAAGCGGGCGTTGAAGCGCTCGATGAAGCCGGGCAGGAAAGCATTGCCCGCTTCGATGCCGGTGATGCCGGCCAGCCGCAATTCCTTCACTAGCCGGTCCTGCAACGTCCGGTTCACCCGTTCGACCCGCCCTTTGGCCTGACTGGAGTTGGCGCACAGGATCTCGATGTTCAATTCCGCCAAGGCCCGGCCGAACTGCGTCATGCCCTGGCCGCCCTTCGCCTTGCGCTGCGAAACCCGGAACACCGAGTATTTGTCCGAGTAGAAGGACAGCGGCCGGCCATGGGCATTCAGATAGCCCTCCAACGCCTCGAAGTAGGAAAAGGCGCTCTCCGAGACGGCGAAGCGAAGCTGCATCAGCCGGCCCGTCGCATCGTCGATGAACACCAGAAGCGTGCAGGGATCGCCGCGACCCTCGAACCAGCGGTGCTCGCTGCCGTCGATCTGGATCAACTCGCCGAACCGCTCGCGGCGCAGCCGGGGAGGGTGGAACTGCCGGCGCTGCCGGCGCGACAGCCAAAGGCCAGCGTCCGCCATCCACTGGCGCAACGTCTCGCGCGACACCGTCAGCCCATGCGTGTCCCGCAGCATCTCCGCCGCAAGGGTCGGGCTGAAATCGCCGTACCGGCTGCGAACCAGCTCCAACGCCTGCTCCCGCACCTCATCGCCAAGCCGCCGGTTCGACGGACGGCCGCGCCCCCGGTGAACCAAAGCGCCGCCGCCACCAGCCTTGTAGCGCGCCAGAAGTCGCCACACCTGACGCTCGCTCAAAGCCAGAACCGACGCCGCCGATCCGATTCCACGGCGACCGCTCAGCACCTCGCCGAGAACCTCGACCCGTTGCAAGTCCTGTTCGCTCATCGTGATCCAGCCCATCGCCAGCCTCCCAGCCGTCGAAAACCTGACGGAAGACTGACACTTCTATGTTGCGAGGGACTGACATTTTAGCTTTGCGCTTACAAATATAAAACGCATAAGGAATGTTATGGAAATAACCGCTGTCGCCCGGCGCCATCAGTCGTCGAGATGCCCGACGACCGCCTGACCGCGGGAGATGTCGGTCACCATGCGGATGAAATCGTCCATCCGGTCACGGGGCAGCATGACGTGCAGCTCTACGCCGTCGGGCGTGAAGCCCCTGGTCTCGATCAGGGTGCCGGGAAAGCTGCCGAGCCCCGACCGGATCCGCGCTTCGTCGGCGAAGGCGCAGGCGACGGACAGCGCCGTGCAGACGACGATCGGCTCCCGCTCCGCCGCCCCGAGGCAGCTTGCCGCCGTCCCGCCATAGGCGCGCATCAGCCCGCCCGCCCCCAGCAGGATGCCGCCGAACCAGCGGCTGACCACCACCGCCACCCGGTCCAGCTCCCGGCCCTCGATGGCCTGGAGGATCGGTCGCCCTGCCGTCCCGCCCGGCTCGCCGTCGTCGCTGAAGCGATAAATGTCGCCAATCCGGAACGCCCAGCAATTGTGACCGGCATCCTGGCTGCTGTGTCCGACGATGAAGCGGCGTGCCTCCTCCTCGCTGCCGGCCGGCCCGGCCCAGGCCAGGAAGCGGCTTTTCCTGATCTCCTGCCCGAATTGCTCCGCCTTGGTGAGAGTGAACATGGCCGTCTACAGCACGAAGTCGAAGGCCGAGAAGGCATAATTGGCGATGTTGACCTGGATGCGGAAGTCGGCTGTGCCGTCGCCGTTCACCTCGCCCTCGATCAGCGTCACCGCGCCGGAGGCCTGGTAGCGCAGCTGGCCGGCCGCGCTGAAGCCGGCGGTGCCGACGAAGGTGAAGGAGTCGTTGTCGGTGGTGCCGGTAATGGCGTCGATCTCCGAGACGTCGATGCGGTCGCCCTCGGCGCCGATGGTGGCGTAGCTGGCGAGACCCTGCAGCGCCTCCTCGGCCACGATGGCGCCGTTGAAATTGATGATGGCGTCAGGGGCGTCCAGGGTCGATTCGTTGATGTTGCGGACCGAGAACAGGTCGGCCCCCCCTCCGCCGTCCATCAGGTCGGCACCGTAGCCGCCGATCAGCGTGTCGCCGCCGGTCCCGCCCAGCAGCACGTCGCCATAGGTCGTCGCGGTATCGCCGGCATTGACCGAGATTTCATGGCTGCGGTCGGAATAGACGTCGCCGAACAGCCAGTCGTCGCCGCTGCCGCCGCGCAGCACGTCGCTGCCCAGCCCGCCATAGAGCGTGTCGTTGCCAGCCCCGCCGTCCAGCCAGTCGTTGCCGGCCCCGGCATCGAGCCAGTCGTCGCCGTCCTCGCCCAGCAAGGTGTCGTTGCCGGTGACGTCGATGATATCGCCCCGCAGCAGGTCGTTGCCCGCCCCGCCGAACAGCAGGTCGCCGCCTGCCCCGCCCTCCAGCGAATCCGATCCGTCGCCGCCCAGAAGCACGTCGTTGCCGGCATTGCCGAACAGCGTGTCGTTGCCGGCCAGCCCGGCGATGGTGTCGTTGCCGCCGCCGCCGCCGATCGCATCGCCCTGGAGCGTCCCGGCCAGATAGTCGTCGCCGGTCGAGGCCGAGGCCGTCAGCCCGGTCAGCGACGGTTGCGAGAAGCCGACCAGGGATCCCACCGGATAGAGCCCGTCGGTGGCCTGCAGCATCTCGATGCCGGTCAGCGTATCGGTGCCGTCGGGACCGCTGACCAGCAGGTTGCCGTTGGCATCGATGGCCAGGGTGTAGGAGGCGAGAGCGCCGGTCAGCACGAAGCTGTCGATGCCGCCCAGCCCGTCGACCGCATCCGCCACCGGATTGCCCAGCGCGTCATAGGCGGCGCTGCCGCTCAGCGTGTCGTTGCCGGCCGTGCCGGTCAGCGCGACCGGCGCACCAACCGGCGCCCCTTGGGGCAGAAGCTGGAACGGAAACGCTGCGGCCGGCAGCGCAGCGGCGGCGCGCAGCGGCCGGTTCTCGCGCAGGCCGAAGGCGATGTAGTGGCCCTGCGCCGCCTGGATGTTGCCGCCGGTGGCCGCCGCCACGTCCGGGTTGGCCGCCAGATAGGCCGCCGCGTCGAAGGTCGCGCTGCGCCCCTCCCGCCACCCGTCGGTCAGGTAATGCCGGGTCGCGGCGCTGCCGTCGGTGCCGAAGGCGGCGATCAGGTCGGGGTAGGAGGCGATGTAGGCGAGCGGATCGAAGCCGGTCGCCGACCGCCCCTCGCCCAGGCCGAAGCGGGCATAATGGGTCAGCGCCGCCACCGGATCGGCGCCGACTGCCGCCAGCACGTCCGGATTGGAGGCGAGATAGCGGTAGGGATCGAAGCCGGCGGTGCGGCCTTCGCGCGCGCCATAGGCCAGGTAATGCTGCAAGGCCGCATCGGTGTCGACGCCGACCGCGCGCAGCACGTCGGAATTGGCGCCGAGATAGCCAAGCGCGTCGAAGCCGCCCAGGCTGCGCCCCTCGTTCCGGCCGTTCCAGGCGTAATGGCGTGCCGCCGCGACCGCATCGGTGCCGAAGGCGAGGGCCAGATCGCGGTTGGCCGCCAGATAGTTGCGGGCATCGAAGGCGAGGGCCGCCGGTGCGGCGGTGCGGCCGTCGATGGTGACGAGTTCGACGTCGGTCAGCGTATCGGTGCTGCGGCTCGACACCATTGCATAGCGGCGGCCGCTGCCATCGAGCGCCACCACCACCGGCGTCTCCGCACGGTAGCCGCCATCCTGCCGGGCATAGCGGCGCGGGTCGCCGGCATAGATGGCGCGGTCGATCCCGCCGCCGCCGTCGAAGCTGCGCCCACCCGGCACCCCCAGATAGACGCTGTCGGCGGCGTCCGCCCCGGCGAAGCCGTCGATCTGCTGGAAGATGCGGGCGCCGAGCCGGTCGAGCGTGCCGCCGGTCAGCGCGACGTCGAGTCCTTCGATCCGGTAGCGCAGGGCGCCGGCCGGGTCACGGTCGGTCAGGCCGGTGAAGCGCACGGCGGCGCCCGGTCCGCTGCCGGTGGCGGCATAATCGAGGATGGTGCCGTGTGCCCGTCCGGCGACCGTGCGGGCGACGGTCAGGCTGCCGGATCCTGCGGCGACCGACACCGCGTCGGGCCGGGTGGTGAAGGCATCGGCGACGTAACCGTTCGCCAGCCGGGCCTCGTCGAGATCGAGGGCGAAACCCGGCCCCGCCACCAGCCGCGCCATGCACGCCTCCTTACCCCTGCCGCAGGCAACGGCACCAAGGCCGGCCCGGAACGGCGGGGCCGGCGGTCACACGGTCATAAGGGCGCTGCTGCCGGATGCGGCCGGCGCCCGCAGATCCGGGCGCCCCGCGTCGGCAAGGCCTTACTCTCCGACCCTGGTATCAGATGACCTGGAGATAGGCCGGATCGAGCGCGCCGTGGCGGAACGGGATCCAGTCCTTATGGTCGGCGCGATACTGCAGACCGTAGGGGTTCTTGAAGAAGATCTTCTGCAGCGGCTGGCCGCCTTCGGCGCGGGTGCGCTCCAGGTCGATCAGGGGCGACGGGGCGAAGATCTTCTCCCACAGCTCGGTGTTGTCCACCTCGCGACCGGCGTTCTTCACATAGTCGCGCGCGGTGTCGCTGAGCTGCCACGCCTCTTCGACCATCGCGTAATAGTCCACAGTACCCTCGGCCATGGCCTTCGAACTCCAACCAGCGTTGCACAGAGTTTCCGCTCACATAGCGCATTTCCGGCGGCAAAGGAACCACCTGCGCATGAGTGACGGTCGAGCGCGGCCGGACGGCCCGGCCGCGCCCGGATGGGATGTTACGGACGATCGGCCGCAGCCCCGTCGATCCCGGCCCCGTCGATCAGCGGTGCCGGACGGGTCTTGCGCAGCGGACCCGACAGCTTCTCCCACGGGCGGTTGCGCAGCAGCCGTCCGGCCACCCCCAGCCCGACCGCCAGCAGGCCGGTCAGGCTGATCGCCGCCCCGACCGGTCCGCCGACCAGCAGGCCGGCCAGCCCGGCCGCCCCGGCCAGCAGCGCACGCAGCCCGATGGTCAGCGCCACCGCTCCCGTGCCCGGCGCCAGCCGCGGCAGCAGCACCAGCAGCAGTCCGCAATCGACGGCGGTGCGCAGGCTCCAGGCCGCGGCGGCGCCGACGGCGCCGTACCGCTCGGCCAGCAGCCACAGCACGCCCAGATAGACCGGCAGCTCGGCCAACTGCAGCCGGGCGGTCACGTCGACGCGCCCGACGCTCTGGATCAGGGTGTTGGGGACATAGGCCGTGGCGTTGAAGAAGACGCCCAGCATCAGGATCGACAGCACCGACGCGCTGTTGGCGGCGAAGGCGGGCCCGAGCCACAGTTCCAGCGCCGTCTCGCCGCCGACGATGGTCGCCGCCTGCATCGCCAGGAACACTGCCAGCGTCAGATGGCCGCCGGCGTCCAGGATGCGGGCCAGGGCCGGGGGATCGCGCCGGAACAGGCTGGACGCCAGCGGGAACAGCGCCAGAGACAGGGCGCCGGGGATCACCATCAGCCGCGACAGCAGCTCGAACGGGGTGGTGTAGAAGGCGACCATCGCCGCCGGCACCAGGCTGAGCAGGATGAAGCGGTCGGCATAGAGCATCGCCGGGCCGACCAGATTGTTGAGCATCATCCAGGCGCTCATGGTGAACAGCCCGCGCAAGGACGGGCGGCCCCAGCGCGACGGGTGCAGCAGGTCCGGCTCCTGGCGCACGGCCAGGATCCCGTAGCCGACCAGCCCGATGAGCCGCCCGGCCGCGATGGCGGCGATCACCGGCACCAGGCTCTGGCTGAAGGGCAGCACGCACAGCGGGCTTAGATAGTTCAGCACCCCCACCGTCATCCGCACCAGGCTGATCGGGCGGAAGCGCTGGTGCGCCTCCAGCACGCCACGCAGGCCGGCGGAGACCAGCGCGACCGGCACGATGGCAGCCGCCACCAGCAGGCTGAGCCGGATCTCCTGCGGCGAGGTGCCGGTATCCAGCTGGAAACCATCGGCCAGCAACCCGGCGCCCAGCGCCACCGCTCCGCCGGTCAGCAGCCCGATCGCGCCCATCAGGGCGATGGCCGGCCCGGCGATGCCCGCCGTGCCGGGGTTGGCCTTCCCCTTCCCAGGATCGGACGCATGACCGATACGGTCGGCGACGACCTGCACCAGCGACCGCCCCAACCCGAGATCCAGCACGCCCAGATAGCCGAGCAGCGCCCAGATCAGGGTGAGCGCGCCGAAGCGCTCCATCCCGACCGCGGAGATGAGCAACGGAATCGACAGGAGGGCCGCCACCATCGGTAGCCCTTCGCCGAGCAGATTCCAGAGCGTGTTGCGAAGCAAAATCGGGGATCCGTGCGCGGAACACTGGGGAACGGCGTGATGGAGACGACCGGAGCCGGCCGTTCGGCTTAGGAGCCGTTCGACCTAGGCCTATGCCGTCCCGGCGAAGTCATTGTTATCCGTCCATCCTGTGCAAAACGCTAACGGATTCGCGTGGACGCAACGGCATGGCACCCCGAACGGCGGCGAGCTGCCCGTCAGGACAGCACCCGCTCCAGCGCGGTGACGACCCGGTCGACATCGCTGTCGGCCATGGCCGGGAACAGCGGCAGCGACAGCGTCCGCGCGTAATGGGCCATCGCGCCGGGCAGCGCGAGATCGCCGTAGCGGCTGCGCCAGTAGGGCTGGCGATGGACCGGGATATAATGCACCTGGGTTCCGATGCCGAGATCGCGCAGGGCGGCCATCGCCGCGGCACGGGTCCGGCCGGCGGCGTGGAAGTCGATGCGCGCGGCGCACAGGTGCCAGGCCGGCCGGCACCAGGGCACGGCGGCCGGCGGCAGCACCAGCGGCGCCAGCGGCGCCATGCGGTCGGCATAGAGGCCCATCAGCCTGCGCCGCCGCTCCGCGAAACGGTCGAGCCGGCCGAGCTGGCTCAGCACCAGGGCCGCATGGATGTCGGAGAGCCGGTGGTTGAAGCCCGGCTCGGCCATCTCGTAGTACCAGGGGTTGGGCGCCCCCCCCTCGTCCAGCGCGGCACCGGGATCGGCGAAGCCCTCGCCCGGCTCCGGGCTGCGCATCATGCCGTGGTTGCACAGGCGGCGGACCCGCGCCATCAGCGCCGGGTCGTTGCCGGTGACCGCCCCGCCCTCGCCGGCGGCGATGGTCTTGACCGGATGGAAGGAGAAGACGGTCAGCGCGCTGTCGGCGCAGGCACCGACCGGCGTCTCCCGGCCGCCCGACAGCTCGACGGTGCCGATGGCGTGGCAGGCGTCCTCGACCACCGCCAGCCCTTCCCGGCGGGCGAGCGCGCCGAGTTCCGCCATCGGGGCGGTCTGGCCGGCGTAATGGACGGGGGCGAGCGCACGGACGCGCCAGCCGGCCTTGGCCGCGCGGGCGATGGCGGCCTCGGCCTCGGCCACGCCCATCAGGCCGCTGTCGGGATCGACGTCGGCGAAGGCGACCTCCGCCCCGGCATGGCGGGCGGCGGATGCGGTGGCGAGGAAGGTGTTCGACGGCACCACCACCGCGTCGCCCGGTCCGAGCCCGAGCGCCGTGTAGGCCAGCCGCAGCGCCGCGGTGCCGTTGGCGCAGGCCACCGCGTCGGCCGCCCCCACCCGCGCGGCCAGGGCCCGCTCGAAGGCGGCCACCGCCGGCCCCTGGGTCAGCCAGTCGCCGCGCAGCACCGCCGCCACCGCGGCGATGTCCTCCTCCTCGACCGACTGGCGGCCGTAGGGAAGGAAGGGCAACCCTCCCGTCACGGTGCCTCGGCCAGCAGGGTGCGCAGCCGCTCGCCGTCCAGCCAGTCGTCGTTGCCGTCACTGGCATAGCGGAAGCCGTCGGCCACCGCGCGGGCATTCAGCCGCTCATAGGGGGCGTGCTGCCAGAAGGCGAAGGCCGGCTCGATGACGTAGCGGTCGTCCAGCTCGTAGGTCTGGCGGGAATCATCCTCGGTGATCATCACCTCGTGCAGCTTCTCGCCCGGCCGGATGCCGACGATCCTCTGCGGCAGGTCGGGCGCCATGGCGCGGGCGAGGTCGGAGATGCGCATGCTGGGGATCTTCGGCACGAAGATCTCGCCGCCCTGCATCATGGCGAAGCAGGACAGCACGAAATCGACGCCATGCTGCAGCGTGATCCAGAAGCGGGTCATGCGGTCGTCGGTGACCGGCAGATGGTCGGCGCCGTCCGCGATCATCTTGCGGAACAGCGGCACGACGCTGCCGCGCGACCCCACCACGTTGCCGTAGCGCACCACCGCGAAGCGGGTGTCGAGCGCGCCCGACAGGTTGTTGGCGGCGATGAAGATCTTGTCCGACGCCAGCTTGCTGGCGCCATAGAGGTTGATCGGGTTGGCCGCCTTGTCGGTCGACAGTGCGACGACACGCCGCACCCCCATCGACAGGGCCGCGCGCATCACGTTCTCCGCCCCGTAGACGTTGGTGTGGATGCATTCCATCGGATTGTATTCGGCCGCCGGCACATGCTTCAACGCCGCGGCGTGGACGCAGAAATCGACCCCGCGCATCGCCAGTTCGAGCCGCTCGCGGTCGCGCACGTCGCCGATGAAATAGCGCAGCGTGGAGGTCCACTCCGCCGGCATGCGCTGCTGCATCTCGTACTGCTTGAACTCGTCGCGCGAGAAGACGATGACCCGGCGCGGCCTGGCGTGCCGCATCACCGTCTCGACGAAGCGGCGGCCGAAGGAGCCGGTGCCGCCGGTCACCAGGACCGACCGGCCGTCCAGCATGCGCAGGCCCGCCTCCAGCCCGGTGCCGGCGGCGGAATCCGTACCGGTCCCGGCGGCCGGGTGCCGTGCTCCGGGATCGCTGGCCTTGCTGGAATGTGTCGTCACCGCCGGTTCCGTCCGTTGAAGCCGCATCGCTCGAAACCGCCGGCACCGCAGGCCGGATGGTCCGGGCCGGGCGCCGCATCGGGGCCGAAATGAACCCCGATCGTAACCGGGGCTTTCTGAGGATCGGGTTAATTCAGGATGAACGCCCATGCAAGGCCTGTCGGCAAGGGGATCCGCCGGCACGGACGGCGCGCGGATCCTCCTCTTCCCAGCCCTCGGAAGTTGGAGCGGGCAGCCTGCCGGCATGGAGATCCTCCAGCAGGCGGATCTGCGCCGGCAGGCAGACGGCGGCGAGATCGAAGCGCTCCACCGCCGTCCGCCTTGCGGCACTCGACAGGGCGGCACGCAGATCCGGGTCGTCCAGCGCCGTCTCCACCCGGTCGGCGAGCGCCATCGGGTCGAAGAAGCCGGTCAGCAGGCCGTTCACCCCGTCCTCGATCACCTCGGCGACCGGCGGCGTGTCGGACCCGACGATGACGGCGCCGCAGGCCATCGCCTCCAGCATCGACCAGGACAGGACGAAGGGATAGGTCAGGTAGACATGGGCGCGCGAGACGCGCAGGATCGACAGGTAGCGGTCGTAGGGCAGCTTCCCCAGCACATGCAGCCGCTCCGCTTCCGGGCGGGGGGCGCCGGCGGCGTCCAGCATGGTTTCCCGCCACATCGCCTCGCGCCAGGAGCCGCCGCCCTCGGGCGGGGCGCCGTAGCTGACCTCGTCCCCGCCGACCACCAGGATGTGCAGGCCGGGCCGGCGCCGCAGCAGCTCCGCCGCCGCGCGCATGAAGGTGGGAAAGCCGCGGTAGGGTTCCAGGTTGCGGGCGACGTAGGTCACCACCTCGTCCCCGCGCGACAGGGTCCGGCCGTCGGGCAGGGTGACGGTGGCTGCCGGATCCGGCCGGCAGACATCGGTGTCGACCCCGTCATGGATCACCGAGATGCGCGGGCGGAACGGGACCGGATGCTGGCGCCGCTGCCAGTCCGTCGGGCTGACTCCCCAGTCCATCGCCTCCAGTCCGGCCAGCAGCGCGGCGTTCTTGGCTCTGATGCGGCAGCGCGTTTCCAGCGTCACCGGCCGTTCCGGGTCGAAGCCGACGTCTGACCCGTCGGCGCGATAGAAGAACTCGCAATAGAGCATCAGCCGGGCGTCGGGAAACAGATCCTTCAGGAACAGGGCCTCGCCCCAGCCGGGATGGGCGCAGATAACGTCGGGGGTGAAACCGTCCTTCTGCAGCGCCAGCCCGGCACGCACCGCCCCCTGCCCGTGCAGCACCTGCCCCTCGAACATGCGGATATAGGGGTGGGTGGCGTCGCCCGGCTCGCGGGCCGGCCGGTAGAGCGCGGTGCGCACCCCCGGCAGTTCGCGCTTGGCCTTGCCGATGAAGGCGGCCTGATGGGCCGGGTCGGCCGCGAAATGACGGACGATGTGCTTGTATTGGCCGGGGATGTTCTGGTGAACGAACAGGATCCGCATGGAACGACAATGCCCGGGAAACGGAGAAAGGAGCGACAGCCTGCAACCATCCGGCACCGCTGTCGATGCATAAGACCAGGGTCAGAAAGTTTTGACTTCTGAACCTGGTATCGGCCGCGACGGCAGCCGAGCGGGCTCATGCCCGCGAAGCCAAGGCCCGCGGACGCGGGCCGCCCTTTACTCCCCCTCTGCCCCATCGGGGAACCCCATGAGGGAGCCGGCTGGCATATCCCCGCAAAAAAGTTTAATGACCACAGGCAGACACAACTGGATGATCGGTCCTCCATGCAGCTCCCCGTGCAGCCAGCGATGCCGCTGCGTCCCCTGCATCCCTGGCAGCAGGTCACCGTCGGCAGCGGTCTGATGCTGCACGCGCCGCTGAGCGTCAGCGCCGACGCGGCCCGGCTCCAGCGCGAGTTCGCCGCCCTCGACGCGGCAACGGGGGAGGAGGGGCGCATGTTCATGGCCAGCGACGGCAGCTGGTCGTCGATCACCCTGATCGAGGAGGGGCTTGGTCCGGACAGCCGACGCGCCATCGGCCGGCCGACTCCGGCGCTCGACCGGATGCCGAGCGCCCGCGCCCTGCTGGAGGGGCTGGGCTGCCGTATCCTGTCCTGTTACGTTCACCGGCAGGAACCGGGCGGCCTGCTCCGCTGGCATTTCGACGGCGCCGGCCTGCACCAGCCCGAAGCGCGGCTGATCGTGCCGATCATCGCCCCGCCCGCCGCGGTGACGTGGATAGGCGACAGCCCGGCCGCCTATCCGGCCGGCACGCCGTGGGCCGGCGACTTCACCTTCCCCCATCAGGTGGAGAACGCTCCCGACGAGCAGCGGATCGTCCTGCTGGTGGATGTGGTCAGCGACGAACGTGCCCGCTCCCTTGCCCCGCCGGATCTGTACGGCCAGCCGGCGCTTCGCGTCGCCTTGGGAGAGCAGGCGGTCAACAGCTTGCTGGCGAACCGGGAGCTGGTGCCTGCCTGAAGGAGTCCAAGCTTTTGGTTCTCCACGCGATCGGTTCAAGCGGACTTGCTTGAACCGATCGCACTCCAAGTCCCAGTAAGGATCCGTTCCGCCCACGCCGCCTTGCGCCTATAAGGTCTCCGTCCGCCGGCACCGCCCGGCCCACCGCGCGACGGAGCGCCGACGCCCCTTGTCCTCTTCCGCCCCCTCTCCCTCCCTGCCCTCCTCCCCCTGGCGCTTCCTGTGGATGTTCGTGCGCGAAGGCTTCCTCTGCCGCGTCATCCTGCTGAACCTCGCCGCCGCTGGCGGGATCGGGCTGATGGGGCTGGAGCCGGTTGCGATGCGCGGGCTGGTCGACGCGCTTGCGGGGCTATCGGACAACCAGCGTTCCGGCACCTCCGCCGGCACAGCGGGCTGGACCGCCGAGGTGATGCCCTGGTTCCTGCTGCTGGGCGGGCTGTGGATCGCGTCTGCCCTGTTCAACCGCCTGCGCGAGCTGGTGGATCTGCACACCTCGCCGGCCCTGCGCCATGCCGTCCAGGTCCGGCTGTTCGACCAGCTGATCGACCATTCGTCAAGCTACTTCCAGGACAATTTCGCCGGCACCCTGGGCCAGAAGGTCAAGCAGGCCGGGCAAAGCTCCATCGAACTGCTGGAAATCCTGACCAATGACATCATCCGCATCGTCGTCATCCTCGCCATCGGCCTGACCCTGCTGGCCTCGGCGCAGACGCTGTTCGCCGTCCTGCTGGTCGGCTGGACCGCCGCCCACCTGACCGTGTCGGCGCTGCTGGCGCGGCGCTGCCTGCGGCTGTCGCACGCCTTCTCCGAGGAGGTGTCGTCGACCACCGGCCGCATGGTCGACATCATCGCCAATGCCGAACTGGTGCGCGCCTTCGCCCGCCGCCGCCAGGAGCTGGCCGGCCTGTCCGATGCGCTGACCGGCGAGATCGCCCGCTCCAAGGAGTTGCGCTGGTTCCTGACGAAGATGTGGTTCTGGCTGTTCAACGTCCTGCTGGTCTTCCAGATCACCCTGATCGGCATCGCCGTGTCGGATGCGACGGCCGGCCGGATGAGCGTCGGCGACTTCGCCATGGTCTTCTCGCTGGCGAGCATCGTCGGCGCCAATGTCTGGGGCCTGTCGACCCGCATGCTGGGTTTCTTCGAACAGCTGGGCATCCTGTCCGGCGCGCTGGAGCTGATTGTCCGCCCGCACGGGATCCCGGATCCGCCCGGCCGCCCCGATCTGGTGGTGACCGGAGGCGCCATCCGCTTCGAGGATCTGCGCTTCGCCCATCCCGGCTCCGATGCCGGCCCCAACTCCGGCAAGACGGGAGCGGTCTTCGACGGCCTGTCGCTGACCATCCGGCCGGGGGAGCGAGTGGCGCTGGTCGGTCCGTCGGGCGCGGGCAAGAGCACGCTGGTGCGGCTGCTGCGCCGGCAGTTTCCGTTGCAGGGCGGCCGCATCCTGATCGACGGGCAGGACATCGCCGGAGTCTCCCTCGCCTCGCTCAATCGCGCGGTCGCCGAGGTGCCGCAACTGCCGAGCCTGTTCCACCGCTCCATCCGCGACAACATCGCCTATGGCAGCGAGGGGGCAGACGACGCGGCGGTCCGGGCCGCTGCGGCGCGCGCCCATTGCGACCGCTTCATCGAAGAACGGGCCGGCGGCTATGGGACGATGGTGGGTGAACGCGGCATCCAGCTGTCGGGCGGCGAGCGCCAGCGGGTGGCCATCGCCCGCGCCTTCCTGAAGGATGCGCCGATCCTGGTGCTGGACGAGGCGACTTCCTCCCTCGACTCCGAGACGGAACACCTGATCCAGGACGCGCTGCTCGGCCTGTTCGAGGGGCGCACCGTGATCGCCATCGCCCACCGACTGTCGACCGTCACCGGCATGGACCGCATCCTCTATCTGGAGGGGGGCCGGATCCTGGAGGATGGTGACCATGCCGGGCTGCTGCGCCGCGACGGCCCCTATGCCCGGCTGTGGCGGCGGCAGGTCGGCGGCTTCCTGCCGGACGAATCCGCCGTGCCGGCCGGCGATGTGCCGGGAAACCTGCGGGAAGAGGTGCGATGATGCGGATCCGTCCGGCGTTGCGGCTAGCCGCCCTCCTCTTCATCGGGCTTCATGCCCCGGAGGCCAATGCCATGTCGCCCCTGCCCTTCTTCCAGCGGGTCGAGCGCGTCGGTCTGCTCTGCGCGGTGGACGTTGCCGGCGGAGTGCCTGCTGCGGATCTCGGCGAAGGCGAGCTCTGCGGCCGTGCCGCCGCGGTGCTGTCCGGCTTGACCGCTTCCCGGCCGGCGGTCATGGCGCTTGCCCCCAACGATGCGCGCATCGCCGCCCCGGCCACCCTGCTGCTGCTGATCCATGCCACCCTGCGGGCGGAGGATGGCCAGCGGCTGCTCGCGCTCGCCGCCACGCTCCAGCGCGCCGGATCCGATGCCTCCCCGCCCTTCTTCGTGACGCCGCCCCAGGCGCTGCATATCGCCGGAAGCCTGGACGAAGCGTCCCTGGATGCGGCGTTGGGCCGCCTGCTCGACCCGCTGGCGCGGGCGCTGCGGGCCAATCCCTGAACCATGCCCCTGAGCCATGCCCCGGGGCATGGCGTTTGGAGTCTTGTCGCAGGGGAGGCGATGTCGCGGCAGGGTCGGAGCTTTTCCCGAAAAGCAGCGCTCCCGCACAGGGGGTGCCCATGCGGGAGCGTCGTTGCGATCGGTGCCGCCGGTTTCAGCGGCAGAGCTGGGCGAACTTGCGTTCCGGGATCGGCGGCGGCGAGGGATGCAGCATCAGGCCCTGTTCCTCCACGTCGACCCGGGCGTCGGGGTAGACGGCGAGCGCCAATTGCAGGGCCTCGATGAAGCGTTTGCGGAAATCGCGCAGGCGGCTATAGCCGGCGCCGAACTGTTCGAATACCGCCGGCCAGGTGATGGGGGTCGAACGGTTCAGGCTGTGCAGCCGGTAGGCCAGCCAGATATAGATGTCGATGCTGGTGCTGTTGTTCTGGATGTGGCGCAGGGCCGGCTCCCAGATCGGCACCGGATGGGCCTTCAGCTCGCGGAAGAAGGCCTCTGACAGCAGCACGCGGTCTTCCCAGAGCGAGCCCTGGTTCTGCTCCGGTCCGGCATTCGTCGAGAAATGGATGCCGCCCTTGACGATCGAGCCCTTTTCGAACCCGATGCTGTGGGCGTCTTCCCAGGCGAAGGTCAGGTTGCAGGCGGCGATGCGCGAGGCCTGTTCGCGGATGTCGCGGTAGGTTTGTCCACCCACCGACAGGCCCATGCGATCGAGCCACTCGTGCATGCTGCGGCCCAGCTCAACCTCGCGGCTGTCGGTCTGGATTGCCCGGGTCTGCAGATAGAGCAGGATCATGCGCGCGCGGCTGCCGTACGGAACGCCGTATAGCTTGAAGCCGCCGTTACGGATCGGCAGTCGTCCAGGTTCGATCAGCAAGCGGATCTTATGTCCGCGCCGTTCCCAGGGCTGGTCATCGGGAAGACGACGATGAGGAAGTGCGGTCAGGGCAAAACCCGAATAGGTGATGCCAAGCTCCTGCCGCTCCTCTTCCAGGACGGCAGCGGCGACGTCGACTAGCGAACGCTGATCCGGATCCGTCTGGAGCGCCTTCGCCTGGTCGCGTCCAAGCTGGGTGATCAGGGTGTGTATCTGTCCCATAGCGAGTTGACCTTGGCACGACTTTACGAAAAACCCTATATCACGGCCGGTTAGTGTCAGCAATTTGGAGTCTTGTCGCTCAAACTATTTGTACGGTTATTTGATTCAGTTAATAGTTTGCGCGACAAGACTCCAGTAGAGAATCGCGAGTCGCGCGACAAAACTCCAGAATTGCCGCGACAAGACTCCAGCGGATAGTCCGCCTTGCCTGTGGATTTCCGAGGCATCGCGACAAGACTCCAGTGGAGAGATTTCCGTTTCGGGGCCGGATCGCTTCCGAATCGGCTTTTTTCGAGTCGCGGAGGCGAATCGGACCTCGCCCGCCCCTGTTTTTGCCCTTCAGGGATGGGAGGCATCGCGGAATGGCGCGCCGTGGCGGGCTGGATTTGGAGTTCTGTCGCGCTCCTTCCGCCCCGCCCCGCCCTGGGATATGGCGGCTGCCGGCGGTTTCGCGCGTCCTTGCTGCCCCGCCCCGCCCGGGGGCGCGACAAGACTCCAAGCTCGGGCGGGGCTGCCGGGGGGCGAAAAGAGGGAAAACGGGGGGCCGGTTTGGACTCTTGTCTCGGTCTCCTGTCCGGCCCCTCCCTTGGCCCCCTCCCCCGGCTTCTCCCGGAAGGGGCGCTACGGTTGGATGGGTCTCGGAGGGGTGCTTGTGGAGCGCGGAGAGCGCGGTCTATAACGAACCGCCATGGCGCCGGCCGGCGGTTTTCCCCCGGAATTTTCCGGTGCCTTCGACGATGTCCACACAACAGATGGCGGCAGGATGAACGGCAATTCCGCGCAGAAGATCGTCCCGGTGCTGCTGTCCGGCGGTACGGGATCCCGCTTGTGGCCCTTGTCGCGCGAACTCTATCCCAAGCAGTTCCTGCCGCTCTGCTCCGACCGGACGATGCTGCAGGATACCGCGCTGAGGGTCGACGCCCGGTCCGCGGGCGGACCGGACGGCGTGGCCGTCTTCTCGGCGCCGCTGGTGATCTGCAACCAGGAGCACCGTTTCCTCGCCGCCGAGCAGCTGCGCCAGTCGCGCTGCGATCCGCGCGGCATCATCCTGGAGCCGACGGGCCGCAACACCGCGGCGGCCTGCGCGCTAGCCGCCCTCGCGGTCGGGGCCGACGATCCGGACGCGCTGCTGCTGGTGCTGCCGGCCGACCACGAGATCCGCGACGCCGAAGCCTTCCGCCATGCGGTGGGCATCGCCGCCCGCGCCGCCGCCGCCGGCCGGCTGGTCACCTTCGGCATCAACCCGACCCGGCCGGAGACCGGCTACGGCTACATCCGCCGCGGCCATGCGATGGACGAGGCCGACGGCGCCTACAATGTCGCCGCCTTCGTCGAGAAGCCGTCGCTGGAGGTGGCCGAGCGCTACCTCGCCGAGGGCGGCTATGCCTGGAACAGTGGCATGTTCCTGTTCCCGGTCGGCCGCCTGCTGGCCGAGCTGGAGCGCCACGCCCCGGCGGTGCTCGCCGCCTGCCGCGCCGCGCTGGAGAATGGATCCAGGGACCTGGACTTCTTCCGTCTGGACGCCGATGCCTTCGCCAAGGCGCCCGCCATCTCCATCGACTATGCGGTGATGGAGCGCACCGACCGCGCCGCCGTCGTCCCCTGCGAGATCGGCTGGACCGATGTCGGCGCCTGGTCGGCGCTGTGGGACGTGGGAAGCAAGGACGGGGATGGCAACGTCGTCGTCGGCGACGTGCTGCTGGAGG
The DNA here is from genome assembly GCF_001305595.1 of Azospirillum thiophilum. Taxonomy (NCBI): domain Bacteria; kingdom Pseudomonadati; phylum Pseudomonadota; class Alphaproteobacteria; order Rhodospirillales; family Azospirillaceae; genus Azospirillum; species Azospirillum thiophilum. Next base: position 261,100 of record NZ_CP012407.1, read on the forward strand.
GCGCGCGCGACTGCTACGTCCGCAGCGACAACCACCTGACCGCCGTGGTCGGGGTGGAGAATGCCGTGGTGGTGGTGGTGGACGACGCCGTTCTGGTCGCCGACCGGTCCCAGGCGCAGGACGTCAAGCGCATCGTCGACCGGCTGAAGGCGGAGGGGCGCAGCGAGTCGGTCAGCCACCGTCGGGTCCACCGTCCCTGGGGCTCCTACCAGTCGCTGCACACCGGCGACCGCTTCCAGGTGAAGAGCCTGACCATCGCGCCGGGCTCGCGCCTGTCGCTGCAGAAGCACCATCACCGGGCCGAGCATTGGGTGGTGGTCAACGGCACCGCGCTGGTCACCCGCGGCGAGGAGCAGGTGATGGTCTACGAGAACCAGTCGATCTACATCCCGATCGGCACGGTCCACCGGCTGGAGAACCCCGGCAAGGTGCCGTTGACCATCATCGAGGTGCAGTCCGGCTCCTATCTCGGCGAGGACGACATCGTCCGGCTCGAGGACGTCTACGGCCGCAACTGATCCGCCCATCGACCGCAAGGAGATGGGAAGCGCAAGCGGCGCCTGTGTCTTCCTGCGGTTTTGGACAATGGCGGCTTGGTCGCGGTCGCCGCCTTCCGGTAAAACAAGGATGCGAGGGTGCCGCAACGGCGTCCCGCCTTCTGCTGCCGGGACCATCATGACCATCGAGCCGCCGCCGGACGACCGCATCCCCGAACTCTATGCCGACGGGGTCTTCGACATCGGCTTCGGCAACGGGATGGTCCGCATCGACCTGTTCAGCCTGTCGGCCCTGCGCAAGGACGACAACGGCCAGCCGCTGCCGGCCATCCGCCAGCGGGTGGTGATGAGCCTGCCCGGCTTCCTCGCCAGCCTCGCCGCCCTGGAGGGCATGCGCCAGCGGCTGGAGGCCGCGGGCGTACTGCCACCGGCCGGCGTTGCGGGGGCCGGCGGTGCCGGGCAGCCGGCGGGCTCCGCCCCGCCGCCCCTGCCCGGCGCGGCTCCGGCCTTCCGGACGACGGCCCAGCCCCCGGCTCAGCCGGCCTCCCCTGCGGCTCCGGCACGGCCCGGCCCGCCGCGTTCGCCGAACTTCGGTTGACGCCATGCCGGACGCCGCCGGTCCCGCCTCCGCCCCGGTTTCCCCCGGTGTTCCCGATGCCGATGAGAGCACCGCGCTGCGCTGCCTGACGTTGGTGGCGCGCCACCATGGCCTGTCGGCCTCGCCGGCCGCCTTGCGCGCCCGCGTCGCCCCCGGCCGCGGCGAGCCCGACACCGGCGACCTGCTGCGCATCGCCGCCGCCACCGGCTTCAAGGCCACCGCCCGCCGGCTGGACTGGGAGGCCTTGTGCGCCCTTCCCCCCGTCTTCCCGCTGCTGGCCCGGCTCGTCAACGGCAACACGGTCATCCTGGTCGGGGTGTCGCGCCCGGCCGACCCCGCCGGGGAGCCCATGGTCGGCGTCGTCGATCCGCTGGCCGACCGGCTGGACGTGATCGACGTGCCGCGCGACCGCTTCCTGGAGCGCTGGGACGGCGAACTGGTCTTCCTCAAGCCGCGCCACGGCCTCGCCGATCCGCACCAGCCCTTCGGCCTGCGCTGGTTCGTGCCGGAGATCCTGCGCCAGAAATCGGCCTTCCGCGACGTGGTGGCGGCGGCGCTGGTCCTGCATGCGCTTGCCCTCGCCGTCCCGATCTATTTCCAGATCGTGATCGACAAGGTGCTGGTGAACGAGACCGTCGCCACCTTGCAGGTGCTGACCGTCGGCGTGCTGGCCGCCCTGCTGTTCGAGGCGGCCTTCCGCTTCCTGCGCCAGTTCATCCTGCTGGCGGCGGCCAACCGCATCGACATCCGCCTGTTGAACCGCACCTTCGGCCATCTGCTCGACCTGCCGATCACCTTCTTCGACGGGCATTCGGCCGGCGTCACCGTGCGGCACATGCAGCAGGTCGAGCGCATCCGGGAGTTCCTGACCGGCAACCTGCTGTCCACCGTGCTGGACAGTCTGGTGCTGCTGGTCTTCCTGCCGGTGCTGTTCTTCTATTCGGTCAAGCTGACGCTGGTGGCGCTGCTGTTCGCAGCCCTCATCGCCGGCGTGGTGGTGGCGCTGGTGCCGGTCTACCGCAGCCGGCTCAGCGAGCTTTACAACGCCGACGCCGAGCGGCAGGCCATGCTGGTGGAGACCATCCACGGCATGCGCACCGTCAAGTCGTCGGCCCTGGAGCCGCAGCAGCGCCGCAGCTGGGACCGCAAGGCGGCGCGCGCGGTGACCAGCCATTACCGGGTTGGCCGCATCTCCATCGCCGCCCGCACGGTGACCGAGTTCCTGGAGAAGGCGATGATGGTGGCGGTGGTCGCCGTCGGCGCCTTCGACGTCTTCGACCGCCAGCTGTCGGTCGGCGCGCTGATCGCCTTCCAGATGCTGTCGGGCCGGGTGGTGACGCCGCTGGTGCAGATCGTCTCGCTGATCCACCAGTATCAGGAGACCGCCCTGTCGGTGCGCATGCTGGGCGAGGTGATGAACCACCCGGCCGAGCCGCGGCGCGAGGGCAGCGGCGCCTGCCCCTCGCTGATCGGCCGCATCGAGATCGAGGGGCTGGGCTTCCGCTACGACCGCAACCGGCCGCCGGCCCTGGAGGGCGTCACCCTGGCCGTGCCGGCCGGATCGGTCGTCGGGCTGGTCGGGCGCAGCGGCTCGGGCAAGAGCACGCTGATGCGGCTGCTCCAGGGCTTCTACCCGGTGCAGGACGGCACCATCCGCTATGACGGGCTCGACATCCGCGAGCTGGATCTGGGCCATCTGCGCCGCTCCATCGGCGTGGTGCTGCAGGAGAATTTCCTGTTCCGCGGCACCATCCGCGACAACATCGCCATGACCATGCCCGAAGCCAGCCGCGAGGAGATCGTCGAGGCCGCCCGGCTGGCCGGTGCCGACGAGTTCATCCACCGCCTGCCCGACGGCTACGACACGCTGGTCGAGGAGGGGGCGAGCAACCTGTCCGGCGGCCAGAAGCAGCGCATCGCCATCGCCCGCGCCCTGCTGCCCCAGCCGAGCATCCTGATCCTGGACGAGGCGACCAGCGCGCTCGACCCCGACAGCGAGGCCATCGTCATGGCCAACCTGCGCCGCATCGCCCGCGGCCGCACCGTTCTGATCGTCACCCACCGGCTGTCCACCCTGACCGGCTGCGACACCATCGCCGTGCTGGAGCAGGGCCGCCTGCTCGACATAGCCCCCCACCCCACCCTGCTCGACCGCTGCGCCGAATACCGGCATCTGTGGCAGCAGCAGAACCGGGGGCGCTGAGCCATGCCCGACGCCCCCATGCCCGGACCGGATCGGGAAATGGTGGACCAGGAAACGGGGCGGGCGGCGATCGGCCGCGAGGTCGTCCCGGCCAAGGCCGAACCCACCACTCCCCCTGCCCCCGTTCCGCCTCCCTCCCCTCCCCTTGCCCGGCGGCGGACCGCCCTGCCGGCGCCCTCGTCCCTGCCGCCCGGCTTCGCGCTCGACTATCTGCCGGACGGGGCGGCGATCGAGCATGCGCCGCTGCCCTGGCTCGCGCGCTCCACCCTCTATGTGCTGGCCGGGCTGCTGGTGGCGCTGGTGCTGTGGGCGGCGCTCGCCCAGGTCGACCGCATCGTCACTGCCGGCGGCCGGCTGGTGACCACCGCCCCGCTGGTGGTGGCACAGCCGCTGGAGACCGCGGTGGTGCGCAGCGTCGACGTCCAGGTCGGCGACCGGGTGCGGGCCGGCGATCGGCTGGCGACGCTCGACCCCACCTTCGCGGCGGCGGATCTGGCCGACCTGACCGCCCGGCTCGCCGGCACCGACGCCCAGATCGGCCGGCTGCGCGCCGAGCTGGACGGCAGCGACTTCACCCCCGCCGCCGGCAACCCCGATGCCGCCGTGCAGGCCGCCATCCTGGAGCGCCGCCGCGCCGAGTACCGCTCCCGCCTCGCCTCGCTGGACGAGAAGGCCGGCCAGCTGGACAGCGCCATCGCCGCCGGCCGCCGCGCCCAGGCCGGCCTCGCCGAACGCCTCGCCGTGGTCGGTGAGGTGGAGGATATCCGCCGCCAGCTCCAGGAACGCCAGACCGGATCCCGTCTGACCTGGCTGGAGGCGCGCATCGAGCGCCTGCGCCTGCGCGACGAGCTCGTGGCATTGCAGGACCGCGAGCGGACGAGCGAGCACGAGCTGCGCGGCATCCAGGCCGACCGCGCCGCCTTCATCGACGAATGGCGGCGCAAGACGGCGGAGGATCTCGTCGAGCAGACCCGCCAGCGGGCGACCCTGGTCGAGCAGCTCGCCAAGGCCGAGCGCCGCCGTTCCCTGGTCACCCTGACCGCCCCGGTCGATGCCATTGTGCTGGAGGTCGCCAAACGCTCCGTCGGCTCCGTCATCAAGGAGGCCGAGCCGCTGGTCACCCTGGTCCCCGCCGACGTGGCCCTGGAGGTGGAGGCGGACATCCCGTCGCGCGACATCGGGCTGGTGCGCGTCGGCGATGTCGTGAGGGTGAAGCTGGACGCCTTTCCCTTCCAGCGCCACGGCACCCTGCCCGGCGAGGTCCGAACCATCAGCGCCGATGCCTTCACCCACGACGCCCCCCGGGGGGGCGCCGCCGCCATGGATGCCGACGACCGGAAGCCGGGCGGCGGCGCCGTCTTCCGCACGCGGGTGCGGCTGCGCGACACGCTGCTGGAGGCGGTGCCGGAGGGTACGCGCCTCAGCCCCGGCATGGTCGCCACGGCCGAGATCCGGGTCGGCACCCGCTCGGTGCTGTCCTACTTCCTCTACCCGGTCATCCGCGTCCTGGACGAGGGCATCCGCGAGCCCTGAGGGGACAGCGCAGGCCGGGAAGCGCCGGGGAAAAGCGCTCCTTCCGCCTCACATCGCGTTGCGGCGGAAAGAGCGATGCAGTAGAGCCTTTTCCGGGGTCGGACAGGGGGCGATGAGGCGATCGCCGTTCCCACAGGCCGGAGAGCCTGCGGTCCCGCTTCCCTCTTTGGTCCTCCGGAGCCTTCCATCATGCCGTCCACCGCTTCCCGCCCCCTCAGGCTCCGTCTCGTGGAAGCCGTCCGCGCGCTTTTGGCACAACGCCTCGTCCGCTTCATCCTTGTCGGCGGAACCGCCACCGCCGCCCATGCCGGGACGACGATCCTGCTGGTCGACGGCATCGGCATGGCGAGCCCGACGCTCGCCACCGTCCTGGGGACGGTGGTGGGGATCGCCACATCCTACCTTGGGAACTGGGCCTGGACCTTCGGTGCCCGGGGCGGGCACGCCCACCATCTTCCCCGTTTCCTGCTGGTCTATTCCCTCATCATGGGCTTCAACGGCGGGGCGATGTACATAATGCAAGGCACTCTCGGCCTCCATTATCTGGCCCCGCTGTTCCTCACCCTGGTCATATCGCCAATTCTGACGTTTCTTCTGAACCAGCATTTCGTGTTTCGGAACGTCCACCGAGCGTGACGGCTTCCGCCAGGAAGATCGGGGCGATTTGTCTGGGGATCAGCGCGAAGTCGCGCTTGTTGTTGAGGACGACGAACAGGCCGCCCAGCGACACGGCGGCATTCTGGACCAGGACGATCATCACGATGCCGGCCACCGTCGTCGTCCAGCCGGGCGTCGCCATGCCCAGCATCTTGAGAAGCACGGCGATGACCGCCGCCAGCCCTGACAGCAAGAAGATCGCCGCCGAGAACAGCAGGATGCGGGTGAAGGTACGCTCGCTGAACACGGCGATCGAACTGAGGCCGTGGACCACCAGCGAGACGAGGTTCATCTTCGACTGCCCGGCATAGCGATGCCCCCGGTCGGTGCCCACCCGGACGATGGGGCAGCGCGAGCGGATCATGGTCGCCGGGACATGCAGCAGCAGCTCGTGCATGGAGGCGAGCCGGGTTGCCGTCGCCAGCCCCATGGCGCTGAAGTTGCCGAAGGAGATCGGCGTGCCGGTCAGCAGCGAGAAGACCTTCTTGTAGACCCGGTAGAACAGGGTGAAGCTCGGTCCCTCGCTGCGGCTGCGGCGGTCGGCGACCACGATGGAGCGGGGATTGTCGCGAAGGCCGGCGAGGAGGAGCGGCACATCCTCCGGCCGGTCCTCGCCGTCGCCGTCCATGATGATAACCCTGTCGGCGGCCAGTTCGACCGCATGGCACAGGCCGATGGCGATGGCGCGCTGGTGGCCGACATTGCGCACCAGCCGCAGCAGGGTTCCCGTGAAGGGCCTTTCGGCGACCGCCTCCTTCAGCCCCGCCTCCGGCTCGGTCGAGCCGTCGTCGACGATCACCAGATGGACCGCGCGCTCGTCGCTTCCCAGCGAGCGGCCGAGTCCGCCGATCAGCATCGCCACGGATTCCCAGTCGTTGAACACGGGAATGACGATGGCGAGCGTCGCCTGCCCGTCTTCCCGGAGCGTCGGCTTTTCCATGTCAGTGGACTCCATCGCCGGCCTTGGCCGGTGCATTGCGGGTCAATTGGCAGATCGAGGAGCCATCGGCCAGCACGGCATAGGCCTCCGTTCCCGCCAGCGGCGCCGGGGCGGCGACATAGCCGTGCCAGCCGGGAGCGCTGCCGGCCGCTGCGGAGAGGGCGCGTTCCACATCCGGGCGCGTCAGGCCGCTGCGGGCCAGCCCGCGGACGATGCCGGCACCGTTCACCAGCACGACCCAGTCCGGGGTGTGACCGGCGTTCTTGTCCCAGGCCCATCCTGCGACATAGCTCTGGCCCTTCAGCCGACCGAGGTCGCTGACCAGGTCGAGGCTGCCGTGGCAGCGGTCGGGCGCTTCGACACGGAACAGATCGCGGGCAGGCTGTCCCAGCCACCAGGGCTGCGGATCGGCATAGACAGACCAGTGCCGTTCGGCCAGTTTCGGGGGGACGACCGCAAGCTCCTCGCGGATCGGATGGACAGCCTTCAAAACGACCTCGTCGTCGTTCACGCCATTGACGATGGCCAGCACGCCTTGCCAATGGTAGCGCGACAGCGCTTCGGTTTCGCGGGCGTAGAGGAGTTGGGACGGTACGAGCAGGAGTGTGAGCGACACGCCGGCGACCGCGACCAGGGCATCGCGCAGCACCGGGCGTTTGCGCAGCGATGCCATGGCGATCATCCACAGCCCGATCCAGAACGGCATCTGCGCGATGGCGTAGCGTGACGATCCGGCCGTCTCGATCCCGAACTTCAGGCGCGACAGGGCGGTCATCAGGGCGGAGCCGAAGGCGAACAGAATCAGCAGGCTTGCGAACAGCTCGATCCGGCCGGCGCTGCGGCGGCCAAGCAGCAGGATGCGCAGCAGAAACCACAGCCCCGCCATGCAGGCGGCCAGGGATGTCAGCATCGCTATGCCACGGGCCAGCCATTCCGTCAGCAGGGGGTGGAGCAGTCTGAAGACCGGGTTGGCGAAATAGGCAACCGTGAACTCGGCCAGCTTGAAGGGGGAGCCGAACGATTCCAATGGGTTGGAATGCTGCGTTGCGGTGGCGTATTTGTAGAACAGGGCATAGATTGCGGCATTGAGGGCGAAGATGGCAAGCAGGCTTCCGGTCGCCCGCCATGGCCACCGGCCGCTCACCGCGACGATCAGGGCCGCGATCCAGCCGATGGCGCCATAGCCGAACGAGAACATCGAGGCGCTGAGCAGCGCCCCCGCCGTCAGCACTCCAGTCAAGTCCGGCGGTGAACCCGCTTTCATCCGCTCCTCGGTGCCGGCCAGCAGGCGGCTGGCCAGCAGGAAGAAGGCCGCCGACAGATACATGTGGATCTGTTTGGGCCAGAGCAGGTTCTCGTAATGGATCAGCCAGAACAGGGACAGGACGACCAGCGTCCCCGCTGCAGCGAAGGATAGCAGCTGGAGCTTTCCCCAGGCCCGCCGCATCTCGTCCAGGATCAGGCCGGCGATGACCGCATTCAGGGCCAGCAGGCCGGCGATCAGAAAGACTCCGCGCGCCTTGAACAGAAGGTTGTCCGCGATGAAGAAGGGCATCGCGACGAAGGGAAGATGTTCGTTGTCGCGGTAGAGCAGGAAATCCGGAAGGGAATCAAGGAAATAGCGATATTGCAACGACATCATGTCCCAATACGGGAAGATGTGCATGTCGCGGAAGGATACATACACCGACTGGGCCGTCAGGACGATGCTGATGAGCACGGTGAGAAGGAGCGCCGCCTTCCACATCCGCCGGACCAGCGATCCGGGCATGCGCAGCAGGACGACGCTGTCGCCTTCCTGCCCCATCCGCGCCGACACCACCATGTCCCCGGCCGCGTCGCTTCGGGCGGGCGCCGACGCCAAACTGTTGCTCATCGGTCTTCCTCAGGAAAAGAAGCGGGTCTTGAAATAGTCGATGGTGCGGGTGAGCCCCTCGTCGAGCGGCACCTTCGGTTCCCAGTCGAGCAGGGCCCTGGCCTTGGCGATGTCGGGCCGGCGCTGCTTGGGGTCGTCCTGAGGCAGCGGCCTGTGCTCGATCCTTGAGGAGGAGCCGGTCAGGCGAATGACCTTCTCGGCCAGTTCCAGCATGGTGAATTCGCCGGGGTTGCCGAGGTTGATCGGTCCGGTGACGTCGGCCGGCGTGGCCATGAAGCGGATGAAGCCGTCGACCAGATCGTCGGCATAGCAGAAGGAGCGGGTCTGCCGGCCGTCGCCGTAGATGGTGATCGGCTCGCCCTTCAGCGCCTGGATGATGAAGTTGGACACGACGCGCCCGTCGTTGGGGTGCATGCGCGGGCCGTAGGTGTTGAAGATGCGGATGACCTTGATCGACAGCTTGTGCTGGCGGTGATAGTCGAAGAACAGCGTCTCGGCGCAGCGCTTGCCCTCGTCGTAGCAGGCGCGCGGGCCGATGGTGTTGACGTTGCCCCAATATTCCTCCGGCTGCGGATGCACCGCCGGGTCGCCGTAGATCTCCGAGGTCGAGGCCTGCATGATCCGCGCGCCCAGCCGCTTGGCCAGCCCCAGCATGTTGATGGCGCCGATGACGCTGGTTTTGGTCGTCTGGACGGGATCATGCTGGTAATGGACCGGCGAGGCCGGGCAGGCGAGGTTGTAGATCTCGTCGACCTCGACATAGAGCGGGAACGTCACGTCGTGGCGCATCAGCTCGAAATGCGGGTTGTCGAGGAGGTGGGCGATGTTCGATCGGGAACCCGTGAAGTAGTTGTCGACGCACAGCACGTCGTTCCCGGCCGCCAGCAGCCGTTCGCACAGATGCGACCCGAGGAATCCGGCACCGCCCGTGACGAGAATGCGCTTGTTGTAACCGCGTGGCGAAATCATCGGGGCTTCTCTTCTAGGATGGATGGGTCGTCGGCGAACGGGAACCGATCAGCCGGCCGGCGCGCTTTCCCGGCTGTTTCCCTGGCCGGTGCCCCGGCCGATGGAGGAATAGGCGAAGCCGGCCTTCGCCATGTCTTCGGGATTGTAGATGTTGCGCAGGTCGACCATGACCGGCCGCTTGAGCAGGGCCTTGCAGCGGTTCAGGTCGAGCGCCCGGAACTCGTTCCACTCCGTCAGGATCGCCACGCAGTCGGCACCCTCCAGCGGCTGGTAGGCATCGGTGCACCAGTCGACGCCGCCGAGGAGCTTCGCCGCCTCATGCATGCCCGCCGGGTCGAAGGCGCGCACATGCGCACCGGCCGCCTGCAGGGCCGGGACGATGTCCAGCGACGGGGCGTCGCGCATGTCGTCGGTGTTCGGCTTGAAGGTCACACCCAGCACCGCCACCGTCTTGCCTGCCAGCGAACCGTCGCACGCGGCGGCGATGCGTGACGTCATCGACTTCTTGCGCTTGTCGTTGATGTCCACCACCGTCTCGACGATGCGCACCGGTGCCGCGTGCTGCTGCGCGGTACGCACGAGCGCCAGCGTGTCCTTGGGGAAGCAGGACCCGCCATAGCCCGGGCCGGGATGCAGGAACTTCTTGCCGATGCGCCCGTCCAGCCCGATGCCCTTGGCCACGTCATGGACGTCGGCCCCCACCTTCTCGCACAGATCGGCGATCTCGTTGATGAAGGTGATCTTGGTGGCCAGGAAGGCGTTGGCGGCGTACTTCGTCAGTTCGGCCGTCTCCCGGTTGGTCATGACGATCGGCGTCTCGATCAGGTGGAGCGGCCGGTAGAGCTGGCGCATCGTCTCGCGCGCGCATTCCGACTCGGCGCCGATGACCACCCGGTCGGGCCGCATGAAATCGCTGATGGCCGCGCCTTCGCGCAGGAATTCCGGATTGGAGGCGACGTCGAATTCGGCGTCGGGCCGCGCCTTGCGGATGATCGCCTCGACCTCGCGCCCGGTGCCGACCGGCACGGTCGATTTGTTGACCACCACCGTGTAGCCGTCGAGGTTGGCGGCGATCTCCTCGGCTGCGGCATAGACATAGGACAGATCGGCATGGCCGTCGCCGCGGCGGGTCGGCGTGCCGACCGCGATGAAAACGGCGTCGGCCCCCTTCATCGCCGTTTCCAGGTCGAGCGTGAAGTTCAGCCGGCCGGCTTTGACGTTCTTCGCCACCAGATCGTCGAGACCCGGCTCGTAGATCGGGATTTCTCCCCTCAGGAGCTGGTCGATCTTGCTCGAATCCTTGTCCATGCAGGTGACATGAACGCCGAATTCCGAAAAACAGGCTCCGGACACCAGTCCGACATAGCCCGTGCCGATCATTGCGATACGAATGGTCGTCTCCCTCGAATGGCCGCTGCCCTTCAATGGGGGAAGGATTACAATGCCTCTGCTGGCGAAGTCCAGTGAGCGCTGCCAAGTCACCGGTGTGATTGGAGGCCGTGGATGCCGCAGGCAGGGCGGATCGGTTGTGAAGTTCTGTCTGGAACCGGCCGTAATTGAAGTTTGTGAATAAATTTACTCCGAGCTATTTTCTATAATTGGACTCTTTCCCAGGTATTAATAATATATATTATTCACTTAGGGCTTCTCTGGAAGCGATCAATCCTGTTGCCATCCCGTATAAGACCGGACGGATCCTGGTGGATGCATTTGAAGCTGTTCGAATGGGGCAGCTCATTCTGCGGAAAAGCCCAAGCTGTGGCATGGGTGAGCCACTATCTTGCGGCGTTGGACCAACCGATTGCGGGCAAGCGGAGATGACCATGACCATGAGCGAAAACGCGACCGTGCTGGTGACCGGCGGTGCCGGCTACATCGGTTCCCACATGGTGCTGGCTCTGCGCGACCGGGGCCGCGCGGTCGTGGTGCTGGACGATCTGTCTACCGGCCGGCGCTCGGCAGTGCCCGACGGTGTGCCGCTGGTCGAGGGCGACGTCGGCGACAAGGCCCTGCTGGCCGACACCTGCGCCCGCCACGGCATCGGCTCCGTCCTGCATTTCGCCGGCAGCATCGTGGTGCCGGAGTCCGTGGAGCGGCCTCTGGCCTACTACCGCAACAACACGGTCAAGAGCCATGCCCTGATCGAGGCCTGCGTGGAGGCCGGGATCGGCCGCTTCATCTTCTCCTCCACCGCTGCCGTCTACGGCATGCCGGACCGGCTGCCGATCGACGAGCGGACGCCGTTGATGCCGATCAACCCCTACGGCTCCTCCAAGCTGATGACGGAGTGGATGCTGCGGGATGCCGCCGCCGCTTACGGGCTGCGCTATGTGGCGCTGCGCTATTTCAACGTCGCCGGCGCCGACCCGCAGGGTCGCTCGGGCCAGGTGTCGCGCGTCGCCAGCCATCTGATCAAGATCGCCGCCCAGACCGTTACCGGCCAGCGGGCCGAGTTGCAGATCTACGGCGACGACTACGACACGCCGGACGGCACCTGCGTGCGCGACTACATCCATGTCAGCGACCTCGCCGACGCCCATGTCGCAGCCTTGCGCCACCTGGAGGCCGGCGGCGCGTCGGAGGTGCTGAACTGCGGCTACGGCCGCGGCTATTCGGTGCGCGAAGTGCTGGCGATGGTGGAGCGGGTCACCGGCAGGCCGCTGCCGATGCGCATCGGCCCGCGCCGTGCCGGCGATCCCCCGGCCCTGGTCGCGGGCGTGGAGCGGATCCGGCGGACCCTGGACTGGACCCCGCACCACGACGACCTGGAGACCATCGTCGCCTCGGCGCTCGCCTGGGAGGAACGGCTGGTCAAGGAGGATTAACTCAACCGAGAAGCCCCAGCAGATAGCGGCCGTAGTCGTTCTTCTTCAGCGGCTCCGCCAGACGGCGCACCTGCTCGGCGTCGATCCAGCCGGAGGTGTAGGCGATCTCCTCCGGGCAGGCGATCTGCAGGCCCTGGCGGTGCTGGATGGTGCGGACGAACTCGGCCGCCTCCAGCAGGCTGTCGTGGGTGCCGGTGTCGAACCAGCCATAGCCGCGGCCCATCTGCTCGACCGACAGCTTGCCCATCTCGAGATAGGCGGCGTTGACCGAGGTGATCTCCAGCTCGCCGCGCTCCGACGGCTTCACCGCCGCGGCGATGTCCAGCACGTCGTTGTCGTAGAAATATAGCCCGGTCACCGCCCATTTGGATCGCGGCTGGACCGGCTTCTCCTCGATGCTCAGCGCCCGGCCCTGGCCATCGAACTCGACCACGCCGTAGCGCTCGGGATCGCGCACGGCATAGGCGAAGACGCTGGCGCCGTCGGCCTTCTCGCCGGCGGCGCGCAGGATGTTGGTCAGGCCGTGGCCGTAGAAGATATTGTCGCCGAGAACGAGCGCGCAAGCATCGTTGCCGACGAAGTCGCGGCCGATGATGAAGGCCTGGGCCAGCCCGTCGGGCGAGGGCTGGATGGCGTAGGTCAGGTTCAGGCCCCACTGCGATCCGTCGCCCAGCACCGTCTGGAACAGGGGCTGGTCGTGCGGCGTGGTGATGACCAGGATGTCGCGGATGCCCGCCAGCATCAGGGTGCTGAGCGGGAAATAGATCATCGGCTTGTCGTAGATCGGCAGCAGCTGCTTGCTGATCGCGCGCGTCACCGGGTAGAGCCGGGTGCCGGAGCCGCCGGCCAGGATGATGCCCTTCATGGTCTCAAAAGCCCTCATGCCTGCGGCGGGTTGGTGAACAGCTCATCGATCACGCGGTCGACGCTCTCGCGCCAGGGCGGGCAGGACACGCCGAGCATCTCCCCGGCGCGGGAACAGTCCAGCCGCGAGTTGGCCGGACGGTGCGCCGGGGTCGGGTAGTCGGCCGTGCCGATGGCGGTCAGGCGGGGCCGCTTGCCGGTACGCTCTTCCAGCCGCTGGAAGATGTGCTCGGCGAACTCGTGCCAGGTGGTGTAGCCGCTACCGGTCAGGTGGTAGGTGCCCCAGGCGGCGGCGCCCGTCCGCTCGATCGTTCCGGCGATCTGCACGATGGCGGCGGCGAGGTCGGCGGCGGCGGTGGGCGAGCCGTGCTGGTCGGCGACCACCCTCATCTCCTCGCGCTCCTTGCCGAAGCGCAGCATCGTCTTGACGAAGTTGTTGCCGTAGGCGCTGTAGACCCAGGAGGTGCGCAGGATGACGTGATGCGGCGTCGCCGCCCGCACCGCCTCCTCGCCCGCCGCCTTGCTGGCGCCATAGACGCCCAGCGGGTTGATCGGGTCGTCCTCGCTGTAGATCCCGTCCTTCGTCCCGTCGAAGACATAGTCGGTCGAGACATGGATGAAGGGGATGCCGCGTGCCGCACAGGCCGCCGCCATGGCGCCCGGCCCGTCGCGGTTGATGGCGAAGGAGAGGTCGACCTCGCTCTCGGCCTTGTCGACGGCGGTGTGGGCGGTGGCGTTGACCAGCAGGTCCGGCGCGTGGGTGGCGACCGCCTTTTCCACGTCGCCCGGCCGGGTCACGTCGAACTCCGGATAGGGCAGCCCGACCAGATCGGTGCCCGGCGCCCAGCCGGCCCGCATCAGCTCGAAGCCGAGCTGGCCGTTGCTGCCGAGGACGAGGATCTTCATCGGCGCCGTCATTGCGCGGCTCCTTCTTCCGTCAGGCCGAGCCGCTCGCCCTGGTAGGAGCCGTTCAGGATGGCCTGCCACCAGTCGCGGTTCTCCAGATACCAGGCGACCGTCTTGCGCAGGCCGCTCTCGAAGGTCTCCTGCGGCGTCCAGCCCAGCTCGCGCTCGATCTTGCCGGCGTCGATGGCATAGCGCTTGTCATGGCCGGGGCGGTCGGTGACGAAGCTGATCAGGCGGTCGTGCGGGGCGCCGGCCGGGTTCATCTCGTCCAGATGCGCGCAGATGGCGCGGACGACCTCCAGGTTGGTGCGCTCGTTGTGGCCGCCGATGTTGTAGCTCTCGCCGATCCGGCCCTTCTCCAGAACCAGCCGCAGCGCGCGGGCATGGTCCTCGACATAGAGCCAGTCGCGGATGTTGTCGCCCTTGCCGTAGACCGGCAGCTTCTCGCCCGCCAGACCCTTGAGGATCATCAGCGGGATCAGCTTCTCCGGGAAATGGTAGGGGCCGTAATTGTTGGAGCAGTTGGTCAGCACCACCGGCAGCCCGTAGGTCTCGTGCCAAGCGCGCACCAGATGGTCGCTCGACGCCTTGCTGGCCGAATAGGGCGAGTTGGGGCTGTAGGCGGTGGTCTCGGTGAAGAAGCCGTCCTCGCCCAGCGTGCCGAACACCTCGTCGGTCGAGATGTGGTGGAAGCGGAAGCGGTCCTTGGCCTCCGCCGGCAGCGCCGACCAGTAGCCGCGCGCCGCCTCCAGCAGGCGGAAGGTGCCGACCACGTTGGTCTGGATGAACTCGCCCGGCCCGTCGATGGAGCGGTCGACATGGGATTCGGCGGCCAGATGCATCACCGCGTCGGGCTGGTGGGTGTCGAAGACACGGCGCAACTCGGCGGCGTCGCAGATGTCGACCTTCTCGAAGGCGTAGCGGGGATTGCCCTCGGCCCCCGGCAGGGAGGACAGGTTGGCCGCGTAGGTCAGCTTGTCGACATTGACGACGAAGGAGTCGGTTTCGGCGAGAAGCTGGCGGACCACCGCCGAGCCGATGAAACCGGCGCCGCCGGTGACGAGAATGCGCGTCATCAAACCACCTTACCGCCAAAAACGGGGCACAAAGCCCCACCGGGCAAAAAAGAGCCGAAATCCAATAGCGCCGTCAGAACCAGTCGCCAAGCTGGGCGAAGGTCGGATGCTTATGATCCTTGTCCGACAGCCGGGCCTTGTCGGCCGGCACCGGCCAGTCGATGCCCAGTTCCGGATCGTTCCACAGCAGGCCGCGGTCATGCTCGGCCGAATAATAGTTGGTCACCTTGTAGATGACCTCGGTATCGGGCTCCAGGGTGCAGAAGCCATGGGCGAAGCCGATCGGGACCAGGATCTGGTTCCACTCCGAAGCACTGATCACCGCGCTGACATGCCGGCCGAAGGTGGGGGAGCCTTTGCGGATGTCGACCGCCACGTCCAGGATGGCGCCGCGCACCACCCGCACCAGCTTGTCCTGGGCAAACGGCGGCAGCTGGAAATGCAGGCCGCGCACCGTGCCGACCTCGGCCGACAGCGACTGGTTGTCCTGGACGAAGTCGTAGTGAAGCCCGGCCGCCTCGAACGTCTTCTTGTTGTAGGTTTCCGAGAAGAAGCCGCGATGGTCGCCGAACTTCTTCGGGCGGATGATCTTCACGTCGGGAATGTCGAGGGAGACGACGTCCATGGCTCAGATGCTTTCCTTCTGAAGCTCTTTGCGGGCCGCCGGCTGCTCCTTGCGCAGCCAGGGCCTGACCGTGCGCGGCGGGAAGGACAGACCGAAGTCGGACGCATCCAGGGTCAGGTTCGGGTTGTAGAAGGGATCCTCGATCAGCGACCGGCCCCAGCGTTTCTGCATGTAGGCGATCTCGCGCCTGAAGCGGGCGATCTTGTCGGGCGCCATGTCCGACCCGCGCGAGGCCGATTCCAGGTGGTACAGCTCGGCATGCGGCGTCCACACCAGGAAATAGCCGGCGTCGCGGATTTTGAGGCAGAGATCGACGTCGTTGAAGGCGACGGCCAGATGCTCCTCGTTCAGCCCGCCGACCTCGTCGAACACCGCCTTGCGCATGACCATGCAGGCGGCGGTGACGCAGGACATGTTCTGCGCCAACATCAGCCGGGCGAAATGGCCGGGATGCTCGCGGGCGAAATGCTTGTGGATGTGGTTGGCCACCCCGTTGATGCCGGTGATGACGCCGGCATGCTGGATGGTGTCGTCGCCGTAATAGAGCTTGGCGCCGACCGCCCCCACCTCCGGCCGCAGGGCGTGGGCGACCATCTCGGTCAGCCAGTCCGGATGGATCACCTTGATGTCGTTGTTGATCAGGCCGATCAGTTCGCCCTGCGCCGCGCGCACGCCGAAGTTGTTGATGGCGGAGAAGTTGAAGGGCCCGTCATAGCGCAGGACCCGCACCCGCTCCCGCCCCTGCAGCGAGGCGAAATAGTCGAGCGTCTCCTTCTCCTCGCTGTTGTTGTCGAGGACGATGACTTCCAGGTTGGGATAGTCGGTTTCGGTCAGCAGTCCTTCGACGCACTGGCGGAGCAGGTCGACCTTGTCGCGGGTCGGCACCAGCAGCGAAACCAGCGGCGCCGGCTCCGGCACCGGATAGACGGTGCGGGTGTACCATTCCGCCCCCGGCGCCGGCTCCACCCGCACCGGCTGGCCGGTGCGCTGGAAATGGTCCTGCAGTGCCCGGCGCGCCGCGTCGGTGGCGGTCGGCAGCGCCACGGTCGAGAAGGAGGAGGAGGAGGAGAACACCCGCCAGTGATAGAGGATCATCGGGATGTGACGGATGCGCGGCGCCGTGGTCTTCTCCTCCGCGCGCAGCACCAGATCGTAATCCTGGCTGCCCTCGTAGCCGACGCGGAAGCCGCCGATCTCCACCAGCAGGCTGCGGCGGAACACGCCCAGATGGCTGACCATGTTCTGGCCGTGGAACAGGTCGGGGTTCCAGTCGGTCTTGAAATAGGGGTCGTAGCGCCGGCCGTTCTCGTCGATCTTGTCCTCGTCGGAATAGATGACGTCGGCGTCCGGGTGCCGGTCGATCTCCTCCGCCACCATGTAGAGCGCATGCGGCGGCAGCTCGTCGTCATGGTCCATCAGGGCGACGAACTCGCCCGACGCCAATTCCAGCGCGCTGTTGCTGGCCGCCGAGATGTGCCCGTTCGCCTCGCGCCGCACCGTCTTGATGCGGGGATCGCGCGCGGCGTATTCCGCCAAGACCGCCGCCACATGCGGGGCGGTGGAGGCGTCGTCGGCGATGCACAGTTCCCAATGCGGGTAGAGCTGGGCCAGCACCGTGTCCAGCGCGCGGCGCAGATAGGGTTCCGGCGTGTTGTAGACCGGCATGGCGACGGAAATCAGCGGCCGCCGCGCCATCCGGCCGATGGCCTCGGCGATCGACTGGCGGTCGAAGGGGGTCAGCGTGTCGTAGAGCCGGATCCAGCTCTCGTAATCGGTGACCAGCGTGTTCGGCTGCAGATCCTGCAGCAGCTTGTGCTTGGTCGCCGCCAGACCGTGCTGGCGCAGGTAGGTCAGCCCGCGGAAGGCCTGGCCCTGATAGGTCTTCAGCGCCCGCTGCAGCACCTGGAGCTTGCCGATCTCCTCGATCGTCACATCCTCCAGTCGGAAGCGCGCCGGCCGGTCGGTCGGGTCGAGCCGCAGGGCCTTGGTCTCGTAGGGCAGCAGCACCAGGGCCTCCGCCTCGCCATCGACCACCGGCGGCAGGCGCAGCATGCCCCCCTCGCCGAAGCCGGCGCCGCAGTCGATGTAGAGCATCGGGGCCAGCGGCACCGTGGCGTCGGCGACGCGGTAGCGGATGATGCACCAGCCGGCCGGGCAACGGCCCTGGCCGGAGACCAGCCGGAAGGCGGGGTCGACCCCCAGCGTCTCGAAGCGGCCGTCCTCCAGCCGGGCGACGTCGTGCAGCGGCTCCAGCGTGACGGCGTGGCGGCGCGAGCGGTGGAATCGGCGCAGCTCGGTCGTCAGCCGGCCGAGCTTGCGTACCGGGGCCGAGACCTTCCAGGAGGTGGAATTGACCAGGGAGTGGATGTGATGGTCGCGGGCGCGCACCACCCCATGCAACTCGTCGTTGGCGGCGTGCAGATGCGCGGCCTCGGCACGGGCCTCCTCCAGGCTGCGGCGCAGTGCGTCGCCTTCTTCCTGCAGCGCGGCGATCCGTCCGTTCAGCTGCCCGATCTTGCCGCCCAGTTCGATGATGTGGGCGTCACGGTCGGCGACCCAGCCCTGCAGCGTGGCGATCGACCCGTCGCGGTCGGCCACCGTGGTCATCAGCCCGCGAATCTCCTCGACCCGGTCGCGGACGGCCTGATGCAGGCCGGCGATGTCCTGTTCGAGATCCAGGATGCGCCGCGCACGTTCCTGGGCCTGCTGGGTCTCGATGACGCCGCTGCCCAGCCGGTCGAAGAAGGCGCGGATCTGCTGGGCGGTCTGGCCGTCCCGGCCGCCCTCGAACAGCCAGCGGACCTCCTCCGGAAGATCGTCGCCGACCGCCAGCACGCCCAGCCCGTTGGAATGCAGGAAGCCGAAGGCCGGGTAGCGGGCAGTCAGCTCCTCCCACAGCTTCCAGACGCCGAAATCGCCCTTGCGGACGTTGATGTCGTGGAACAGCACGACGCCGCGGCCGCTCATCTTCGGCAGCCAGGTCTCGAAATCGTGGCGCACCGCCTCGTAGGTGTGCAGCCCGTCGATGTGCAGCAGGTCGATGCTGGAATTTGCGAAATGGACGACCGCCTCGTCGAAGGTCATCCGCATCATGCGGGAGAAGGCGGCGTAGCGCGGATCGTGGAAGTCGGCGAGCGTCTGGTAGACCTCGTCGCCGTAATAGCCGGCCTGCGGGTCGCCCTGCCAGGTGTCCACCGCGAAGCAGGCGGTGCCGGTGCCGAGCTGCTTCACTGCCTGGCAGAAGGTCGAATAGGAGTTGCCGGTGTGGGTTCCCAGCTCGACGAGGACCCGCGGGCGCAGCGCCTCGGTGATCCACAGCGCGAAGGGCGTGTGGCCGAGCCAGGACGACGGGGCGACGATGAGATCCGGGGTAAGGAAGCTGATCGGCCGGCAGAGACGACGGAGAGTATCGGAACCTGCGTCCTGCAAAAACGAATCCACCTGTCGCCTCTTGTCTTGCCTGCCTCCGCACCGGGACCGTTCCGGGCTTCCGGCTGCTGCTTCGATCCTGTCCGGAAGCCTGGGCTTCCGGACTGCAGAGCGCCGGACTGCCCTGTCACAGCCGCCGACACACATACGCTGACACCCCGGCGGAATGCAAGCCGCTGACCCCGGGCCGTCCGGCGGGGCTTCACAATAGCCATCGGTGCGGTTTTCCTGCCTCACTCCGGGCTTGTTGGAGGGCCGGGGCGCTTGCCGGAAGGCGGGCTCTATTTTGTCGCAGGGGTGGAGCGGGGAGCGGAGGCCCCCTCCGCCTCCAGCGTGATCGCCAGCATCGGCATGCCGACCAGCCCGCGCACGACATGGCTGGCGTGGACCTTGAAGATCAGTGCGTCCTCGACCCAGTGATGCTGGACATGGTCGTTCTGCGTGCCCTCGGCGAGCGCCACGGTGATGGAGAAGTCGCCGCTGGGCAGATAGGGCATCTGGAAGCGGAAGCGGGCGGCGAAGTCCTGGCCGGCCGGCACCGTGACGGGGGCGAGCTGGTAGGTCAGGAAGGTGTTGTCGCCGAACAGGTTCTGGCCCAGCTTGTCCTTGACGTAGAAGCCGATGATGGGGCGGTGGACCTCCTGCTCGGCCCGGCAATCGACCTTCAGGACGATCACCTCGCCGCCTTCCAGCACGGCGAGCGGCTGTTCCTCCGCATCGAGGATCGAGACGCCGGTGATGGTGGCGCCGCGGTTGCCGAACCAGGGGCCGCTGTCGTTGAAGTCGAACAGCTCGATGGTGTTGCGGTGCTGGGAGGATTTCAGCAGTTCGGCGCGGGCGTCCTCCACCGGCTCCTCGCGCCTGGTCTGGGGCAGCGCCTGGCGGGCGCCGCCGATGCGGAAGCCGCGCGAGGTGTCCTGGTCGCTGTAGAGCGCGGCCAGATAGTCGTGGCAGACCTCCTTGGCCGGGCCGATCGCCCGCACCGAGCCGTTGTCCAGCCACACCACCCGGTCGCACAGGTTCACCACCTGTCCGGTGTCGTGCGAGACGAAGAACAGGGTGCCGCGCTCCTTGAAGCGGTGGATGAAGCGCATGCATTTCTGGGTGAAGGACGCGTCGCCGACCGCCAGGATCTCGTCGACGATCATGACGTCGGCATCGACATGGGCCGCCACCGCGAAGGCGAGGCGGGCGTACATGCCGCTGGAATAGAGCTTCACCGGCTGCTCGATGAAGTCGCCGATGCCGGCGAACTCGGCGATGGACTGGTAGCGCTCGGCGATCTGCTCGTTCGACAGTCCGAGCACCGAGGCGGCGAGATAGACGTTCTCGCGCCCGCTGAACTCCGGGTTGAAGCCGGCGCCCAGCTCCAGCAGCGCCGCGATGCGGCCGTCCACCGTGATGCGGCCGGAGGTCGGCGTCAGCGTGCCGCACAGCAGTTGAAGGAAGGTCGACTTGCCCGAGCCGTTGCGGCCGATCAACCCGACCGTCTCGCCGCGGCGGACCTCCAGGTCGACGCCGCGCAGCGCCCAGTACTCGTCGTAATATTTGCGCCGGCCGCGCACCAGCATCTGCTTCAGCCGGTCCTGCGGGCGCTTGAAGATGGCGTAGGCCTTGCCCAGCCCCTCGGCGCAGATGACGACAGGGGTATCGGTCTCAGACGACATCGGCGAACCCCCGGCGGGTCTTCATGAACCAGAGATAGCCGAGCCAGGCCACCACCCAGGAGCCCAGCGTCGCCAGCCCCCAGTCGACCGGCGACGGGATGTTGCCCCAGAACAGCAGATCCTTGGATTGTTCCAGGATCGCGGTCATCGGGTTCAGGTGCAGGATGGCGCGGAAGCGCTCCGGGATCGCGGTCATCGGGTAGAAGATCGGGCTGAGGAACATCAGCACGGTGACGCCGACCCCGACCACCTGCCGGATGTCGCGCAGGAACACCCCGGCCGCGGCGAAGAACCAGCTCAAGCCCAGCGTAGTCAGGCAGAGCGGCACCAGCACCAGCGGCAGCAGAAGCGCCGTCGGCGGCGGCAGCCCGGCCACCAGCAGATGGAAGACCAGCAGGATGACGAAGCCGATGCCGGCGTTGAACAATGCTACCGCCAGCGACACCAGCGGCAGGATCTCCAGCGGGAAGACCACCTTCTTGATGTAGCTGACATTCTCCAGCAGGAGCCCGGGCGCCCGGTTCAGGCATTCGCCCAGTACGTTGAACAGGATCAGGCCGGAGAACAGCAGCAGGGCGAATTCGGTGTTGCTCCCCCCCGTTGCCCCCCAGCGCGCCTGGAACACCACCGAGAAGACGAAGGTGTAGACCGCCAGCATCAGGATCGGGTTCAGCACCGCCCAGACGATGCCCAGCACGGACCCGCGGTACCGGGCGTCGATCTCCCGCCGGGCGAGCCGCATGATCAGCGACTTGTGGTGCCAGGCGGCCTGGAAAAGGGCAAAGGGACCGGCGCCGAAACCCGCCACCTTAGGGTTTCCCGACTGAGAGCTGAGCAATTTTAAGTATTCCCCGTCTGCGGCCGGCCGACCATAACCCCCGCTCCGGCACCGTTCAAGCGAAAGTCCCGCTCCACAATCAGCAAGCGTTACGTCTTATAAAGACTTTCATCCATATGGTGAGTGGTGTTCCCGCCCCCCGCCCCGTCCCGTCCCTAACGGAGAGCCTGGCGCCCGTGCAGATCATTCCCTCCCCCCTCTCCCATCTCCAGCGGCTGGAGGCGGAGAGCATCCACATCATGCGCGAGGTGGCGGCCCAGTTCCGCAAGCCGGTCATGCTCTATTCGGTGGGCAAGGACAGCTCGGTGCTGCTGCATCTGGCGATGAAGGCCTTCCACCCGTCCAGGCCGCCCTTCCCGCTGCTGCATGTCGACACCACCTGGAAATTCCGGGAGATGATCGCCTTCCGCGACCGCATGGTGCGGGATCTCGGGCTCGACCTGCTCGTTCACGTCAACCAGGAGGGGGTCCGCCGGGGCATCGGCCCGGTCAGCCACGGTTCGGCCGTCCACACCGACGTGATGAAGACGCAAGCGCTGAAACAGGCGCTCGATGCCCACGGATTCGACGCCGCCTTCGGCGGGGCGCGGCGCGACGAGGAGAAGAGCCGGGCCAAGGAGCGCATCTTCTCCTTCCGCACGGCCACCCACCGCTGGGAGCCGAAGAACCAGCGGCCGGAGCTGTGGAACCTCTACAACGGGCGCATCGGCAAGGGCGAGAGCATCCGCGTCTTCCCGCTGTCGAACTGGACCGAGCTGGACATCTGGCACTATATCCAGCAGGAGGGCATCCCGGTGGTGCCGCTCTATTTCGCCAAGCCCCGCCCGGTGGTGGAGCGCGACGGCACCCTCATCATGGTCGATGACGACCGGCTGCCGCTCAGGCCCGGCGAGACGCCGGAGATGGCCTGGGTGCGCTTCCGCACGCTCGGCTGCTACCCGCTGACCGGAGCCGTGCGCAGCACCGCCGCCACCCTGCCCGAGATCATCCGCGAGATGCTGCTGTCCACCAGTTCGGAACGGCAGGGCCGGGTGATCGACCAGGACGCCGCCGCCTCGATGGAAGCGAAGAAGCAGGAAGGCTACTTCTGATGCCGAAGGATCCCGACCTCCCTGCCCCTCCCGATGCTCCCATGGACGTGCAGGCGTATCTGGCCCGCCACGACGGCAAGGATCTGCTGCGCTTCATCACCTGCGGGTCGGTGGACGACGGCAAGTCGACGCTGATCGGCCGGCTGCTCTACGACTGCCACTGCCTGTTCGAGGACCAGCTGGCCGGGCTGGAAACGGACTCCGGCCGCTTCGGCACCACCGGCGCCGGCCAGCTCGATCTGGCGCTGCTGGTCGACGGGCTGGCGGCGGAGCGCGAGCAGGGCATCACCATCGACGTCGCCCACCGCTTCTTCACCACCGAACGGCGCAAGTTCATCGTCGCCGACACGCCCGGCCACGAGCAGTACACCCGCAACATGGTCACCGGCGCCTCGACCGCGGATGCCGCGGTACTGCTGGTCGACGCGCGCAAGGGCGTGCTGACCCAGACCCGGCGCCACAGCACCATCGTCTCGCTGCTGGGCGTGCGCCATGTCGTGCTGGCGGTCAACAAGATGGACGCCGTCGGCTGGGACCGCGAGACCTTCGAGCGCATCGCCGCCGACTACCGCGTGTTCGCCCAGCGCATCGGCATCGCCGGCGTCACCTGCATCCCGGTCTCGGCACTGACCGGCGACAACGTCACCAAGCCATCCAATTCCATGGGCTGGTACGGCGGCCCGACCCTGCTCGGCCATCTGGAGAGCGTGGACGCCGCGGCGCAAGAGACGCTCGGCGCCTTCCGCATGGCGGTGCAGTGGGTGAACCGACCCCACCAGGATTTCCGCGGCTTCTGCGGCACGGTTGCCGGCGGCCCGCTGCGCCCGGGCGATGCCGTCGCCATCCTGCCCGGCGGGCGGACCAGCCGGGTGTCCCGCATCGTCACCATGGACGGCGAGCTGGAGGTGGCGGTGCCCGGCCAGGCCGTCACCCTGGTGCTGGCCGACGAGGTCGACGCCAGCTGCGGCGACATGATCGCCGCCGCCGCCGGCCGGCCGGAGGTCGCCGACCAGTTCGCGGCCCATGTGGTGTGGATGGACGAGCAACCGCTGCTGCCCGGCCGCTCCTATCTGCTGCGGGCCGGCACGGCGACGGTCGGCGCCCAGGTGACCGAGCTGAAGCACGCCATCAACGTCAACACCCAGGAGCATGCCGCCGCCAAGCATCTGGACCTGAACGACGTCGGCTTCTGCAATCTGGCGCTCGACCGGCCGATCCCGTTCGACGCCTATGCCGACAGCCGCGAGACCGGCAGCTTCATCCTGATCGACCGGCTGACCAACGCCACCGCCGGCTGCGGCATGATCCGCTTTCCCCTGCGCCGGGCCTCCAACATCCACCGCCACGCCTCGAAGGTGGACAAGGCGGCGCGGGCGGGGGACTTGCAGAAGCCCTGCGTGCTGTGGTTCACCGGCCTGTCCGGCTCCGGCAAGTCCAGCGTCGCCGACCGGTTGGAGCAGGAACTGCACCGGCAGGGCCGCCGCACCATGATCCTGGACGGCGACAATGTCCGCCACGGCCTGAACAAGGATCTGGGCTTCACCGACGAGGACCGGGTGGAGAACATCCGCCGCGTCGCCGAGGTGTCGAAGCTGATGGTGGAGGCAGGGCTGATCGTGCTGGTCAGCTTCATCTCCCCCTTCCGCGAGGAGCGCCGCATGGCCCGCTCCCTGGTGGAGGACGGCGAGTTCCTGGAGATCTTCATGGACACGCCGCTGGAGGTCTGCGAGGCCCGCGACCCCAAGGGGCTCTACAAGAAGGCCCGTGCCGGCCAGCTTCCCCACTTCACCGGCATCGACAGCGCCTATGAGCCGCCGGAAGCGCCGGAGATCACGCTGAAGGGCGGCGAACACGGCACCGACGAGATGCTCGCCCAGGTGATCGGGGAACTGCGGCGCCGGGGGGTGATTTGATCGTGCCGTCCCCGCTCCGGCTCCCCGGCGATGAAGATGCTCATGATGCCGCACATATGAAGCATTCTATTGCCTCTTCCCTCCCGTTTCGCGATGATTTTTCAGGAGATCATGCAATCGGAGAGGGTGGATGTATTACGTGGAGGCGCTGGAGCCTATGGTCGGCTTCCTGCGCAGCATCGGCATCGGCGTCGAGTATGGCGAAGGGGCGAAGGAGGGCTTCCTGCCTGGCGTCAATATCCATGCCGGGGTGATCCACGTCGATCCCGACACGCTGGTCGGGTCGGGCGACGTGCTGCACGAGGCGGGACACATCGCCGTTGTGCCGCGGGCATACTGGCCGCGGCTGAACAGGGATCTCCAGGGCGACGCCCGGGCCCAGGTCGCGGCGGCCGAGCAGGCCGGCGATCCCGCCGCCGTCCATCTGCGGCGGGCGGCGGAAAGCGGGGAGTTGATGGCGCAGGCCTGGTCCTATGCCGCAGCGTTGCATCTCGGCTATTCGCCGGCCTGCGTGTTCTTCCCCGGCTCCTACTATCACGAGCCTTACGAGGGGGACCATCCCACCCATGTCTGGCTGGACAGCGGCACCCATTTCGGCCCGGTGATGCTGGCCCAGGCCGGGATCACCGGCTTTTCCGGAATCGTCGGCGCCGCCTGGAACAACGGCCTGCCCCCCTTCCCGCAGATGAGCCGCTGGACCGTGGACTGACGCCGGCAGGGCGCATCACCCCGGTCCTTCCACCATTCCCCGCGCCTGCCGCAGGTCGGCGACGAAGTCCCGGCAGGCCTGCTCCGCGCCGTCACCGGCCGGCAGGCGCAGCAGGTAGGAGGGGTGGACGGTGACGAAGCCGTCCCACCCCTCCGATCCCGTTCGGCAGAACCGCATCGGCCCGCGTTCCCGCAGCACCGAGACGCTGCGCCCGGTGAGCGCGAGTGCCGCGGTGGCGCCCAGCGCCACCACCAGGCGCGGGCGGACGAAGCCCAGCTCCTTCATCAGCCACCAGCGGTAATGCTTCACCTCGCCGGCGGTCGGCGACTGGTGCAGGCGGCGCTTGCCGCGGGCGGCGAACTTGAAGTGCTTCACCGCGTTGGTCAGGTAGGCGCCGCCGCGCTCGATGCCGGCCTCTTCCAGCGCGCGTGTCAGCAGCTGCCCGGCCGGACCGACGAAGGGACGGCCCTCCAGGTCCTCCTGGTCGCCCGGCTGCTCGCCGACGATGGCGATGGCGGCCCCCTCCGGCCCCTCGCCCAGCACCGCCTTCGTCGCTCCCGGCACCAATGGATCCGCGGCCAGGATGATGCGGTTCAGTTCTGCGAGGCTCGCCGGCTCCTGCCGGGCCATGGCGGCGACGGCCCTGTCGGGGGTGCGGCGGCGGGGGGCGGCGGCTTCGGCCTCGATCATCGCCTGGACCCGCGCGGGGGCGGAGCGGATCAGCGCCGGGATCGCCGCCGCCTCCGGCAGGTTGGCCCAGTATTTCCGCGGCATCTCCGCCCGCATCGCGGTGGGGTTCACCCGCGCCGGGTTGAAGGTGCTCTCGTAATAGCGCTGCCAGCCCTCGGCGAAGCGGTCGTCGCGGTCGAGCCCCTCCGGCCTCAAAGCCGCCGGCCCGACGGTCAGCGAGCGCCGGTCCCACTGCAGGGATCCCACCGGCGTCAGGATGGTCCAGACCAGGCTCTCGAAGCGCTCGACGAAGAAGGGGGCGGTGGCCTCGACGATGAAATGGCCGGGCTCGAACCACGCGACGTAGCGTTCGGCTCCATCGGGATCGTGGACCTCATGGAAGCGCAGGAAGGCGTGCATTTTGTGCAGGTCGCGCCGTACCGCCTTGTCGAGCAGCGCCAGCCGATGGACCAGCGGGTCGGCATGGTGGTCGAGGATGTCGCGCTCCCCCCGCACCACCCGCCGGACCAGCCGGTGCAGCAGGGCGTAGCGTTCCGGATCGCGGTGGCATACCACGGTACCGATCAGCGCCCCCACCGGCCGGGGCAGCGGAACCGGCGGCGCATCGGCCGGCAGCGGAGCCGCATCCCCGAACAGCGACGGCGCCGCCCCGCCGCTCCAAACCACGTCATCGGGCTCCACGCCCGCGGCGACCAGCCCGCGCAGCGCGCGGCGGAAGCCGTCGAGGTCGGCGCCGTCCTTCAGGTCCACGCGATGCATGTTCAGAACAGGCTGAGCTGCTTGGGCGGCGCCACCAGCCTTTGCCGCAGGTCGGTGCGGTCGGTCAGCCCGCCCGGATGATGGTCGGCGGCGATCAGGAAGGCGCGCGCCCGCTTCAGCCCGGACGACAGCCGGGCCACATCCTCCAGCCGCAGGGTGGTGTGGCGCCGCGCCTCGACGATCTTGTCGACCGCCCGCGCCCCCAGCCCCGGCACGCGCAGCAGCATCTCGCGGTCGGCGCTGTTGACGTCGACCGGAAAGCGCCCGCGGTTCTTCAGGGCCCAGGCCAGCTTGGGATCGATGCCCAGATCCAGCATCCCGCCCTCGCCGCCGGCGGCGATCTCCTCCACCGTGAAGCCGTAATAGCGCAGCAGCCAGTCGGCCTGGTACAGCCGGTTCTCGCGCTGCAGCGGCGGCGGCTTGGCCGGCAGGGCGGAGCTTGCCTCCGGGATCGGGCTGAAGGCCGAATAATAGACCCGGCGCAGCCCATAGCGGCGATAGAGCGTGTCGCTGGTCTCCAGCACCGACAGGTCGGTGGAGGCGTCGGCGCCGACGATCATCTGGGTGCTCTGGCCGGCGGGGGAGAAGCGGCGCTTCTCCTCCTTGGCCTCCAGGATGCGCTCGCCGATTTGCCCCATCACCGCCTTGATCGCGCCGCCGTCCTTCTCCGGCGCGAATTCCTTCAGGCTGCGGTCGGAGGCGAGTTCCAGGTTGATCGACAGCCGGTCGGCCCACAGCCCGGCCTGCTCGATCAGCCAGGGGCTGGCCTCCGGGATCGTCTTCAGGTGGATGTAGCCGGCGAAGCCATGGTCGCGCCGCAGCGTGCGCGCCACCAGCATCAGCTGCTCCATCGTGTAATCGGGCGAGCGGACGATGCCGGAGGACAGGAACAGTCCTTCGATGCAGTTGCGCTTGTAGAAGCCCAGCGTCAGCCGAACCACCTCGTCCACGCTGAAGCGGGCGCGCCGCACGTTGGAGGAGCGGCGGTTGATGCAGTAGGCGCAGTCGAACAGGCAATAGTTGGTCAGCAGGATCTTGAGCAGCGAGACGCAGCGCCCGTCCGGCGTATAGGCGTGGCAGATGCCGGCCCCGGTGGTCGAGCCCAATCCGTCCGGCCCGCCCGTCCGGCGCTTGGCCCCCGACGAGGCGCAGGAGGCGTCGTATTTCGCCGAGTCGGCCAGAATCCCAAGCTTGTCGAGCAGCGCGTCATCCACCGTGGAGGCTTCCCTCTCCCGTTCCGATGTTCGCAATATGTTCTTTTGAAGGCAAAAGGCAAGCCGAATGGCGGGGGCAAAATCGTGCCTCCGGCGGCGGCCCCCTCAGCTCTCCGCAAGCGCCTTGCGCAGCACGCCGTCCTAATCGCCCGGCGCCTCCTGCCGGAACAGCCAGACCGACGGATACCAGACCGTGTCGCCGCACCCCTGCATCCAGCGCCAGTCGGCGGCATGGGGAAGCAGCGCCCAGGCCGGACATCCCAGCCCGCCGGTGAGATGGACGGTCGAGTTGTCCACCGACACCACCAGATCCATGGCGGCGATCAGCGCCGCCAGCCCGTCGATGTCGCCCCAGGCATCCAACCCCGGATCGGCGATGCCGGCGGCGGCGGCCTCCGCCGCGACGTCGCCATATTGCAGGCTGACCAGTTTGACATCCCCACCGTCCAGCGCGCCGGCCAGCCGGGATGGAGCGCAGATGCCCGACCGAGGCGTTCTTGCTGCTCCAGGAAAGCCCGACCAGCCGATGTCCATGGCCGTTCCCGATCCGCCGCCGCAGCTCCGCCACCCGCCCGGGATCGGCCTTCAGGAAGGGAGGCTGGCGGCCGGCGAAATCCCCGATCCGCCGGCGCATGAGGCGCGGCAGGCTGCCGGCCGGGATTTGCGCGACCACGTCCGGCGCGGTCAGCCGGCCGCTCAACAACGGTTCCGTCCGCGCGACCACGGTGACGTTCGGCAGGCCGCGGGCGAACAGCGGGGCCAGCCGCGCGTCGCAGTCCAGCACCACCCGCAAGCGATCCCGGACCAGCTGCGGGATCAGGCTGGCGAACATCACCTCGTCACCCAGCCCCTGTTCGCCCCACACCAGCAGGGCGCCGTCGGCCAAGGGCCTCCCGTCCCAAAGCGGCTGGGGAAAGCCGACCCGTGGTAAGCGGCCGGAGGATGCCGCCCAACCCTGCTCATACTCGTCCCACCCCTCCGCCAGCCGGCCGAGCGTCAGCAGGGCGATGGAGCGGTTGAAGCGGGCCTGGGTATTGGTGGCGGGGTCGATGCCGGCCGCCTGTTCGTAGGCGCCCGCCGCCTCCCCGGCACGCCCCTGTGCCATCAGGACGGAGCCCAGCGTGTTCCAGCCGGCGGCAAAGCCGGGGGCCGCGGCGACCGCGGCCCGCGCGTCCTCCTCCGCCGCTTCCAGCCTGTCCAGCCTCAGCCAGCTGTCGGCGCGGTTGTTCAGCAGCACGGGGTTGCCCGGCAGCAGGACCAGCCCGCGGCCATAGCCGGTCACCGACTGCGCAAGGGCCTCTCCCCGCCGCCTTCCCCCCTTCAGCCGGTTGGCAAGCTCATTCCACAGGACGGGGTCGCCGAGGGCGAGCGCCAGGTCGATCCGTGCGGCCGCCACGGCCCGCCCGAGCCCCCGTTCCGTGGCCGCCAGCCGCAGCAGCGCCCCGGGATGGGCCGGGTCCAGCACCAGCACCGTGCGGAAGCCGTTCCGCGCCCGCGCGGCCTGCCCCAGATCCTGGAGCAGCCCCGCCAGTTGGAAGCGCGTCTCCGCCTCCTCCGGCCGCAGGGCGGCGGCATGGGCGTAATGGCGGGCGGCCTGGTCTGGCCGGTTCAGCGCGGCCTGGACCCGCGCCAGATTGACATGGAAATCGGCGATGTCGGGAGCGGCGGCGATGGCCTGCCCGATCCGGCCTGTGGCTTCCTCCGGCCGTCCGGTCAGCGCCGCCAGGATGCCCCACAGGTGAAGCGCATGGGGATGGCCGGGGGATGCCTCGAGGATACGGCGATACAGGATGTCGGCTTTGTCGAAGCGGCCGGCCTCCTGATGGTCCAACGCCGCGGTCAGCGCTTCCTGCAATGTTGCCATGGCCCCTCTTAAGGGTGGGGGAAATCGCCGGTCCAGGCCCCGCTCCAAGCCCGGCCCCTCCGGTGCGCAAATTGTGGGGGCGCCGTCTTGACAGGAAAGCGGGACGGGGCCACGTGCTCAGCACCTGGATCCGGGCCCCTCTGGCGACTTAGACGTGGTCGCGATGTCGGATCTCTTCACCTGCTCTTGCGCCGACGGGCGTGACCTTGGCAGCATGCAAGTCCGCGGCTTTGTCCATGGGAGCAGCGCTGCTTCGCCGCAAGCGAAATCGCTGGGACATTAGCTAGGGAGGCGCTTTCTAATAGCGACAAGCGAGCATCGCTCGAAGAACAACGCCGTCAAGTCCTGTACTTCGCCTGCATCGGCGGCGCCGCGCCGCTTGCCGTCATTACGCAGACCATTGACAGACAGAGGAATGTCTAACCCATGCGCGCCGCCACCCCGTCCTTCATCGCCGAGTTTCTACTGCGCACCAACGCGGTGGACGAGCGTGTATTGGCGGTGCGTTTTGAGGCGGCACACCACATCTACAATGCCTGCCTGGGCGAGGCGTTGAGGCGCCTCGACCTCATGCGCCAATCCAAAGACTGGCAGTCCGCCCGCGCCATGCTCAAAGGAAAGCAGCGCACGGCGTTGTTCAAGGCGACCATGCTGCGTTTCGGCTTCTTCTCCGCATCGGTCCAGAAGCACGCCGAGGCGTGCCGGGACGCTTGCTGGATCGGCCAGCACCTCGGCAGCCACGACACGCAGACCACGTCCTTGCGCGCCTTCAAGGCGGTGCAGATGCACGCCTTCGGCAAACGGGGACGCCCCCGTTTCAAGGGCAAGAACCGCCTGCACTCGATCGAGGGCAAAGGCGACGCGGTGATCCGCTTGCGCTGGCAAGATGATCGGCCCATTATGCTGTGGGACGGTCTCGCCCTGCCCCTCAAGCTCGATCCCTGCGACCGCGACGGCTGGCAGCGGCAAGCGCTGTCGTGCCGCACCAAGTACGTCCGCGTCCTGCGACGTAGCGTGCGCGGCAAGACGCGCTGGTACGCCCAACTGGTGCAGGAGGGGCTTGCCCCGCGTAAGGAGCGCCTGCCGGTCGGTGCTGGCATCGTCGGCCTGGACCTCGGGCCAAGCACCATCGCCGCCGTGTCGGACACGGATGCCACGCTGGAGCCGTTCTGCCCAGGCGTGGCCGACATGGACCGGGTGATCCGTCGTCTCCAGCGCGCCATGGACCGGTCCCGCCGCGCCACCAACCCCGACGCCTTCAATGCGGACGGCACGTACCGCCGGGGTGCGCGCATCGCAGTGCGCTCGCGCCGCTACCGCGTCCTGGCGGCCAAGAAGGCCGAGGTGGAACGGTGTCTGGCAGCGGAGCGAAAGCGTGCCCACGGCGAACTCGCCAACCGGGTGCTGGCGCAGGGGAACACCATCAAGACGGAGAAAGTGAGTTACCGGAGCTTCCAGAGGAATTTCGGCCGGAGCGTGAAGCGTCGCGCGCCGTCCCTGTTCGTCTCGATTCTGAAGCGCAAGGCTGCGAGTGCCGGCGCTTCGGTGGTCGAGTTTGCAACGCGGACGACGCGGCTGTCGCAGGTCAGCCACGACACGGGCGAGTGCGTGAAGAAGCCGCTGTCGCAGCGGTGGCACGTGCTTGCTGATGGCAGCCGGGTGCAGCGCGATCTGTACTCGGCGTGGCTGGCGCGCTTCGTCGAACAGGACAGGCTCGACGCATTCCAGTGCGCGTTGCATTGGGCGGCTGCGGAACCGCTGCTGAAACGGGCGGCGTCGAGCTTCAACCAATCTGCGAGCGGGGCGGGATTTGCCCTTCCCCACGTCCGCCCTGGCAACAGGGGGGGCGTCGGAGCGGATCGTCCGTTGCAGGGGGAGGGTCGCTGGACCGAGGCTGCGGATGCTGTAGCGCAAGCGGGAGCCGCAGAGAGGTCCGGCACAGACACCCCCAGAACCCCCGGCGTTAGCTATGGGGAGGTTCAGCGCACTTGGAGGGACTACCTTTGCTGAAAGACCGACAGCCCCGCACCGAAGCCCGGCACTCCCCGCCCCTACCCTGGTCCAATCCCGTCTTTCACTCATTCTGCGGATGCAGGCCCGCGCCAGCGTTCCTGCCAGCCGACAGGTGCCGAGGGGTGACCGAACCAGGGGCCTTTCTGCTCTCTTCCTTTTGCAACCCTCTTTGAGGACCAGCATCGCCATGGACCACACCGAACGCCAGATCATCGACGACCTGTTCGCCAAGCTGCACCAGGCCGAGGCGCAATCCGGCCCGCGTGATCCCGAGGCCGAGGGGCTGATCCGCGACCGGATCGCCCGCCAGCCGGCAGCCCCCTATCTGATGGCGCAGGCCATCGTGATGATGGAACAGGCGCTCGCCGCCAGCCAGTCCCGCAACGAGGAGCTGGAGCGTCAGCTGCGCGAGCGTCCCGCCGCTCCCGCCGCCGCTCCGGCGGGCGGCGGCGGGCTGTTCGGCAGCCTGTTCGGCGGCAGCGGCAAGCCCGCCCCGCAGCCGTCATATCCGGCTGCTGCCCCGGCTGCCGCTGCCCCCTCCCCCGCCATGCCGGCCGGGTCGCCCTGGGGCCGCCCGCCGGCCGCCACCCCGGCTTATGGCGACCCGCGCGTCGCCGGCTACGCCCAGCAGCCGCGGGCCGGCGGCGGCTTCATGGCCGGTGCCATGCAGACCGCGGCCGGCGTCGCCGGCGGCATGCTGATCGGCAGCGCGCTCTCCGGCATGTTCTCCGGCGGCGAGGCCATGGCCGGTGAGGCCGCCACCGCGGCCACCGATGCGGCCACCGCCGCCACCGACCATGCCGAGCAGGCGGTGGAGGACAGCGGCTGGGGCGATTTCGGCGGCGAAGAGGAACTCTGATCCCGGTCCACGGCAGGGGCCCGGCCACCCGGCCGGACCCCTGCCGCATCCCCATCGACTTAATGTCCCCTATCGGGAACTAATTCCTATAAAATGGCGTCGGATCCAGCGTCTCAGGGAGCCGACGCCATGCCCGCCGCCTTCGACGTCCTCCACCGGGACCGCCTGCCTGTCCTTCCCCTTCCCCTGCCGCGGCCGGCGGGTGGAACGGAAGCGTGGGGTGTGTTTCACGCTGTTCCATCCTCATCCGCCATCGGGACTGCGGATGGAACGGGACGCGGCGGCATGTTCCATGCTGTTCCATGCGCCGCCGCCGCCGCCGACAGGGCGGCGGATGGAACAGGATCCCGCCCCCTGTTTCACGCTGTTCCAGATGCCGGCCGGTGCCTCTTCCCCGCCCCGGCGTCAGGCCTTCACGATGCGGTCGGCGAAGCCCTCCACGGCGCGCATGGCGTTGCGGGTGTCGACCACGAGCGGGCAATGGGCGGCGAGGCTCTGGTAATCGATGCCGTCATGGTCGGTCACGACCACCGCCGCGTCGAATCCCGCCAGCGTCCCGGGCTCCCAGGCGATGGAGGCGCGGCCGGCGAGCGCCGCATGTTCGCGGGTGACCGGCAGCACCGGGATGAAGGGGTCGTGGTACTCGACCGCCGCCCCGCGCTCCAGCAGCATCTCCATCAGCCGCAGGCCCGGCGATTCCCGGCTGTCGTCGACGTTCTTCTTGTAGGCCATGCCGACCAGCAGGATGCGCGCGCGGCTCAGCCCGATCCCGGACCGGCGGTCGAGCGCCAGGGCGAGGCGGTCGACCACATGGCGCGGCATCATCGTGTTGACCTCTCCCGCCAGCTCGATGAAGCGGGTGGAGATCTGGTACTCGCGCGCCTTCCAGGTCAGGTAGAAGGGGTCGATCGGGATGCAGTGGCCGCCCAGCCCCGGGCCGGGATAGAAGGGCATGAAGCCGAAGGGCTTGGTCTTCGCCGCCTCGATCACCTCCCAGATGTCGATGCCCATCGGCTCGAAGACGATCTTCAACTCGTTCACCAGGGCGATGTTGACCGAGCGGAAGATGTTCTCGGTCAGCTTGGTCGCCTCGGCCGCCCGCGTGCCGGACACCGCCACCACCTGCGGCACCACCTGTTCGTAGAGGGCCACCGCCAGCCGCCGCGCGCCCTCGTCGTCGCCGCCGACCACCTTGGGGATGGTGCTGGTGGTGAAGGTGATGTTGCCGGGATCCTCGCGCTCGGGCGAATAAGCCAGGAAGAAGTCCCGGCCGCTGGCAAGCCCGGTCTGCTCCAGGATCGGCCGCATCACCTCGTCGGTGGTGCCGGGCCAGGTGGTCGATTCCAGCACCACGAGCTGTCCTGCCCGCAGCCGGTCGCGGATCAGGCGGGTGGACGCCTCGACGAAGCTCAGGTCCGGTTCGCGCTGCGGCGACAGCGGCGTCGGCACGCAGACGATCACGGCATCGCAGGCCGTGAAGGTGTCCGCGTCGGTCGTCGCCCGGAACCGCCCGGTCGCCACGGCCTGGGCGATCCGGTCGTTCCCGATCTGCCGGATGTAGGAGCGTCCATCGTTCAGCGCCTCCGTCTTCGCCGGGTCGATGTCGAAGCCGACCACCGTGAAGCCCGCCCCCGTCAGCGCCAGGGCCAGCGGCAGCCCGACATAGCCGAGCCCGATCACGGCGATCCGCGCGCTGCGGCTGCGATAGGCGCTTTCCAGGGCTCCGATGTCGGAAGCCTGGATATCGGGCGCGGTGTCCGGTGTGCTCATCATGCCGTTCCGTATCGACGCTTTGAATGTGGAGGAGCTGGCTGCCCGGACGGCTGTCCCGCCTGCGGCAGCGGAATGTGTGACGGTCGCCACGGCTTTGCGCAACCCCCCGTTCCGCCCCCCCGTTCCGCATGGGGGCCGGGGGGCGGTCCTGCGGATGCTTCGGCCGGAAACCCTGGCATCGGCACCGCGAAGGGTGGCAGTTTCCCTCGAACCGACGGATGCCGCCCGCCATGACGCCCCCTCCCCCTCTCCTCCTTCCCCAGCAGATCGCTCCGGTGGACGGCCGCCAGTCGGCGCTGACCGCCCGCCATCTGGGCGGCGACCCGGAGGCGCTCTACGATTACTTCATGGCCCTGCGCGGGGAGAGCGACCGGGCGCTCGCCGGCCTGCCGCCGGCGGGCGGCAAGCCCTATCCCTATGGCCGCTGCGAGGAGATCACCCGCGACCTCTTCGCCCGCCTGTCGCAGCGTCTGGCCCAGCCGGCCGGCCCGGTGGAACGCGCGCTGCGCGCCTTCGTCGAGGGGGGCGGCGTGCTGCAGAGCGTCTGGGGCGTCCTGCGCGAGCAATATTTCCAGAACGCGCTGCAGATCGGCGCGCTCTATGTCGACGTGTCGAACGACACGGTGGTGGTCACCAAGCCGAAGGTGGAGATCCTGCCCGTCGAGTCCTCCGGCCTGGTACCGGTGCGCGACCTCGATCATTTCCGGCAGACGGCGGAGCGCTATTGGGGGGCGACGCTCTACGCCAACCATCTGGCCCCGACCCTGGCCCCCCTGCTGCCGATCCTGTCGGTCAGCCCCGGCCGGCTGGCGCCCGGCCTGCAATCGGCCTGCGACTACATGATCGCGCTGATGTGCCGCGACGGCTTCCAGGACGCCCAACGCTGGCTGGAGACCGCCCCCGCCCCGCCCGCGGAACTCGCCGCCGCCTGTCTCGCCGCCATCCCCGCCGACCTGCGCCCGCTGACCGGCCAGCCCCGGCTGGAGGCGGTCGCCGCTTGCCGCCGCGCGCGGGAAGCCGCCTGCTGGGCCGACCCCGACTGGCGCACCGCCCGCGTGCTCGACTATCTGCGGCTGATGCGCGGGGCGGGAAGTTAAGCCGCCTTGCCCAGATGCGGCAGCGGCTTGATGGCGTCCAGCGCATCGCCGCCCTCGAGACCCGCAGCCGGACGGAGAAGCAAAAAGGAGGGGTTGAGCGGAGCAACTTGAAAAAGGCTGCCCCGGCCCCCATCTCGGAACATGGCCGACACCGCATTCGCGGTGCGCTTCCCTGCCCCCTCCGGTTCATCGAGGGGGAGCTTTCCTCGGGGAACGCCGGTCTTTTGGGGGCATGCCCGTTCCGGGGCCTGTCCCGCTTATCGGAGCCTTGCCGGGCGGTGTCCGCCGCAATGGCTCCCGTTTCAAGATGCCACACTCACAAAGAGCCGGCCGGCCCCGTTTCCATCGGTCCGCCCATCCGGCCTGGAGGATTTTCATGACGACCCCGATCCTGTCGACCGCTTTCCATTCCACCGGCCATTTTGCCGCCCAGTCCGCGCTTGCGCCGGCCCATCTGGCCGCCACCCGCCGCTCCACCCACTCCTCTGCCGGCCAATTCGCCGCAGTTGACGGCAAAAAGTCGGATTTCCGCTCCAATCCCGAGCCGTCCGGCTTGACCCGGGGCGAACTGCGGCAGATTGTGCTCGACATCCTGGGCTGAGCCTCTTGACCCGGGCTCGCTCCTTTCTACCCCTCCACAACCACAGGAGATCACCATAGCCAAGCTCTACGACGCGGACCCCGTCCGCGAAGGCCCGCGCCTCAACCGTGAAATCACCGCCCGTATGGTCCGCCTCGTCGGCGCCGACGGCGAGATGGTCGGCGTGGTGCCGCTCCGCCAAGCGCTGGAAGCCGCCGCGGATGCCGACCTCGACCTCGTCGAAGTGGCGCCCCAGGCGGATCCGCCCGTCTGCAAGATCCTCGATTACGGCAAGTTCCGCTTCGAGGAGCAGAAGAAGGCCAACGAGGCGCGGAAGAAGCAGAAGATCATCGAGCTGAAGGAAATCAAACTTCGGCCGAACATCGACGATCACGATTATGACGTGAAGATGCGCTCCGCCATTCGCTTCATCGAGGAAGGCGACAAGGTCAAGATGACCATGCGCTTCCGCGGTCGCGAGATGGCGCACCAGGATCTCGGTCTGAACGTGCTCGTTCGCGTGCGCGACCAGCTCCAGGACATCGCCAAGGTCGAGCAGATGCCCCGGGTCGAAGGCCGCATGATGGTCATGGTGCTGGCCCCGCGCTGAGCCTGGGTCCGGCCCGTGCCAAAGGGACCATGCGGGGCGGTGCGCCGCCCCGCCCCTTTCCGGCGATTGAAAATCTCCTACAGGACTTCCCGGCGCTCATTTTGGAATATTTCGTGTGATATGGCGGAATAATACTCGATTATTCGCATTGGGTTATTGACCCTGCCGGCATCGTCCGCGGATCATCGGAGGTCTTGTCCCGTCCTCCCCCGTGTTCCGGAAAGCCGTTGTTATGAAAGTCGAACACGCCAGATCCGCTTGGGAGCCCATCTCCGGCGAACGGCGGTTCCAGCTTCTGGTCGACAGTGTCGGCGATTACGCGATCTATCTGCTTGACCCGAATGGGATCGTCAGCAGCTGGAATTCCGGGGCTGCGCGCTTCAAGGGCTACAGCGCCGACGAGATCATCGGCCGACATTTCTCCAGCTTCTACACCGACGAGGACCGCGCCGCCGGTGTGCCGCAGCGTGCACTCGCCACCGCCTTGACCGAGGGCCGGTTCGAGGCGGAGGGATGGCGCGTGCGAAAGGACGGCGCCCACTTCTGGGCCGGCGTGGTAATCCGCGCCATCCGCGACGAAACCGGCACGCTGCTGGGCTTCGCCAAGGTCACCCGCGACCTTACCGAACGCCGCAAGGCCCAGCAGGCGTTGGACGAGGCGCGCGAGGCACTGGCCCAGGCGCAGAAGATGGAGGCTGTCGGCCAGTTGACCGGCGGCGTCGCCCACGACTTCAACAACCTGCTGCAGGCGATCAGCAGCAGCTTGGAGCTGATCGAGCAGCGGCTGGAGGCCGGCCGCACCGATATCGCGCCATTCGCCGCCACCGCGCGCGCCGCGGTGGATCGCGCCTCCACCCTGACCCGCCGCTTGCTGGCCTTCGCCCGGCGCCAGCCGCTGAAGCCGGAGCGCGCCGACCTGAACGCGCTGGTGGTGGGGCTGTGGGACCTGCTTGGCCGGTCGGTAGGCGAGGCGATCCGGCTGGAGCGCCGGCTGGGGGAGCCGCTGTGGCCGGTCCATGTCGACGTGAGCCAGATCGAAAGCGCCCTGCTGAACCTGGTTATCAACGCGCGCGACGCCATGCCCGAGGGCGGGACCGTGACGGTGGAAACCGCCAACGCCGGCTTCACCGAGGCCGACCTTGTCAACGATCCTGGGGTGGAGCCCGGCGACTATGTCGCCATGTCCGTGCGCGACAGCGGGACCGGCATGCCGCCGGACGTGCTGGCCCGCGTCTTCGAACCCTTCTTCACTACCAAGCCGATCGGCCAGGGCACCGGCCTGGGGCTGAGCCAGCTCTACGGCTTCGCCCGCCAGTCCGGCGGCTTCGTCCGCATCGACAGCGCGGTCGGCCGGGGCACGGCGGTGCATCTCTGGTTGCCGCGCGATCATGGCGCCGCTCCCCCTTCCGTTTCTGAAACCGGAACCGCCGATTTCCCCACCCCGCCGCCGGGGATTGGCCGCGGCACCGTGCTGGTGGTGGAGGACGAGGAACTGGTCCGCATGCTGCTGGTGGAGGTGCTGCAGGGCGACGGCTACACCACGTTGGAGGCCGCCGACGGTACCGAGGCGCTCGCCCGGCTGGCCGGCGCTGAAAGGGTCGATCTTCTGGTGACCGATGTCGGGCTGCCCGGCCTGAACGGCCGCCAGCTGGCGGAGATGGCGCAGGCGCGCGTCCCGGATCTGAGGGTGCTGTTCCTGACCGGCTATGCCTTCCAGGCACTGGACGGTCGGCCCGGCGAGGGTGCAGACGGTTTGGGCCGCAACATCCGGATGCTGGTCAAGCCGGTGGCGGTCGACGCCTTCCGTGCCATGGTCGGCTCCATGCTGTCCGCGAGGTGACGTCCGCCGCAGCATGACCCAACCTCACCCGTCCTTCTCCGCCCGATAGGGAAACCACAAAGCCGACAGCGCCCGTGCCGTAGCGGGGCTGCGCCAACCGCCGGACCTGAGACGATGCCTCTGCTCGCCCGTGCGTCGACGACGCTGCTCTTCCTGACCGCCTTGGCGGTCCTGCTGGCCGCGGTCCTGCTGGTTTCGCTGCCGGCCTGGGCCAAGGGCAGCCGCAAGGCCGGCTGGACGCCGGTCGCGGCGGAGATCCTGATGGAGGCGGACAGCGGCAAGGTCCTGCAGGCGCGCAACGCCGACACCCTGACCTATCCGGCGTCGCTGACCAAGATGATGACGCTGATGCTGACCTTCGAGGCGCTCGACCGCGGCACGCTGCGGCCGGACCAGCGGCTGGTGGTGTCGCAGCATGCCGCCTCGATGCCGCCCTCGCGGCTGTGGCTGGCGCCCGGCAGCACCATCACGGTGGAGCAGGCGGTTCTGGCCCTGGTCACCCGCTCGGCCAACGACGTCGCCGTGGTGCTGGCGGAGGCGCTCGGCGGCAGCGAGCCGGCCTTCGCCAAGAGGATGACGGCGCGCGCCCGTGCGCTCGGCATGCGCCGCACGGTGTTCCGCAATGCGTCCGGCCTGCCCGACCGGCTGCAGCGGACGACGGCGCGCGACATGGCGATCCTGTCCCGCGCGTTGATCCGCCGCCACGCCGGCCACTACGCCTATTTCCAGCGCCGCAGCTTCGACTGGCAGGGCACGACGGTCTACGGCCACAACCGTCTGATGGCGCGCTATCCCGGTATGGACGGCATCAAGACCGGCTACATCGCCGCGTCCGGCTTCAACCTCGCCGCCTCGGCCGTACGGGACGGCCGCCGGCTGATCGCCGTGGTGATGGGCGGCCACAGCGCCGCCACCCGCGACGACCGCGTCGCCGACCTGCTGGACATCGGCTTCAAGCGCCCGACCAGCCCGGCCAGGCCGGCGCCCGCCACTCCGGATCTGGTGATCACCAGGAAGAGTTCGTCGGTTGCCGAACGCAGCACGGCGGTGAGCGTCGCCGTGCCTTCCGCGAAGCCCTTGGCCAAACCCACGGAGGCCGTTGCCGGATCCTGGTCCATCCAGGTCGGCGCCTTCGCCAGCCGTGCCGCCGCGGCGCGCAGCGCCGGCGACACCGCGCGGCGCCTGGGGGCGCTCGGCGCCGGCGCCAGCCCCGAAACCGTCCGCTCCGGCGGCCTTTACAAGGCCCGGCTGACCGGCCTCCCCGCCGCGAACGCCGCCGCCGCCTGCGCCGCCCTGAAGGCCGCCGGCCATGGCTGCTTCGCGGTGGAGAGGCGGTAATCCATCGCGGTGCGCTGCCGGTTTGTGTGGCTTTGGAGCAGCAGC
Organism: Azospirillum thiophilum; assembly: GCF_001305595.1. Classification (NCBI taxonomy): domain Bacteria; kingdom Pseudomonadati; phylum Pseudomonadota; class Alphaproteobacteria; order Rhodospirillales; family Azospirillaceae; genus Azospirillum; species Azospirillum thiophilum. Next base: position 300,998 of record NZ_CP012407.1, read on the forward strand.
CATTCCGGGGTGGCCGATTGCAATGCCGGGTGGATGGGGTGCTTTGGAGAATGTCCACCTTGCGGCGGAGTTCTATCCGGACTGGACCTGCCGCATCCATCACGACGATTCGGTGCCGGTCTCCGTGCTCGGCGGTCTGGGCCGGCGCCGGGGCCGAACCGGTCGCCATGGAGCCCGACAGCGGCCCGCTGCATAGGCTGTTCTGGTGCTTCCTGGTTTCCGACGATCCGACCGTCAGCCATTTCCTGTGCCGTGATGCCTGGATCGCGTCCGGCCTGCCCTTTCACGCGATGCGCGACCACATCATGCACACCGACCCGATGCTGGCCGGCATGTGGGTGGGCTGGCGGGCGTCCTGCCCCCGATGCTCCCCCCTCCCTGGTGCGTGCCGCTGCCCGCGCCGACGGAGGGCGCCCGCAGGACCAGCGCTTTCTCGGCAGCGTCGTCTGGCCGCTGATCGAGGGCTGCTGCCTCGTGCATGACAGCGCCCATGAGGGCCATGGCTTGCCCTTCCCCGATGTTCCGATCGACGCCCGTTTCGCCTTCACCCATGTGGGCGCCTGCGTGAAGGTGGTTTGAAGGCGGCGTGATTTCCCCTGCAGCACCCCCTGCAGCGCCGCCGTGATGTGCCCGATCAGCGCCGGGGGCGGGATGGGCTTGGATAGGGCCCGTCGCATACGGCGACGCTTTGTCCCGGTGCATTTCCTTCAAAGCCGGCTCAGTGCCGCTCATGCAGGCAGTGGGCATGATCGGCCAGCACCTCGATCACATGGCAGCTGCGCACCTCGCCCTGGGCGCAGCCCTCCACCATCCGCCGCACCTCGTCGCGCAGGGCCTCCAGCCGGGTGATCCTGGACTCGATTTCGGCCAAGTGGCTGCGGGCGAGCAGGTCGGCTTCGTGGCAGGGCCGGTCCGGATCGTCGGCCAGGGCCAGGAGCTGGCGGATCGCCTCCACATCGAAGCCCAGCTCGCGGGCATGCCGGATGAAGCGCAGGCGGCGGACCGACGCCTCGTCGTAGGTACGGCGGTTACTGCCCGTGCGCGGCGCCTCCGGCAGCAGGCCGATGCTCTCGTAGTAGCGGATGGTCGGAACTTTCACGCCGGTGCGCTTGGTGAGCGCACCGATGGACAGGGCCGGGATGGGCATGGCGGTTTTCCCTCTTGATCCTCCAGTCGCTAGAGAATTTAGGCTCCGGGGACGCTGCCGACAACGCGTCACGATCGAGGAGTCTTGCCATGCAGGAGATCACGCACGGAATGGGGGACGGCGACTGCAACGCCCATTCCGCCCCGCGCACCAGTCGCTACAGGGTTTCCGGCATGGATTGCGGCTCCTGCGCCGCCAAGATCGAGACGGCGTTGCGCCGGGTGCCGGGCATCCGGGAGGTGCGTGTGTCGGTACAGGGCGGAACGGTCAGCGTCGATCACGAGGCGGCGCTGGGCGCGGACGCCGTCGTCCGGCCGCTGGCCACCCTCGGCTATGGCGCCGTCCCTGCCGATCCGCTGGCGGAGAGCGCGCCGCCCGCCTGCGGCGGGGGCTGCTGCGGTCCTGCCCATTCCCATGACGGCCACTCTCACGCCGCCCATTCTCACTCCCACTTCCCTGCCGATCCCGGCGAGGCGCCCTGGTGGCGCGGGCGCAAGGCGGTGCTGACGCTAGCGGCCGGCGCGGCGCTCGCCGCCGCGACGCTCCTGGGCCTGCTGGTGCCGGAGACGGAACGCTGGGCCTTCCCGCTGGCCCTGGCGGTCGGGCTGGTCCCGGTAGCACGCCGCGCCCTGGCGGCAGCACGGGCCGGCACGCCCTTTTCCATCGAGACGCTGATGACGGTCGCCGCTGTCGGCGCGCTCTTCATCGGCGCGGTGGAGGAGGCGGCGACCGTCCTGGTCCTCTTCCTGGTCGGCGAGTTGCTGGAAGGGGTGGCAGCCGGCCGGGCGCGGGCCGGCATCCGCGGCCTGACGGCGCTGGTTCCCGACACGGCCCTGATCGAGCAGGACGGCGCCGCTCCGCGGACTGTTCCCGCCGCCGGGCTGGCGGTCGGCTCCGTCATCCTGGTCCGCCCCGGTGACCGGGTGGCGGCCGACGGGATCGTGCTGTCCGGCAGCAGCGCCGTCGACGAATCCCCCGTCACCGGCGAAAGCGTGCCGAAGCCCAAGGGCGAGGGCGATTCCGTCTTCGCCGGCACCATCAACGCCGACGGCGCCCTGCGCGTGCGCATCACAGCCGCGGCGCGCGACAACACCATCGCCCGCATCGTCCGGCTGGTGGAGGAGGCGCAGGAGAGCAAGGCGCCGACCGAGCGGTTGATCGACCGCTTCGCCCGCTTCTACACACCGGGAATCGTTGTGGTGGCGGCCCTGGTCGCCGTCGTGCCGCCACTGGTTTCCGCTGGTTCTGGTGGCGGCGTCTGGACCGAGTGGTTCTACCGCGCCCTGGCGGTTCTACTGATCGGCTGCCCCTGCGCGCTGGTGATCTCGACCCCGGCTGCCATCGCCGCCGGCCTGTCCAACGGCGCCCGGCGCGGCCTGCTGCTGAAAGGTGGCGCGGTACTGGAGGCACTCGGCCGCATCACCACCGTCGCCTTCGACAAGACCGGCACCCTGACGGAGGGCAGGCCCCGCGTTACCGACCTGCTCCCCTTCGGCGGGAGCGAGGCGGAAATGCTGGCCGCCGCCGCGGCGCTGGAGGCTGGGTCGAGCCACCCGCTGGCTCGCGCCATCCTGGCCGTCGCAGCCGGGCGCGGCATCGCCCCGCCGGTGGCGGACGAGGTCGCCGCCCTGCCCGGCGCCGGGCTGCAGGGCAGGGTCGGCGGGCTTGCGGTGGCGCTGCTGTCGACCCGGGCGGCTGCCCCTTCCCTGACCGCGGAGCAGGCGGAACGGGCCGCGGCCCTGGCACAGGCGGGCAAGACGGTTTCGGTCCTGCTGCTCGAAGGGCGGGCCGTCGGGCTGATCGCGCTACGCGACGAACCGCGGGCCGACGCCCGTCAGGGCATCGAGGCGCTGGAGCGCGCCGACATCCGTTCGCTGATGGTGACCGGCGACACCGCCGAAACCGCCGACGCGGTCGCCGGCATGCTGGGGGTGAAGGCGCATGCCCACCTGCTGCCGGAGGACAAGCTGCGCATCGTCCGCGAGCTTCAGGCCCGGGGGCAGCTGGTGGCAAAGGTCGGTGACGGCATCAACGACGCCCCGGCGCTCGCCGCCGCCGATGTCGGCATCGCGATGGGCGGCGGCACCGACGTGGCGCTGGAGACGGCCGACGCGGCCATCCTGCACGGCCGGGTCAGCGACGTGGCGGCGATGGTGGCCCTGTCGCGCCGCACCATGGCCAACATACGGCAAAACATCGCACTGGCCCTGGGCTTGAAGGCGGTGTTCTTGGTGACCACCGTTCTTGGCGTCACCGGGCTCTGGCCCGCGATCCTGGCGGACACCGGCGCCACCGTGCTGGTCACCGCCAATGCCCTGAGGCTTCTGTCCGTCCGTTCCTGAGCGGATGAGGCAAGACACTGATATAACTTGGAGAATTCCGATGACGATGACGCGGCGGACGATGGTGTGGGGGGTGGCCGCCGCCGCCCTGACGCTGAGCCTCGGAGCCGTGGCGCTGCCGGAGACGGTTTGCGCCGCCACGCCCGCCGCCGGTGCGGCGGTGGAGGTCTGGAAGGCTGTGGGCTGCGAATGCTGCGACGGCTGGGTGCGACACATGCGCGCGGCCGGCTTCGACGTCACCGTTCACACCGTCGACGACATGATGCCGGTGAAGCAGGCTGCCGGAGTGCCGGACGAACTGGGATCCTGCCATACGGCGCGGGTCGGCGGTTATGTGCTGGAAGGCCATGTGCCGGCGGCCGATGTGACGCGCCTGCTGGCCGATCAGCCCCGGGCCCGCGGTCTGTCGGCCCCCGGCATGCCGCCGGACGCACCCGGCATGGATATGGGCACCGGCCAGCCCTATCAGGTCGTGCTGTTCGGCGGTGCCGACGGGCCGCAGGTCTTCGCCCGCCATTGATGCCGGCAGGGAGGCGGCAGAGAGGCGGCAGTCACGCCGCCTCGGCCACCGGGCTGGCCGGAGCGGCCTTGCGGGAGCGGACCAGCAAGCCATTGGCCATCGCTTGCCCCGGCAGCTCGACGAAACGGCAGGTCAGGGTCGACAGGGCGGTGACCGCCGGCAGATAGCCGACGCCGACCAGAGCCATCATCCGGGCATCGCCGAAGGCGATCAGCCGGTCGGCTTCGCCGTCGTCCGTCGTTCGACGAACAGCGGCCGGCCGATGCCCTCTTGCGCCACCGTCGTCGCCTTCTGCAGCACGGCGATCAGCAGGGCATGCACCATGTAGATCGAGTAGGGCCAGGCGGCCAGCTGTCGGAAGGGGGATGTCGTCAGCAGGCGGGAAACCGGACCGGCTTCGAAGGCGAACACCAGCACCACTGGCCCGAACAGTAGCGGGGCGGCCAGCGGCAGGGCGTTGCCTCCGGCGGCCGAGACGAAGACGACCACCGTCAGCAGTGCCCCCGCTTCGGCCAGCCTGCCCGCATGGCGGGACATCCGCCTGCCGTGCGCGGCCTGATACAGCCGAACGTCGCCGGCGGCGGCAAGCATGGCCAGCAGTAGGATGGCGAAGGTGATGTAGACGAAGAACTCCGCGCCGATCGACCAGCTCGGAATGTTCCAGCTCAATCGGTCTTCCATCCCCAGCCCATGGACCAGTGCCAGGTTGCTGATCAGGGATGACGGAGCGAAGGCGCCGGTGAAGGCGGCATTTCCCGGCGGGTTTCCGGCCTGCCCGGACAGGGCCTTGGCGCTTTCCAGCGCCATGAACGCCAGCAGCATCGCCGCATGCAGCTGACGGACCTTGCCGAAGCGGCGGACGAGGAAGAAACCGGCCGATTGCGCATGTCTGGAAGGGCGCGGGAGGTTTATTCCAAAGGAACGCCGGTTCTGCCCAGGGGGGCGATAGTGAGGACACCTCTCGTTCGAGTGGTATCGGGGCTGCCTTAGCGGGCGGTTTCGACCTCCGTACCGGTCCCGGAGCGGGCCAGAATGCCGGCGACCAGCGCGTCGAGGTCGCCACCGAGGTGGAGCGTCCCTTCGATGCCCGCCCGCTGCGCCGCTTGGACGTCGGTTTCGCGGTCGCCGACCAGGAAGCTGCCTAGCGGTTCCACAGGCCACTCCGCCATAGCCTGCAGCAGCATTCCCGGCTCGGGCTTGCGGCAGCGGCAGTCTGTGCGGTAGGGCGCCTTGCCATGATCGGGATGGTGCGGGCAGTGGTAGAAGGCGTCGACATGGGCGCCGACGGCGCGCAACTCCTCCTGCATCCAGCGATGCAGCGTGCGCACATGCTCCTCGCCGTAGAGGCCGCGGGCGACACCGCCCTGGTTGGTGACGACGAAGACCAGGAAGCCGGCATCGTTCAGCCGCTTCACCGCCTTCCGGGCCCCCGGCATCCAGGTGATCTGGTCGGGACGGTGTGCGAAGCCGATGTCCTCGTTCAGTACGCCGTCCCGGTCGAAGAAGGCGGCCTTGCGGCGGCGGCTGGCGGGGATGGCGCTCTGGGCCAGGGCGAAATCGTCGGGCACGCCGATGTCCAGGAAGAAGCGGTCGTAGACCCGTCCCTCGATGGCCCCCTCCGCCGCCAGAAGTGGGAACAGGTCGGTTTCGATCGAACAGGGCGACGGCGGAAGCCGGTCGACAGCCCGGCGGTCAAGCAGATAAATGCCGCCGTTGATCAACCCCTTCCCCGCCGGCCCCTTCTCGAGCATGGCGACGATCCGACTGCTCTCCAGGACGATGGAGCCGTAGCGGGCAGTATCAGGAACGCGGCGCAGTGCCATCCTCGCGAGGACGTCGCCGTCCGCCGACAGGGGCGGGGTGGAAAAGTCGTTGAGGTTTATGTCGAACAGGGTATCGCCGTTCAGCAGCAGGAATTGCGCTTCCAACTGATCCGAGACAGTTCGCAGGGCGCCTCCGGTACCGGCGGGCTCCGGCTCCGTCATGCAGCGCAGCCGCAGACCTGGGCGCAGCATCTCCTGACAGAAGCGTTCGATCCGGTCGCCGCGGTAGCCGGCGAGCAACAGAATATCGTTGAAGCCCTGCCGAAACAGTTCATCGATCAGATAGGCGAGGAACGGCCGGCCACCCACCGGAAGGAGGGGTTTGGGCGTATCGTCGGTCAGCGCTCCGAGCCGGGTTCCCCGTCCGCCGACAAGGATGACAGCCTGATGCAGCATGGTTCGGGGGGCCTTTCGCTGGCGGTCTGGACGGGTTGAAAAGCTCCTGCTCAGGCGTCTTGTCAACCTGGATGTCGCGCCAGCCCTCTGCTTCCGCCAGCCGTAGGAGCGTTTTGCCCAGGTGGCGAAAATGGCTGCCTGGCCAATGGAGCCGGCCGCGGTGAGGGTGGTGTCCTCTCCGGCGGCTCGCAGCAGGTTGATATGCCGGCCCGACAGCTCGTCACAAAGCCAGTCCATCCACGGCTCACGGCCCGGAGGATCGTATGAGGAGTATAAAATAATATGATATCATTTCATGAAAATAAATAAATCGCCATTGGCGAAGCCCATGCTACCCCGCCAGTTCCGCCCCGTTTTCAATCCAGAGGACGACGCCGGGTAGAAAAAAGCCGGTCAACCGCTGCCTGGTCACGTCCGTCAAGATGGTGGAAATTGGAAGGTGGTCATGTGCGTGGTCGGTCAGGCCGCTTTTGTTGAGGGATGCGGTATGATGGCGGGCTCGTCGACGGTGGCGATCCCCGCCATGGTTTCGAGTGTCAGGTAACAGTGCTGGATCTGACAGTCATCATTTTTATCTAGAAAGATTGCGCCGAAATTACTTCGAATAATTCCTCCGTTCTGAAATATCACAATAGCATCGGAGCGGCGTTTGAATTACTTGTTGAGATTTTTAAGAATGTTCGTTGAGTGTAACTGGGCTCGGTGAGATTCGGGATAGTCCATGTAGGCGAGAACGTCATGCCTGGCGACGTCGAGCAGCGCTGCCACCTTGGGAAGGCGCGCCCGCAGCTGATCGGCGACATGGCGCCAGACCTCGCCGGCGCTCTTGCGGCGGGCTGCACGAAGACTTGGCGTAGGGCCGCGGAGACGACGGTCTGTTGGCCGTTGGGCACGTGGCAAGCAGCGAGCGAAGGAAATGAACACGACAGCGTTGCCAAGTGGCGCGTGGCTGCGCTGCCAGTCGCCGCAGAAGTCCACCGAGGGGCCGTTCGTGGTGACCAGTCCGACGACGGTGCGGAGCTGTTCGCCATTGCTGGTGCGACGGTGACCCTTGCGAAAGGCGGCTTCCCGCGCGTAGAGGGCGAGGCAGGCACCACGAGATGTGGTGATGGTGGCCGATCTCGGCGCGGCGGATCCGGCTGAAGAAGCTCTCGGCCTCGTTGGTGCAGGCGCCCTCCAGGCTGTAGGTGCCCTGGTGGCTGATGCGCTTGGTGGCGAAGCGGGCATGCAGCGCGTTCCAGTCGGCGGCCTTGTCGGCATGGACGGTGGTGGCGCCGCCCACGCGGGTCTTGATGAAGGCCGTTGACTCCGCTTCGCTGGCGAACACCGCCGTCAAGGTGCGACCGCCGCGCTCGCGCATGGCCACACCATGCGGCGCTTGCCGGTCTGGTTCGCGGCCAGCCGGCGGTCCTTGCGGTTTTCCTTTGCGTTCTCCTGTCGGACGTGGCCACCGACGTAGCAGCCCTCCACCTCGACGGTGCGCCCGGCGCCGCCGATCACCGCACTATTCATCTCCGCCGCCATCGCCTCGCGGATCTTATGGGCCAGGAGGAAGGTGGTCTTGTACTGGACGTCCAGGTCGCGCGACGGCGCCAGGGCGCTCTTGCCCTTCACCTCGTTGACGAAGATGACGATGGCCGCCAAGTAGATCCGCAGCGCCAGCTTGTGAAAGGCAAAGAGGGTACCCGAAGTCAGGGAGAAGTCCTTGCAGCGCCACCGCGGCGTCCGGCCGTTGCCGGCCAGCGGATCGCAGCGAACACCGTCTCGGCGTCCGCGTCCGGCGGACGCCGCCTGCGAGGATAGGAATGGCGATGACCACATGGTCCTCACCCGATGGGGTGCGACCTGCAGGTTGGGTGGTCGTGCCACAAGTCGGAGACGCAAGTCGTGAAATGCCTCCGCCGCACCAGCGACGGAGGCATTTCACTTGAGAGTGGATCGGCGGACGGCGTTCAGACCGGCGTCGCCGGCAGCCGGTGTTCCAGGAAGAAGCGCATCATCTCCGCCGTCGCGTCCGGTCCCTGCGGGTCGGTATATGAGCCGGCGGGGCTTCCGCCAGCCCAGGCATGGCCGGCCCCATGGATGGTCCAATGTTCGCACAGCGTCCGGCCGGAGGAGTCGGTGTGCAGGGTCCGGCTGTGGGCGCGCCGGCCGGGGGCCGCGCCCTGCTGCACCTCCGTACGCAGACCGGTTGCGATGGCGGTCGCCTGGGCCGCGACCCGGTCGCCGTTGTTCGGATGGACGACGGCATCCCGGTCGCCGTGGAAGATGATGGTGGGCATCGGACGGGTGGCCCGTGCACCGTCCGGCCTGCTGCCGCTGCCCTGGCGCATTGCGGCAAGGGCGGAAGGGAGGTCGTGGGCAGCACCGGCCGGCAGGCCGGAATGCACGCCGACCGCTGCATAGAGGTCGGGATAGGCCGTCCCCATGATCGCCGCCGCGGCGCCGCCGGCCGACAGCCCGGCGATGTAGACCCGGTCCGGGTCGACCGGATGGTCGCGCATGATCCGGCGGGTGATGCCGGCCAGCAGTTCCGGCTCGCCGCGGTCGCGTCGCTGGTCTTCGGGGTTGAACCAGTTCCAGCAGCGCTGGGCGTTGGCGGAGGCCGGCTGCTCCGGATAGGCGACGAGGATCCCATGCCGCTCGGCGAAGGCGTTCATCCGGGAACCGGCGGCGAAATCGTCGGGCGACTGGGTACAGCCGTGCAGCATCACGACCAGCGGCCGCAGCCCGTCGCCGCGGTTGGCCGGGACATAGAGCTTGTAGGTGCGCGTCCCCGCCGCCCCGCTGTAGCTGTCCGTCACGAAGGATGCGCCGTCCGGCAGCGGGTCGGCGGCCGGGCGCAGGGCACCGGTGCCGCCGGCTCGGCCGCCCATCGCCCGCAGGCGTGCGGCAAGATCGCGCAGGGTTTCACCCAGCCCGGTTCTGACCAATCCGGTTTTCTGCCCTCTGCCCGCCCCTTTCCCCGGTCCGTCCGCGGGTTGGGCATCGCCTTGAGAGATGGGTTGGGGAGAGGAATCGAGCCTTTCGAACTCGCCTTCCAGGACAGTTGGAACCGGTGCGGTCGTGGGAGCGGCGGCGTGCTCCCCCCGCAGCAGGCGTTGGACGAGGCCGGTCGCTTCGGTGAGACGGCCGGCCCTGGTCAGGCGGGCGACCTCGGCCATGCCGGGAAGGCCGGTGGGGGGTGTTTGGGACATGTGGGGCTTTCTCGGTTCGGGGAGAGGTGCCGGGGTACGGCGATGCCGCAGGTGTCAGTGGATGCGGTCGGCGAGTGCCGTTTTGACGGCCGCCGGCGCATGCAGCGCGCCCAGCACGGTCAGCGAGGCGATGGTGGCGCGGGCAAGCTCGGGGGGGACGTCCTGGGCGATGGTGGCGAGCCCGAGGACACGGATGTCCAGCATCCGTCCTTCGGCCTGCACGGCTTCCAGGTCGGCGCGGCTGAAATGGCGCAGGCCCAGGTCCACGCTCTTGCGCGTCACCGTCTGCCGGATCACGTCGGCGTGCCGGTCGACCTGGTTGCGGATGGCGGTGCGGATGAAGTCGGTGCGGTTCGAATAGAACCCCTCCTCGACCAGCAGGTCGATATGGCCGAGATCGACATAGCCGAGGTTGATCGTGATCTTTTCGCTGTCACCCGCCTTCGGTCGCAGGTCGTGCACCGTGCCGCTCATCATTACCATCCATTTACCATCTGTGTAGATGGTAAATGGATGGTGGAAGCCATCGCTTCAAGGCAGGCACCCATTTTCCCAACGGTCGTGTTCCGGAAGGAGAGCCGGCGGCGGAGACGGCAGAGAAGACGGAGGTTGCCTTTGCCGCGCCTGACCATGGACAATGCTCCCGACATCCGGGTGATCCCGATGCGACGGGAAATCTCCGGCCTCGGACCCGTTTCGGCCCAGTTCCAGGTTCCGTCCGATCCCTCCGGCCGCGGGTCGGCACCACCATCTTTTCATCGGAGGGCCTTCATGCGCATACGCCTGGGCTACCAGTTGAACTTCAGCTTTCCCGCCCCCACGCCGATGATCGTGATGCTGAACGTGCATTACACGCGCGTCGGCGATCTGGAGCGGCCCGACCATATCGTCACCAGCGTGCCGGCGCCGATCCAGGGCTATCGCGACAGCTTCGGCAACTGGTGCAGCCGGCTGGTCGCGCCTGCCGGCCTCGTCACGATCAGCGCCGACAGCATCATCCGGGACAGCGGGATCCCCGATCCGGTCGAGCCCGGCGCCGTGCAGCACCGTGTGGACGAGTTGCCGGCCGATACCCTGCTGTTCCTTCTGGGCAGCCGCTATTGCGAAACCGACGTCCTGTCGGACGAGGCGTGGCGGCTGTTCTCAGGGACTGCGCCGGGTTGGGCCCGGGTGCAGGCGATCTGCGATTTCGTCCACAGCCACATCACCTTCGGCTACGAGCATTCGCGCCCGACGCGGACCGCCGCCCAGGCCTACGCCGAGAAGTGCGGGGTCTGCCGCGACTATGCCCATCTCGCCATTGCCTTCTGCCGCGCGATGAACATTCCCGCGCGCTACTGCACCGGCTACATCAGCGACATCGGCCAACCGCCCCCCTATGGGCCGATGGATTTTGCGGCCTGGATGGAGGTGTATCTCGGCGGCCGCTGGCATATCTTCGACCCGCGCAACAACGCTTCCAGGATCGGGCGCATCCTGATCGCGCAGGGGCGCGACGCGGCGGACGTGCCGCTCACCCACACCTTCGGTCCCAACACGCTGACGGGATTCCAAGTCTGGACCGACGAGGTTGCCGCCTGAGACGCCGGTGATTTGCTAGGGAGGCTTTTGCATCGGAGGGAGTGCCGCGGAGCGGAAAACAGCAGCCTCCCGCCGGCCGGTCATGCCCAGCCTATCACATTCGGTCCATCACGCCCGGGCGGGCATCGCCCTCTCCGGCCCGGTTTTTACCAACATCATGGAAGGGGCCAGCGGGACGGGCGCGCGTGCGCGCTCCCGCCGCGGCAACTGTGCGGTCCGGTGCAAATCCTCCACCCAGGGCGACGGGTAGGTGTCGGTGCCGAAGACCCAGACGGTGGCGGTGCGGCCGTCCGCCGCGCGCAGCAGCACACGGGCGTCGTGGCCATCCTTCCCTGCGTGGTTGGCGGCCTGCACCGCAGCGATGAGCGCGCCGACCTGTCCGTTGGGGAAGGGGCCGTAGCGTTCCCCTTCGAGGCCGATGAACCAACCGTCCGTTCGGCACGATACGATGTAATGGGCTGATAGGCTCATGGGTCATTGCTCCTTGAAGGCGGTTGCGAAAGCCGTTGCGCCGGCCGTTGCGTGGGCGATGGTGAGGCGGGTCAGCAAGGCGCCCCGCAGCAGGCTGGCATGGCCCGGCGGCGGATAGGCTGGGGGAAGCCGGTCGGGCGGCGCGCCATGGAGTGCCGGATGCCAGCGGCGTTCGGCGTCCACCCAGCGCACCTGTTCGCGCAGCACGTCGGCGCCATGGGGGCACCGTCCCTCGATGGACTGGAATGGGGGGATCATGGCCGCTTCTCCGGTTGGAATGCTGGCGGCAGGATGCCTGCCATGGACGGAACCGTTTCCGAGGCCGCTGGGCGGAGGGTGTCGGCGCCCGCCTGTGGCGTTCCGCCGTCGTTCGCACAGGACCAGCGGAGATGGCAGCGCTCCCCTGCCGCCGACTGCGCCAGCACGACGCTGGCGAAGCCGAGGCGCTCCGCCGCCTGGGCTTCGCGAATGGCCATGGCGAGCGCATCGGCCTGATCGGCGCAGGGCGGATAGACGAATCCGTCCGCCCGGACGATCCAGCCGGCATGGGTTTTCAGGATGAAGAAGGCAAGCCTTGTCCTGGTAGCCATGGAGGTCCTCCGATCTGGGCCGGAAGCCCGCCTGCCCGACCAACCGGACAGCCGTCTTCCGCCCTGGTTTGCGGGCGGCGTTCCCGACTGGTGCGGGACCTCATGGAACGGCTGTGGAAGGATGACCCTGCTTTCCGCCGCTCTTTCCGCCAGTTGGGCCGGGCCGATTTGTCGGCGATGGGGGCGGCGACCATGCCGTCCGGATCGGGTCATGCCAGGCAAGTCTTCGGATCCATGATCCTCAGCAGAAAGGAACGAGCCTGGAACAGTTTCAGCAGATTCCAAATGGTGCTCTGACGGACTGTTTGCAATGTTCATTGCATGGCGCCCTTGCCGCATGCAGCAGCCCGCCCCAGCCGCAACCGGGGAGGTTGCGGTCAAGGCGGGCAGGGCATCCTGCGGGCGATTCAGCCCCGTCGGCACGTGACGCCGATCGGCGCCTGACGGATCAACGTTCGATCCGCACTTGCCGGATCAGCGCTTGCCGGGCTTGCCGCCGACAGGCTCCACTTTGACGTCGGTGCGGCGGGCGACGGCCTCGACGGTCTTCTCCTGCTCGGAGGCCGTCTTGGACAGGACGACCTCCTCGACCACGCGGGCCTCCTTGGTGATCTCCGGTGTTTCGGAGGTCGCCGTCAGTTCGACGGTCTTCTCCTCGAAGGCCGCCTTTCCCTCGTCCGGGCTGAGGGCCCGGTCAACCGTGCGATGTTCGACGTCCACTGTCTCGTCACGCAGCATGATGGTTTCCCGCACCGGGGTCTCGGTGACCTGCGATGTGAGCTTCATCCCGCCCTTGGCGACCCGGCGCTTGCCGATCCCGACCTCCTCGCTCACCACCTGGAGGGTTTCCTCTTCGACGTCGCGGCTGCCGGCCGCCTTCTGCGGTGCCGGAGCGGCGGGCAGATCGATGGCCCCGTTCTTGTCGAGGATCGCCTCCGCGGCGTCGGCATCCTGGTCGGCGATGTCGGCCGCCACCAGTGTGTGCCCCTGCCGGACGGCAGCGCCATAGCGATCGGCCAGTTCCTTGCGGAAGCCGTGTCCGAGCAGGCCCTGGGCCGCCTTGTCGGCGCTGTCGGCGCCGCCGAAGGTTTCGATGTCCTTTTCTTGGCAGCCCGCCGCGATCAGGGCCTGGAAGGCCTTCTTGGCGGAACCGGTTTCCTTGTAAAGTCCGACGACGATCGTGCTCATGATGCTCTCCGTTTGGATTTTGGGGTGTTTTGGATGGATGATTGAAGCGTTTCAGGCCGGCCGTTCCGCGGGATCGTCCACCGGATCGTCCGGAGTGGGGTCCTGTTCCACGATGACCTCCTGACGGCGCACCGTGATGCGGTCGGTCATCTTGCGGCTCGTGGTGCGGCGGGTGATCCGGACCTCCTCCACCAGCTTCAGGCGGACCTCGATGGTCGCCACCTCCTCGATCACCGAGATGATGGTCGTGTCGCCATCCTGGCGGTCGGGGATCGGATGATCGACGAACCGTCCGACGGGAACACGCTCGACCTCCAGCGTCTCCACCGTCAGCTCTGCTTCGACAGGCTGGATGTGTTCATGGTTGACGGTGCGGGCGCGAACGGTCCCGGTCACCTGTCCGCGCTTGTGCACGGTCACCTGTTCTTCGACGGCGAGAAGCGTCTGCGGCCCATTTTCAGAACTGGTCAACGGAGGTCCTCCTGCGGCTCTGGTGGGCAGTCGATTGGAACGACGGCCGCACGGGGCGTCAGGCGCCGAACCGGCCGGGGCTCTGCTTCACATCGTCCGTCAGGCGTGACGCGGCCTTGGCGACGCGGACATTGACCTCGAAGAAGGCCAGCCATCCGCCGAGCAGGTAGCGGTTTCCCGCCTGCACGATGTCCAGCGGCCCCTGTGCGCGGAGCATGCTGCCCATCATTTCGTTCTGGCGTTCGACGGCCCGGTTCATGAAGGTGACGGCTTCCGAGAAGGCCGTTCCATAGCCCGACGTCAGGGCGCTGCCGAGTTCCGTCGCCCGGTTGAGGGACTGTTCGGTCGCTCGGCCGACATCCGGAACGCTTTGGCCATTGCCGGCGCCGGGCAGCTTCGGTGGCCAGGACCTTTGCTGCTGGCCGACACCGCGGGCGCCTTGCGGGGCCACTGTGTCGGCTTTCGGTGCATGCTCTTCGCTGGCGCTGCGGATGCTGCGTCCCTTGGACATTTCCGTTTTCGTTGCAGTTTCGTCGCTGGCGCTGCGGATGGTGGGGGGCGTATGTGTGCCGTTGTCCATATCGTCTCCGTTGTGTGTTCTGGGCTTTTGAATTTTCGGAAGGAGTAGGGAGCGCTGTGCTCGACCTGAGTGACTTATGCGTATATTATGCTGCATCGCAAAAATTCAATGAAGCATCAAGAAAAATCGAAAATTCTCGCTATAAATAGTTGGCAAAAATGAGGTAAATCATAAACTTAACAAGTTTTGTCATCAAATCATTGAAAGTACGACAAAAATCTGGAAATGATTTAATTTTATGGTTGGAAAGTCAGCAATGGCTATAAAAATTTCTCTGCTTTTCTTATAAATGCACGGCTTTGTACGGCATCCGTTGACGCCGATGGGCCTTCTTGGACGATACATTTTGAGCTGTACATGGCAACGGGCGGTCGCAGCTATTTCGAGAGAGCGAAGAATTATCTGCCTGGATGAAGTCTCGACAAGCAGGCAAGCCGACAGGGCGTATCATATAACGTATCCATCACTCATGATGAGCAGCCGCCACTCCGCCGCAGCCCTCGCTGTCGCCTACCCCTTCATGGAAGTTCCTTCGATGACCAGCCGTACGACTGCCGTGACCGTCGCGTTCGCCCACCCCTTCAAGTTCCGCAACATGGACGAGGAGCGTCCGGCGGGGTCCTATTCGGTGGAGATCGACGAGGAGCTGCTGGAATCGCTCTCCTTCGCCGCCTACCGCCGCACCGGGGCGTGGATCCGCTTGCCGCCGGGTCCGGCTGGGAGCGGTGCGGAGCAGCTGGTACCCATCGAGCCCGACGAAATGGACGAGTCTCTGGAGACGGCGATCGCGGCCCGCGGCATCTGATACCAAAGCCGTTAAATTTTACCCTGTAAGGCCCACGGGTAACCGCAGGTGGAGCCGATGCAGCCGAGTTCGGCGAGAATGCGGTTCCAGACGAGGCAGCAAACGTCGAGGATAGCGTCGAGGTCGATGAAGAGGCGGTGGGATAGCAGCGTGTTGCGCATGAACTGCCAAAGCCTCTTGATGACGTTGAGTTCCTGGCTATAGGGCGAGAGCGGCATCAAGGTGATGTTGGCCGGCACTGCGAGGTCGCCGCTGGTGTCCCATCCCGCTGTGCAACGACAATTTCGTTGCGCGGCGGGCGTCAGTTAACTTGTCCTGCCGCAGGTGGATCGGTCAGTCGTAGTGAACCGCGCCGGGTTTGCCGGAGGCTGATTTGGTTGAGTCACGCCGCCATGGCGACGTCCTCGATTTGAGCATAATAGCGCGCCTCGGCCTCGGCGGGAGGAATGTTGCCGATGGGCTCGAGGAGGCGCCGGTTGTTGAACCAGTCGACCCATTGCAGGGTGGCGAATTCGACGGTCTCCAGGGTGCGCCACGGCCCTCGGCGCCGGATGACCTCGGTCTTGTAGAGGCCGTTGATGGTCTCGGCCAAGGCGTTGTCGTAGCTGTCGCCGACGCTGCCGACCGACGGCTCGACGCCGGCGTCAGTCAGACGCTGGGCGTATTTTATGGCAACATATTGCGACCCGCGGTCGCTGTGATGAATGAGGCCGCTGCCTTTGATCGGCCGGCGGTCGTGGAGGGCCTGTTCCAGGGCATCCAGAACGAAGCCGGCGTGGGCGGTGCGCGACACCCGCCAGCCGACGATCTTGCGAGCGAAGGTGTCGATGACGAAGGCGACGTAGACGAAGCCTTGCCACGTCGCGACGTACGTGAAATCCGCCACCCACAAGGCATTCGGGCGCGGCGCCTGGAACTGGCGCTTCACCCGGTCGAGCGGGCACGGCGCCGCCTTGTCGCCGATCGTGGTTCGCACCGCCTTGCCGCGCGTCGCCCCCTTCAGGCCCATGCGCCGCATCAGCCGGGCCACCGTGCAGCGGGCCGCATCGATGCCGTCCCGCCGCAACTGCCGCCAGACTTTCCGCACCCCGTAAACCTGGAAGTTTTCATCCCAGACCCGTCGGATAGCCACACTCAGCTCCGCGTCGCTTCGCGAGCGGGCCGGCGCCTTGGCCGGATCAGCCTTCCGGGCGGCATGGACGCGGTAGGTCGACGGGGCAATCGGCAACACCTTGCAGATCGGCTCGACCCCGTGGACGGCGCGATGCTCGTCAATGAAGGCGATCATCGCTTGAACGGGCGGTCGAGCTCCGCCTGAGCAAAATAAGCCGACGCTTTGCGCAGAATCTCGTTCGCTTGCCGCAGTTCCCGGACCTCACGCTCCAGCGCCTTGATCCGCTCCTGCTCGTCTGTCGTCGGGCCGGGCCGCTTGCCCTGGTCGCGCTCGGCCTGCCGGACCCAGTTCCGCAGCGTCTCCGGATTGCAGCCGATCTTCGCGGCAATCGAGCTGATCGCCGCCCATTGCGAGGCGTGCTCGCCCTCGTGCTCGAACACCATCCGAACCGCGCGTTCGCGGACTTCAGGGGCGTACTTGGGTGATGCTGGTTTCGTCATGAGGACCCCAGTTTCTCAAGAAGTGGGGCCTCCGACAATCCCGGCGCGGTTCATAGTGTAAGAGTGCCGCTCGACATTTTGCGGATCGAACACCATCCGAACCGCGCGCTCACAGACTTCAGGGGCGTACTTGGATGATGCCTGTTTCGTCATGAGGCCCCCAGTTTCTCAAGAAGCGGGGCCTCCGACATTCCCGGTGCGGTTCAGTGGACGATGTGCTCGCCAATCTGGAGCGCATCCTCAAGGCAGGACCCGCTGCTGGCCCGCTATGGCCGAGCCGGCGGCTGAGACTGGTCAGGTCCTGAGCGCAGCTACCTGGCGCAGGACCTGCTCGGCGGCGGCGAACACGCTGTCCCAGTCGCCCGGCGTGGTCTGGCGGAACAGGCGCATCGATGGATACCAGGGCGTGGTGTCGCCCCCCCCGACCTTGCCGTCGCCATAGACCCAGTAGGGCATGAACTGCAGCAGGTTCCACACCGGACGGCCCAGCGAGCCGGCCAGATGCGCCACCGAGCTGTCGGTCATGATTACCAGATCGAGCCGCTCCAGCACCGCCGCTGTGTCGGCGAAATCGTTGAAATGCGGCCCCAGCGGTGTGATCAGGGTCGAGGTGCCGAGCGTCTCCAGAGCCGCCTCCGGCGGACCCTTCTGGATGCTGTAGAGCCGTACCTTCGGCACGTCGAGGAAGCGCAGGAAGCGGCTGAGCGCGGTGGCACGCCGCGCGTTGTCCTTGAAGGTGACCCGGCCGGACCAGATGATGCCAACCTTGATCGTGCCGTCATTGCCGGGTACCAGCCGGGCGGCCTTCTCGCGCGCTTCGTCCGGAACGGTCAGGCGGGTGGGCGGCGGCACCGTCTCGATGGTGGTGACCAGCCGGTGCGGCAGGCTCATCAGCGGGCAATGGACGTCGTAGGCCGGATAGGCGGTGCCGGCGTGCACGAAGCCGTCGACGCCCTCCAGACCGCAGAGCAGGCGCTGCAGTTCCGGATGGCATTCCAGCAGGACCCGGCCGCCGCGCGCCTTGACCAGTGGCACGTAGCGCGCGGTCAGCAGCACGTCGCCGAAGCCCTGTTCGGTGGTCAGCAGGATGGTTTTGCCGTCGAGCGGCCGTCCATCCCACATCGGACCCTCCGCGATGCGGTTCTGGTAGCTAGGCAGAGACAGGCGGGAGTCGTAGTCGCGGAAGCCTTCGGCATAACGGCCGACCTGCAGCAGGGTCAGGGCGCGGTCCCACAGCAGGCTCGCGTCGCCGGGCCGCGCGCGCAGGGCGACGTCCAGGATCTCCAGGGCGCGCTCGAACCGGCAGCCGTGCCGCAGCGCCACCACCAGGTTGGACAGCAGGCTGGCATTGCCGCCCGACAGCACCACTGCATGTTCCTGCGCGGCGATGGCCTCGTCATAACGCTCCACGTCGCCCAGCACATTGCCCAGGTTGGTCCAGGCGCCGACATGGCGCTGGTCGATCTCAAGCGCGCGCCGCTGGCAGGCGATCGCCGCCTCCGGTTTGCCGGTCTGCCGCAGCAGGGCGCCGAGCGCGCTCCACACGTTGGGATCCTTCGGCTGCTGCTCCAGCATCCGTTCCAGCATGTCGATGCTGAGGCCGTGGGAAGCCGCCTGTGCGGGTGGCGTGGCGGCGGGCGGCTGGGGAATCGTCTTGGAAGCGGCCGCCTGGGCAGGTGCCGGGACGGACGATACAGGACGGGGCGAGGCCTGAAGGGGCGAGGCTGGCGCAGGGGACGGCGCCGGGGCGGCCTGGGTGATGTTTGCCTTCATCTCGTCGTCGCTGGTGGTCGGCAGTCGGTCTGGAGCGTGTGCAGGGCATAGACGGCTACTCCTGGAGAGTCAAACCGTCCCTTCGGCCACGCCTGTGTGCATTGTGCGCCGGGTCAAGGGCCTCAGCGTCGGCGAAGGTCCTGCAGGTCGATGTCGTCGATCCGGAAGCCGGCCTGCCGCAAGGCCTTCAGGACGATCACCTTCTGGGCGGTGCCTTCGCGTGCGGCGGCTTGGCGCAGATCCTCGACCAGATAGTCCGGCAGCATCGCCTGCCACGGCCGGGTCGGTGCCGGACGGACGATGGTGGGGGCCGGGGCTGGAACCGGTGCCGGCTGGGCTGCTGGCGGCTCCGTTTCGGTCGGCAGGAAGCCCTTGCTCAATCCGTACTGGCGGATCGGGTCGATGTCGTCGGTGCCCAGTCCGCCGATCCCGATCCCGATCCCGCCCAGAGGCGGACGGGCCGGCTTGGCGGCAGGCTTCATGGACGGCTTTGCGGGGCTGTCGGTCGACATGGACACTCCGGAGAGGACTGCGCCGGCAGAGGTGCCGGCCGGATAAGCCATGAAGCAATATCATGACTTGGTGTCCTGTCTTCGCGCGATATGGCGGCCCTGGGCTGTCACATGGCGGAAAGCCGGGCGGCGTGGCGCGGGAAACACAGGGCGGACGACCAAAGAAGTGCTTCATTACAAAAAATAATGAGATGAAGATATGAATAGTCACGGGGAGTGAGGCGCTCCAGGAACCCTCTTGGTCGTTGCGATCGCCTGTGGTGCGGGTTTCCCTCTCCTGGCGTCAGCATAAACGAAGCTTGCGCGAGAGACGGAAGCGGAAGCCCGATGCGATAACTCTGCGTTCGATTCAGAGGAGAAGAAATAACACAAAGACAGGTCATGAAAACATTAAATCATGATTTTATTTGGCAAAGGAGTGTTTGCGCTCGGAGACGCTGTGCCGGGGTGGGCGATGGGGCGGGCGGACGCTGTTCTCCCGGCAGAGCCAAGCAATCGGCGAGACGCAATGCATCAGCTCCCGAGGACGTCGCATCTTGTAGAGGCCCCCTCACGCGCCGGCGCTTTCACCGTTGTCAAAAAGAACAATAAATCATGACATGATGAATTGAACTGATACCAAGCAATCCCGGTGTCGCCTCGGCATGATATTCCGGCTAAAGCGGTGGCCCGAAATCCATTCGAGACCTGATGGGTAATCAATCCATACGGATTTCATGGAGCCGCCCGGCTCGTAGCATTCCACAGCGGGGGCATCTTCGGCATCACCTGACCCGTGCGATCCGTTTTCTGTCCGGTGCCCCCGGCCCTTCGACCGGTCAGCTGCGCTGATCCTGGGAAGAATGCACAGTCAATAAATCATGATAAATAGTCATGCCATAATTTAATTAGATAATTTTTCCATTCTCTTCATCGACCACTGCCCGAATGGCTGGGAGCCAATGCCCATGGCCCGCGCACCAACAACTGTGGCCTGATTGCTTTGCACCAATCCCTCTCCGCCATTGCCAGCAGCGCGCCCCTGCTTCTCCATCGGGAAACGCCCTGCCCTTTCCGGTCACGGCATAAAAAAATCATGGCATGAAGCCAGTAGATCATATCATGATTTATTTTCAAAATATCGTGCCGCGAGCCGCGGAGCCCTCACCCCCGCGGGATCAGCGGGTTGGCCGGCGACGCTTCCAGGAAGGCGATGAACTCGTCGGTCAGCGCCCGGACGTTCAGGTCGGCGTTGCTGTTGGGATTGACCTCGCCCGGGCCGTGGCCGGTGTACGTCATTTCCTTCAGGAGCGAGCGCTCGATCAGCTCGGTGCGGAAGGCCGGGACGCCATGTTCGTCCAGCAGGCCGCGGGCATGGCGGTCGACGCGGGATTCGATGGCCGCCTGGGTGCGCACGATCACCACGCTGGAGGCCGGCGTGTGCTTCAGCACGCCGACGGAGTCCGCCACCACCTTGAAGGTGCGCACCGTCTCCTTCACGTCCATGAAGGACTGCTGGGTCGGGATCAGCACCCCGTCGCTGACCGAGAAGGCGTAGAGCATGGTCAGATTGCCGAAGCCGGCAAGGTCGATCAGCGTATAGTCGAAGTTCGGCGCATTCTCCTGCACCGTCTGGCGGACGTTCGATTCCGTGATCTCGTCCAGCACCCGCACGCCGGCATCGTTGCGCCGCCGCGCCCATTCGGCCAGATGCCGGTTGGGATCGCAGTCGAGCAGAAGCACGCTCGCCTCGCGCCGGCGCAGTTCGGACGTGAGCGCCATGACCAGACTGGTCTTGCCGACGCCGCCCTTGGTGGAGGCGAAACTGATGATCCGAGCCATGCGGTGGTTCCCGGTAGCAGAGGATGGAAAAATCGCTGACCCGAGCGGGAGCTTCGCGGATTTACACGCAAGCTCAGGAAAGATGGAAGTGGTTTCACGTCATGAAGATGAAGCATGAAATCATGGTATTAAATTTTGCTGATGACGCGATGCGGTCTGCGAGAGCGGTGCGTCCAATTTCCCTGGTGCTTGTCAGTTGCGGCTTCGCTATGGCATAGGCAGCACCTTCAGCCATTGCCACCATTGCTGGCTGGAATGGCGGGGTGCTCGCCGTGGGGATAACGGCATTCCTGTCCGCTGCCCTGTCCAGTCTTGCTGTTCACCTCGTCGTCAGGACCCGCCGCATGACAGATCCCAGCATTCACCGAGCCCGTGTCGATGCCGAAGCGGGCCGCGCCTGGCACGCCATAGCAGGACACGGAAAAACGAACATATTCCGGCTTTTTTCCTCGGCTGAGGCTTGGGAATGGGGTTTCCGACGCCCGTTTTTGTCGGAATGGAGTGCCTTTTCGTGCTCCGAGACGCCCGTAGCCGCCGTTGAGGCGGACTTCGGGCGTGATTATGCCGCCGCCAGCAGCTTGGGCAGGCGGATCAGGTTGTAGGCGGTGGCGGTCAGGGTGAACATCCAACCGACGCGGGCCGTTCCGCGATGACGCGTTTTGCGCAAGCCGGCTCCCTTGATCCAGCCGAACACCTCCTCGATCCGTTTGCGGATTCTCAGGCTGACGGCGTAGCCGGGGTGACGGGTGGTCCGGCCGTCGATCGCCGAGCGGCGGTTGCTCGTGTTCTGCGCGACATGCGCAGCGGCGCCCAGGCTGCGCATGTTCGCCACGAAATCCTTGGTGTCGTAAGCCTTGTCGGCACCCACCGTGATGCGGTGGCGGCCGGGGATGGCCTCGACCATGGAAACCGCCGCTTCGCGCTCAGCCAGACCGGTGGCCGCGGTGAGCCGGACATTCACCACCAGAGCGTGACGGTTTTCCATCAATGCATGGCCCATGAAGGCCAGCTTCGCCGGCTGCCCGTTGCCTTTGCGATACAACCGCGCCTCAGGATCGCTGGTCGACGCATGGGTCTCGTTGGACCGTGAGCTGGTCCCCGTATCCTGGACAAGTCCGTTGGCTCTGGTTCTGATGTCGCCGACGCGAGAAGGACCGGACGAGATGAGCAAGGGCACGCGCCGCAATCATGGAGCGGCGTTCAAGGCGAAGGTGGCGCTGGAAGCGCTGCAAGGGGAAACGACGGTTGCGGAGATTTCCGCCAAGTACGGGATTCACCAGACGTTGGTGAACGAATGGAAGCGCCAGCTTGTGGACGGCGCATGCGGCGTTTTTGAGAAGGGCGGCGGCCGGGCCGAGAAGGCGACGGAAGCGGTGACCGACGAGTTGTACAAGCAAATCGGTCAGTTGAAGGTCGAAAACGATTTTTTGTCGCGCAAGCTCGGTCGTTGAGCCGGGCGGAGAAGAAGACGATGATCGACCCGACGCACCAGACGCTGTCGGTGACGCGGCAATGCGGGCTGTTGGGGCTAAGCCGCTCCACCTTGTATTACAAGCCGGTCAACGACAACAGCGAGGATCTGGCCATCAAGGCGCTGATCGACCGGCAGTTCCTGGAGACGCCCTATTACGGCTCGCGCAAGATGACGGCGTGGCTGCGGCGCCAGGGGCAGAGCATCAACCGCAAGCGGGTCCGCCGCCTGATGCGGGAGATGGGGCTGGCGGCGATCTGGCAAAAGCCGAACACCAGCAAGCCGGCTCCCGAGCACCGGGTGTGGCCGTATTTGCTGCGCCATCTCGTCATCGACCGGCCCAACCAGGTGTGGACGGCCGACATCACCTACATCCCGATGCCCAAGGGCTTTTTGTACCTGGTGGCGGTGATGGACTGGCACAGCCGTAAGGTGCTGGCGTGGCGG
Organism: Azospirillum thiophilum; assembly: GCF_001305595.1. Taxonomy (NCBI): domain Bacteria; kingdom Pseudomonadati; phylum Pseudomonadota; class Alphaproteobacteria; order Rhodospirillales; family Azospirillaceae; genus Azospirillum; species Azospirillum thiophilum. Next base: position 323,747 of record NZ_CP012407.1, read on the forward strand.
CTGTCCAACACCATGCACGCCGATTTCTGCGTCGCGGCGCTGGAGGAGGCGATCACCCGGTTCGGGACGCCGGACATCTTCAACACCGATCAGGGCGCCCAGTTCACCGGTTCCGCCTTTACCGGCGTGCTGGAGGCCGCCGGGATCCGCATCAGCATGGACGGCAAGGGGCGCTGCATGGACAACATCTTCATCGAGCGCCTGTGGCGCAGCCTGAAATACGAGGACGTCTATCTGCGCGCCTACGCCACGGGCACCGAAGCCCGTCAGGGCATCGGCCGCTGGATCGACAGCTACAACCGGTTGCGCCCCCATCAGGCGCTCGGGTACCAAACCCCCGACGAAATTTTTTCCGCGCCGCGGGTGCCGGGGCTCGCCCCGGCACCCGCGGCCGTCGCCGCATAGAAAACAACCAACCGACCATCGGTCAGAGCCAACGAACGCTATTCCGCCGTCCAGCCCGTGGGGGCCAGCTCAATTTTTTTCGACCGACCATTCTGGGGAAGCTTCATTCGGCCTTTACAGCGGTAGGTCGACGGGGCAATCGGCAACACCTTGCAGATCGGCTCGACCCCGTGGACGGCGCGATGCTCGTCAATGAAGGCGATCATCGCTTGAACGGGCGGTCGAGCTCCGCCTGAGCAAAATAAGCCGACGCTTTGCGCAGAATCTCGTTCGCTTGCCGCAGTTCCCGGACCTCACGCTCCAGCGTAAGCGTTGCGTGACGACACATCCGACGTGATCGTGGTTCATGAAATATTCCGCTGATCGCAGCTCAGCGGGGTAAGGGGATGTCGGGTCAGGATCTGGAGAGCTATTGGCGCGGTCATGTCGAGGCCTGGAAGGGCAGCGGGCTGACGCTGAAAGCCTATGCTGAAGCCCATGGAATTGGACGCTGGGCTCTGGGACGGTGGTCGCGCCGCTTTGCCGCTGCGAAGGGGGTGAGCGCTCGCTGTCATAGGGATAGTCCTGGTGCTGTCCCTATGACGGCGAGCGCTCCCTTGGTGATGGAGATCGTCGAGGCGGCACCCCGCCGGCGGTATTGGTCGCAGGCGGAGAAAGAGCAGCTGGTGGCGGAAACCTGCGAGCCCGGCGTGAGCGTGTCGCTGGTCGCCCGGCGGCGCGGGGTCGATCCCAGCCTGCTGTTCCGCTGGCGCCGCCAGATGCTCACTCCGGCCGAGCCGCCGCCCATCTTCGCGCCGGTGGAGGTGGCAGACACCACGTCCGCTCTTCCCCTCACGCCGCCAACTCCATGCGGTGCCAGCATGATCGAAATCGAGTTGGCCGGCGGACGGCGGCTGCGGGTCGGTCGGGATGTCGATGCCGAAGCACTGCGCCGGGTGATCAGCGTGCTGGAGCGGTCATGATGCTGTCGATCCCGGCCGGTGTACGCATTTACCTGGCGCTGGAGCCCTGCGACATGCGCCGCGGCTTCGACGGACTGGCCCTGCTGGTGCAGCAGGCGCTGGGCAAGGATCCGTTCTGCGGCCACCTCTACATCTTCCGAGGGAAAGGTGCTGGACGCGTGAAAATTCTCTACGCCGATCAGAACGGCATGTGCCTGTTCGCCAAGAGGCTGGAACGTGGCCGTTTCGTTTGGCCAACGACGCGGACGCCGGGCGGCACAGTGGTACTGACGCCGGTGGAACTGTCCCTGCTTCTGGAGGGGCTGGACTGGCGTCACACCGTGCCGGTGTCGCGGCCGACTGCAGCGGGATGAATGGGAGAAAAGGTGAGGAAAACCACAGGCTTGGCTGGCTTGGGGCCGTGATCCAAGGTACAATCGGCCATGCGCTTCGACCTCGACAACCTGCCCGCTGATCCAGCCCTGCTGCAGCAGATGGTGCGCGATTTGGCCGAGGTCGTTGAGCGCCAGAAAGCCGATCTGGCGGAGCTGGAGGCTCTGCGTCAGCAGCTCCGACAGATGCAGCGCACCGTCTTCGGGCGCCGCTCCGAACGGCTCGATCCCGATCAGCTCGATCTCGGGTTGGAGGAGCTGGAGGCGGACATCGCCCGGGTCGAGGCCAAACTCGCAGCCCCTGAACTGGAACCGTCAGCCCCTGCGGAACCACCCAGCCGTGGCCGCGACTTGCCCGATGATCTGCCGCATCACGATCTCACACTCGAGCCGCCTGGGCTGGAGTCCGGCGCCGGGGTTTGCCCCTGCTGCGGCGGGGCTTTGCATGAGGCCGGCGAGACGGTGGCCCGGATGATCGACTACGTGCCGGCCCAGGTGCGGGTGCTGCGCATCCGCCGGCCCAAATACGCCTGCCGCGGCTGCGGCACGCTGCATCAGGCGCCGGCCCCGGAGAAGCCGATCGCCAAGGGCATGGCGACGCCGGCGATGCTGGCGCACGTCATCACCAGTCGCTACTGCGATCATCTGCCCTTCTACCGCCAGGCGCAGATCCTGGCCCGCAACGGCTTTCCCGTCGACCGCTCGGTTCTGGCGGGCTGGGCGGGACAGGCGTGTTGGTGGCTGGAGGCGCTGCATGAGGAGTTGGCCAAGGCCCTGTTCGCCTCGGCCAAGCTGTTCGCCGACGACACGCCGATGCCGACGCTGGCGCCGGGAACCGGCCGGGTGAAGACCGGACGGCTTTGGGCCTATGCCCGCGATGATCGGCCCTGGCAGGGGCTGGACCCGCCGGCGGTGATTTACGCCTACACCAGCGATCGCAAAGGCGAACGCCCAGCCGCCCACCTGCGGGAGTTCTGCGGTGTGCTGCAGGTGGACGGTTATGCCGGGTTCGAACGGCTGGCTGCCGGCAACCGGGTCGTGCTGGCGGCGTGCTGGAGCCATGCGCGTCGACGTTTCTACGACTTGGCCGAAAACGGCTCGCCGATCGCCGCCGAGGCGCTGCGCCGCATCGCCCGGCTCTACGCGATCGAAGAGCGCATCCGCGGCCGCACGGCAGACGAGCGCCGGCAGCTTCGGCAAGCCGAGGCCGCTTCCCAGGTGGCGGAGCTGAAGGCGTGGCTGGAGCACGAACTTCCCCGCCTGCCGGGCCGCTCCAAGCTGGCCGAGGCGATCCGCTATGCGCTTGGCCGCTGGAAGGCGTTGTGCGTCTACCTGGATGACGGCCGGGTGGAGATGGATACCAACACGGTGGAGCGCTGCATCAGACCGGTAGCCCTCGGCCGGAAGAATAGCCTCTTCGCCGGCTCGGAGGGCGGCGGCCATCGCTGGGCGGTGATCGCCTCGCTGGTTGAGACCTGTAAGCTCAACGGCGTCGAACCCTTCGCCTACCTGCGCGACGTCCTGGAGCGCATGGTGAACGGCTATCCTGCCAGCCACCTCGCCGATCTCCTCCCCTGGAACTGGAGCCCAGCTGTCAACGCCTGATCCGGTGCGATCACGCCCCGCTTACGCTCCAGCGCCTTGATCCGCTCCTGCTCGTCTGTCGTCGGGCCGGGCCGCTTGCCCTGGTCGCGCTCGGCCTGCCGGACCCAGTTCCGCAGCGTCTCCGGATTGCAGCCGATCTTCGCGGCAATCGAGCTGATCGCCGCCCATTGCGAGGCGTGCTCGCCCTCGTGCTCGAACACCATCCGAACCGCGCGTTCGCGGACTTCAGGGGCGTACTTGGGTGATGCTGGTTTCGTCATGAGGACCCCAGTTTCTCAAGAAGTGGGGCCTCCGACAATCCCGGCGCGGTTCACCCTCTCCGCCGCTGGTCACCAGAGTTGCTGGTGCATCAGCTGCTTGTGCTCCTCCCGGCGAAACCGTTCATTGACCTGGATTCGGCAGAACTCCTTGGGCAGCCAGCGTTTGCGCTCCTCCATCCGCTCCACAGCCGCCTCGAAGCGGTCACGGGCTTCCGGCTCGTCCAGCACCGCTAGGGACCGGGTTTCGGCGACGCTTGCGAGCACGTCGCCGATCTCGGCCAGCTCCTCCAGCGCCTCGAAGCCGACGAGCGCGCGGCGGCGCTCCCGCCAGCCCACTGGTCCGCCACTGTCCTCCACCGGGCAGGGATGCGCGCCGGCGAGGCACAAGCGGATACATGCCGCCGGCCTCAGCCTCCAGCCGGCCCTCGACCCGCACCTCATGGCGCCAGCCGTCGCCCATGTCGTAGAGATAGCGCAGCTTGCCCCCGATCCGCAGGCGCAGGTCGGCCAGTGGAACATCGGGGTTTCCAGTGCACAGGTTGGGCGAGCCGTAGCGGCGGGCGCGGAGTTCGAAGACGTAGAGGTGAACGCCCTCCCAGCCCATGGCGACCTGGAGAACACCGTGCAGCTCGCGCAGGGTCATCACGGCCGGGATCAGCAGGCGCCGCCAGACCATCGGACTGACGTCCAGTAGGCGCACTTTCAGCTGCAGGATCGGCAGCTCGGGATCGGGATTCCGCTTGCGGGGTGGTCGTCGCGCCATTGCACATCCATGACTCTGTCCCCCGTAGCCTACCGCCGCCCTAATCCGGCCGCCAGTCCGGCACCCCCAGGTTTGTTATGCTCTCCGGATCAGGGGATTCTCCTCCGCCAGATCGGCGAGGCCGGCCACCTCGGGCCGGGCGCGCAACAGCTTTGCCCACCCCACGGTCTCGTCGACGACGGCGAAGGCGTCGCGGTCGCGGTCGCTGTCCTGGGCCGCACCGAGCGCCTCGATCGTGTCGTGGAACAGCCGCATCAGGCGGCCGACATCGCGCGACGTGGCGGCATAGGTCTTCTCCTTGGCATGCTTGCCCCGCGTGAAGGCCCCGCCGATCAGCCGGTCGGCCATGTCGAGCACGGCATCGGTCAGCCGGGATTCCAGGTCGAACAGCACGGTGACCAGAGTCGCGCGCCGCCGATGGGTGGTGTAGCGGCCGAGCAGATAGGCGGGCGATGCCTGACCTTCCCGGACGAATTGGCGGAACCGGATTTCGGGAAGGCGCGACGCGATGTCGGGCGCAATCCCGACGGCGCGGACGGCCTGAAGCTTGCCGAGCAGGTCGCGGACATGTCCGGCTTTCGGCGCGCTCGGCATCGCCTTCAACCAGGCGAGAGGAGTTCCACCGAGTTCGGGATCGACGACCGGCAGCCGGTCGAGTTTGGCCAGTTGCTCGTCGGTGAGGCCGGCAAGCAGCGCGTCCGCCGCCCGCTTGCGCGCACGGGCACGCCCGGCGGCACCGGTGCGCTCAATCACCGCCAAGGCGGGTAGGATGAGCTTTTTGGAGCGAAGCGTGGAGACGATGGCGGAGACGATCACTCCCGGCTTGGGCGCGGTCCAGGCGGCCTGGGTGGCGGCTTCGATCATGAAGGGAAGGTCGGCATCGGTCGATGGGCGCAGCCCGAGCATCGAGGCGAGTTGCCGGGCATGGTCGGTCATCGTCTGATGCCGACGGGCGTAATCGGCGAACAGGTGCGCCGGCACGTCGATCTGGACGGAAATCCAGACGACCAGCGGGTCGATTGGTTCCTCGACCTGGGCAAGCGCTCGACCGGACTGGCGGAGCAACGCCAATTGCACGGCGAAACCGAGCCGGTTGGCATCACCCCGCCGCGTCAGAACCAGGTCGTGGTCCGAAGGGGTGAGCGTGAATTGACGCGCCAGAGCATCTCGGTCGGCGGGAACGCCGAACAATTGCCGGAGTTCGCCCTCGGTCAGCAAACGATGTCGCGGCACGTCGTTCCCCTCTCCAGCCGGCTCCGGCCTTGGAAGCCGATGTGATCGCGGGAGAGGGTTATGAACGAGCGGAAAGCGCTTTGTCACGAAACCGTGCCAGCCACCTGTCCGCATTGCCCCCCTTTGACGGACATCGGTCTTGGCAAGGCAAGCATGAGGAAAAATCCGCTCTCCGGACGCATACAAGTACCCTGGGGGAAAGACCTCCCCCAAGGTCGCACGGTTCAGACCGTTATAAACCAAGCACTGGAAACGGCGGATGGCTGAATCCCAGTCAGGGTCACGGTGTCCGACATTCCAAAATGGATCTGAACATCACCCTGGTTATTGCTGCCCACTGTCCAGGCCAGTCCTGATGGCAGGCCGATGCGATCTCCTTGTGAAAAGTTAAAGTCCTCAACAATGTCCTGTCCATCCCCTGGTGAAAACACGAACAGATCTGCACCGCCGCCTCCGATCAGCGTGTCGTTGCCTGTTCCACCGACCAAGGTGTGGCTGCCGCCCGTATCAGTCAGCATATCGTCACCGGAGGTCCCGAACCGGTAGCCGGCTTCAAACCGCCGGATGCCGATGCGATCACCACCCCATGCGACGGTGAAGCCACCATCGGCGGTGGCGGCGATGGAGGGAGCGTCCTGGTTGCCCGTAACAGCGTCGGTGATGCGGAACTCGCTGCCGACCCGATTGCCGGAGGCGTCGAAGCGCTGCGCATAGACGCCGTTGCCGTTGCCGTCCTGTCCGGCCGATTGCCAGCTGACGACGAAACCGCCGTCCGCGGTGGCGGCGACCGCCGGTACGGTCTGGTTGCCGGTCCGGTAGCTGTTCACAGGCACCGAGGCCCCCAACGCCGTGCCGTTGGCGGCGAAGCGCTGCATCCGGATTTCAGCCCCATTGCCCTGGTTGTCATAGACATGCCAGGCCAGCACATAGCTGCCGTCCCGCAAGGCCGCTCCATCCATGCTCGCCGGGTTCGGCCAATCGGCCTTGTTGCTGCCCCAACTGCCGAGAAGAACCTCGTTCCCCACGGCACCGGCCGGACCGAACTCCCGCTTATAGAGCTGCCAGACACCGGTATGGT